>NZ_JBHXLO010000009.1:0-254765 GCF_042721395.1 Lentzea sp. NPDC058450
CCGGGCGCTTTTCAGCCCGGCCTTTTCCGGCCGATGAGCGCCTCGCAAGGGCCCCGAAGTCAAGCCCCAATCGCACACCCCAGGTCTTTCGTCACTGCCTGATGGACCACCCTCGCAAGGCGACCAAACCCCAGGAACGCGACCAACCCCGCTGGAACGCGACCAACCCCGCTGGAACAGGACCCCAAACGGCAAACGGCCCCGGCGCAAACGCACCGGGGCCGCACCAATCCAAAAACCTAGCGGGGCTGACGCTCCCGACGGATCGTCACGCGCTTCCCCTTGATCGTGGCGTCACGCAACTGGTCGATCACGTCGTTCGCAGCCGGCCCAGGCACCTCGACCAGCGAGAACCGGTCAGCGATCTCGATCGCCCCGATGTCCCGCCCCTTCAACTGGGTCTCCCCGGTGATGGCCCCGACGATGTCCTGAGGCCGAATACCGGAAGACCGACCGGCACCCAGGAACAGCCGGGTCATGCCCTCCGACGGCCCACGACGCTCCCGCCGAGGCCCAGCAGGCGCACCGTCGCGACGCGGCCGGTCCTCCCGAGGCCGAACCTCCGGGATCTCCTCCTCGTCAGCGGCGGCACCAGACGCCTCGTGCGCCAGCTTCACCGCGGCAAGGGCGATCTCCATGACGTCGAACTCGTCGGCCAGCGTCTCGACGACGACGCGGAAGCGCGACAGGTCGTCCTCGAGCAGCGACTCGTGCAGCGACGACCGGGTCAGCTCCAGCTGACGGGCGCGCAGGTCCGCGACGGTCGGGACCTTCTCGACGGGGATCTTCGTCTTGGTGACGCGCTCGATCGTCTTGAGCATCGAGTTCTCGCGCGGCTCGACCAGCGTGATCGCGACGCCCTCACGGCCCGCGCGGCCGACGCGGCCGATGCGGTGGGTGTAGGCCTCGGGGGCGGACGGCACGTTGTAGTTCACGACGTGCGTGAGCTGCTCGATGTCGAGGCCTCGGGCGGCCACGTCGGTGGCGACCAGCAGGTCGGCCGTGCCGGAGCGCAGGCGGGACATGACCCGGTCGCGCTGCTCCTGGCTGATGCCGCCGTGCAGGGACTCCGCGCGGTAGCCGCGGCCGTTCAGCGTCTCGGTGAGCTGGTCGACCTCGTCACGGGTGCGGCAGAAGACCACGGCGGCGGTGGGCGACTCGACGTCCAGGACGCGGCCCAGGGCGGCGGGCTTGTGCTCGCGGCGGACCAGGTACGCGGTCTGGCGGACGCGCGGGGCCTCGCCTGGCTCGGTCTTCTCGCGCTCGATCTGGATGAGCGTCGGGGTGCGCAGGTGGCTCTTCGCCATGCGGTCGATGCGCGGGGGCATCGTGGCCGAGAACAGCACGGTCTGCCGCTCGGCCGGGGTCTCGGTGAGGATCGCGTCGATGTCCTCCGCGAAGCCCATGTCGAGCATCTCGTCGGCCTCGTCGAGCACGACGACCTTCAGGTCGCTCAGCTGCAGCGTGCCGCGCTGGAGGTGGTCGATGGCGCGGCCGGGGGTCGCGACCACCACGTCGACGCCGCGGGACAGCTCGCGCAGCTGGCGGCCGATCGGCTGGCCGCCGTAGATCGGCAGGACGCGGGCGCCCATGTGCCGGCCGTAGCGGTGCACCGCCTCGGACACCTGCACGGCCAGTTCACGGGTCGGGGCGAGCACGAGGGCGAGCGGCTTCTCGCCCTTGCCGATCTGGTCGGCGATGCGTTCGAGCAGCGGCAGCGCGAACGCCGCCGTCTTGCCGGTGCCCGTCGCCGCCTGGCCCAGCAGGTCGTTGCCCGCGAGCAGGGGCGGGATCGCTTCGCTCTGGATCGGCGTCGGCTCCTCGTAGCCCAGCGTGGTGAGTGCGTTGAGGATGTCGGAGCGCAGCCCCAGGTCGGCGAAACCGTTGTCGGCGGTGGTCATGGGGAGTATCTTCCCCCACCGCCTCACATCGCACTCACTCAGACCAGCTCAGGCGGCATTCGTCGCCTCCACGCGAACCTCGGCGCCGGCCGTCACGCCGTTGACCGTGACCGAGATCTTCGCCTGACCAGGCCTGATTCCGGTGAGGACACCCTTGTCCGGTTCGAGCCAAGCGACGTGCCACGGCCGGAGTCCGGCCTTGTCGCCCACGTGCAATCCACGTGACCCTTCCCACACCGCGCCGATCGGATAACGGACCGGGATCTGCCTCGCACCCTGTTTCACCGTGGCCGCAACCGTTTCCGCGCCGCCCGATCGCAGCGTCGCCGGAGCCGTGACCTGGAGCGCGTCCACGTGCGGCCGGATCTCGGCCCTGATGTTCCGGTCCGTCACGCCGACGAGCGTCCAGCCGGTGAAGCCACCCGGTTCGGCGGGTGCCTTGCCGGAGTTGCCGTTGATCACCTGCGCGACGCCGTCCACTGTGGACGCGAAGAACCCGCCGACGTGCCCGGTGACCAACGCCGTGGGTTCGTCTCGTTCGGACAGCAGGGTTTCGAAATGCTCCGCTTCCAGGCGGTCGGCGAGCTGGCTCGTGCGCGCGGGCGTGGGGTCGCGCGGTGGGTGGTGCATCAGCACGACGGCCTGACCCGCCGCCGTGTCGAGTGCCGTGTGGAGCATCTCCATCTGCTCGAAGCCGCCGCCCCGCAGCGTTCCGGTCGAGGAGTCGAGCAGCACGAACCTCGTGCCCCTGTGGTCGAACGTGCGGTGCGTGGCGCCGAACTCGCGGCGGAAGTTCTCGATCGTGCCCGGCCCCATGATCTCGTGGTTGCCCGGCACGTAGTACCAGGGGAAGTCGCCGAGCTCCTCGGTCAGGATCTTTCTCGCGAGCTTCAGGTCCTCCGGTGACGCCTCGTCCACGAAGTCCCCGTTGATCACCACGAACTCGGCTGGTGACCTTCTGATCTCCTGGAGGGTGCGGCGCGCGGACTTCACCAGGTCGCTGTCGGGGTTCCTGGCGACGAACTGCGCGTCGGACAGGACCGCGAACGTCCAGCCCTCGGCCTTGCCGACGTGGTCCTCGCGCAGGTCCTGCGTCGGCGGGAGGGTGACGTCCGGCGGCACCTGCGCGGTGATGTCGTCGACGGTGAGCTGGCCGGTGTAGGAGCGGTCGGCCTGTGTCTCGATCACGGTGAACCTCGTGACCTGGACCGGGAACCTGAGCTCCGGCGGCACCGCGACCTCGACGCGTTGCCAGCCGTGCCACGTGACGTGCGGGCCGTAGAGCGACCGCGACTGTCCTGTCGAGTCGGTCACCGTGAACGCCGTCCACTCGCCGTTGCCCGCGCCGTGCACCCAGGCGGCGAGCGACAGGGGTTGCCCGCCGACCTGGAGCGGGCGCGGCGGGACGGCGTAGGCGGTGCGGGTGCCGGTCGACTGCGTGAAGTCGTAGCTCAGCCTCAGGCCTGCGCCGGTGTGGCCGTCCGGGTCGGGCTCCGCCCTACCGCTGGCTCTGGCCGATCCGAAGGTCCACTGTGGAGCGTCTGCGAAGTCGGCGATCAGCTGTTCCCGCACGCCCACCGTGACGGCTATCTGGGTCTCCTCGCCCTGGGCGCGCGCCTTGATCGTGGTGGCACCGGCCTGGAGCGCCTTGATCTGGAGGTCCGGGGTGATCTCGATGATCCTCCGGTCGTAGCTGAGGTCGAGGTCCGCGCGCTCGATCGGCGCGCTGAAACCCTTGCGGTCGAAGCCGTTGACGCGCAAAGGCTTGCGCTCGCCGTCGCCGAGGCTGATCCTTCTTTGCTCCGGGGCGAGTCTGGTGAGCCTGCCCAGGACGGTGAGCTGCTGGTGTTTCGTCGTCAGGCCGCGGAAGGCGGTGAACGTCGCGGATCCGGGGTGGGGAGAAGCGTGGAAGGTGTCGCCGATCGCCCATCCGTTCGTGGCGCGTGAGACGTGCTCGCTCGGCGCCGGTCCGAACGTCTCGTCGTGGCCGCGGACGGTCATCCGGCGCGTCATGCCGGGGAAGACGCGGGTGCTCGCGGTCTTGATGTCGAACCCGGCGAGGCGTTGTGAGCCCGTGGGGGAGTAGAGCGCGAGGCCGTTGGGGATCGGGCGTTCGCCGCCGTCCGAGGGCGTGTTGACGACCTTCAGCCCGGTGGTGCCGGGTTCGCGGGCGAGCATGGTCGACGAGCCGCCGCCGTCGAGGTTGAGGGCGTTGTGCGCGCCGAGTTCGATCATGGCGTCGGCGAGGTCGCGCAGGTCGAGGCCCTGCAGGTAGGCGCTCTGCCGTCCGTCGACGGTCAGCATCTGCATCTTCTTGCCGTCTGCGGAGAACCCGACGGCGGTGCGCGGGTGCAGCGGGTCGGCCGGGGCGACGTTCCTGCCGTTCTCGACGAGCAGGTGGCGTCCGCCGATGGCCGTGCGCGGCTCGCTGCCGTTGCTCGTGCGGTTCCGGTAGCTGACCTCGACCCGGTCGCCGGGCTTGAGGGTTCTGAGGACGTCCGCGCCCTTGTCCCGGCCGACCAGCGCGAGGCCCTTGATCGGCTCGTTGCCCGGAATGCCGACTGTGCGTACTACGTCGTCTTCGACGATGACCTCGGCCGTATTGGACGCACCTTGCGTGGCGCGCGCTCTGCTGTACGTGCCCCACAACGGGCTGAAGACGCCGATGCCGTCCACGTCGATCTTCGCGCTGTTGAGCTGCGTCAGCTCGTGCGTGCCGTTGAGCGTGCCTTCGAAGAAGGTCTCCATCACGCTGCCGATGCCCGCCGCGTCGATGCCCACGGCCCGGCCGCTGCCCGACTTCCGCAGCTCGCCGTCCTGGACGCCGACGCCTTCCGGCGCGTTAGAGTTGTTGATGTCGAAGAAGTCCCCGTTGATCGCCGCGACGGCTCTGGGCGCCTGCTGCGACAGGGGAGCGGCGTGCGCGACGATGCCGGGATCGACGTAGCCGACCTGGGCTCGGGTGAGGTCGACGGTGAGCGCGTCACCCCGGACCCACCCGTCCGGCCGGTACCAGTCGAACGAGCTGAGCGTGACGCCAGGAGCGACGGGTCTCTCGGTGTGGTCGGTCTCGATGCGTCTGGCGACGTCGGCGTGAGCTGGGGCAACGGGCGCAAGGAGGACCGCGGTGATGATCACCGCAAGTGCACGTCTCGTCACGCCCCGGAACCTAGACTGGCCCGGTGAAGAACCGCCTAACGGTCTGCGCCTCGCACCTCATCACCCTGCCCAGCGCACCCCACGGCCCGGTGCGCGAGGCGATCGGCGCTGCCCGCGAGGCCGTCGACGCGTTCGACCCGGACCTGGTCGTCTTCTTCGGCACCGACCACCGCCGCGCCTTCCGCGCGGTCGTCCCGACCTTCGCCGTGGTGTTGTCCGCCACCGCCCAAGGCGATGTCGCCGGCCCGGTCGGCGCCTACGACGTGCCTTCCTCGTTGGGGCGCTCGCTGGTGGCCGACCTCGTGGCGCACGAGTTCGACATCGCCACTGCCTACGAGGCGGCGTTGGACCACGCCTTCGGCCACACCACCCGCGACCTCCTGGGCTCGATCGACGCCAAGCCCGTCCTGCCGATCTTCGTCAACTGCGCCTCGCCGCCCCACGCCACCTTCCGTCGTGCGGCGGCGCTGGGACGTCAGGTGGGCGAGTTCTTCGCCGACCGGCGCGTGCTCTACGTCGGCTCCGGCGGCTTGGCCCACGACCTGCCGGGCTTCCGCGAGCCGGAGACCGGCGTGGTGCTCACGGAGGAGGAGCGCCAGGCGTGGATCAAGTCCGTCAACGAACGCGCCCGCGCCGAGGGGACCATCCGCTCGTTGGTGCAGGCGTGGGACGAGTCGTTCCTGACCGGCATCGGCGGCACGTCCTGGGACTGGCTCGACTCGATCGGCACCGACCTCGTGGAGCGCGGCGGCAACGGCGCGGCCGAGTGCCTGACCTGGACGGCCGCGTGGGCCGCCGGAGGGCAGCCGCTGCGGACGCTGGCGCACGAGTTCGACACCAGCGGCCGCGCGGTCGTCATGTCGGATCGCTGACCTCGATCGTCGAGAGTTCGTCGGCCTCCGCGTGGTAGAGCCTGCCGAGGTCGATCAGCAACGTGCCCAGCTCGCGATAATGCGCGGCGCGTTCCGGATCGGGAATGAGCCCGCATGTGCGCAGCATGTTCTGCGCGAGGAGTTCCCCGAACTGTGGATAAGTCTTCACCACCTCACGCGAGAGGCGTTGAAGACTTGTCCTCAGGAGGTCCTCCGTCAGGATTTCCGCGGCCACGGCAGGATCCCCTCGTTCTCGCGCCAGATGCCGTCGCAGTCCCAGCACGTTGGCCACACGTTCTTTTCTTGCCACATGCTTCGCTGGTGCGGTACATAGGTGTCGCCGCACAGGGTCTCGCCAGGAAGATCCCTGCTCAGGTCTGCTGGGACGGCGTGGCGCTGCCCTTCCTGGGGCGTCCAACGGTATTTCACATAATTAGTGTGCAGCTTGGAGGTCGTCCAAGCGAACGCCCTTTTGGGTTATGTTGGCTTCAAATGTTCTGAGGCGACTCGGAATGGGTCTACGGTCTGCGCCATGCCAAAGAGATACTCCACTGTTCGGGGTCGTGAGTTCGGTGAGGGACTTCGTGCCGCCATCGCCGCGACCGGAATGACCTCGCGGGCGATCGCCGATGTCGTGGGTTGGAACGAGGCCAAGGTTTCGGATGCCGTGAACGGCAAGGGCGGCATCACCGAGCTGGAACTCGCGTTGTTGCTGGGCGCGTGCCGGACGCCTCCGGTCGAGCGGGACCACCTGCTGTCGCTCTACACCGGGACGGGGATCCGGGGGTGGTGGCAGGAGCACGGGGCGTGTGCGCCGATCAGCCCCCGCACGCTGGTCGAGCACGAGCGGCTGGCGAAGAAGCTGTTCAGCTGGCAGACGATGCTGCTGCACGGGATGGTGCAGATCCCGGACTACACGCGCGCCGTCATCGCCGCCTGCGTGAACGTCCCCGCCGATGAGCGGGAGGAGCGGATCGCGGCCAGGGCATTGCGGCAGGAGGCGTTCCGGTCGGGGATGAAGCCGGTGTTCTTCATCCCCGAGGCGGTGCTCCGCAACGAGGTCGGTGGGACCGAGGTGATGCAGGCGCAGTTGCGGCACCTCGACAAGCTGGCGGCGCGGCCCAGCGTCTCGTTCCGGGTCGTGCCGCTGGGAGTCGGTGCGCACGCCGGCATGGGCGGGTCGTTCGACATGCTGACCTTCGACAAGTACGACGACGTCGTCTTCCTGGAGAGCGAGAACTCCAGCCTGATCATCGAGGCACCGGCCGCGGTCAAGGCGTACAGCCGGATCGTCGAAGGGCTCGAACTCGTCGCCTTGGATGCGGAACAATCGAGGGGACTGATCAAGAACCTGCTGATCTGAGGAGAGCCCGATGGCTGAGTGGCGCAAGAGCAGCTACAGCGCGAACGCCAGTGCGTGCGTGGAGATCGCCACTGGCGTCGGGATCCGGGACAGCAAGGCGACCGCCGTCCACGTCGAGGTGGGGGCGGCCGCCTGGTCCTCGTTCCTCGGCACCGTCAAGCGATCGGGCTGACGCGCCGGTCGTTACCATCCGAACCATGACGATGCCCGCCGCGATCGAAGCCGTCCGAGAAGCGTTCGCCGGGTTGGCCGCGGAGGAGTTCGACCTGCCGCCGCGGCAGGCGTTCGCGGACAGCCGGTCGCTCGTCATGGCGGTGCACCACCGGCCGACGCGGTCGACGGCGGTCAAGGTGGTCAGCATCGAGATCGAGCGCGACCCGGTCATCACGGGCACGGTCGTGTACTCGCATCCGGACGGTCAGTTCGTGACGGACGCGGTGCCGCTCACGACGTTGCGGACCGGCGCCGTGGTCGGGGTGGCGACGGATCTGCTGGCCGACGAGGACGCGTCGCACCTCGCGTTGCTGGGGGCCGGGGCGCAGGCGGCCGATCAGGTGCGGGCCGTGCACGCGGTGCGGCCGTTGAAGAAGCTCGTCGTGTTCAACCGGAACGTCAAGAAGGCCGAGGCGTTGCTGGAGAGCCTCAAGGACGAGCTGCCGGACACCGTGATGGACGTGGCGGCGACGCCGCAGGAGGCCGTGCGGGACGCGGACGTCGTGTGTTGTGCGACGGCGTCGACGGTGCCGTTGTTCGGGTGCGACGACCTGAAGGAACGCGTGCACGTCAACGCGATCGGGTCCTACCGGCCGGTGATGCGGGAGCTGCCGGAGGAGTTGCTGGCGACGGCCGGGGTCGTGGTGGTGGACCAGGTCGAGGCGGCGCTGAGCGAGGCCGGGGAGATCATCCGGGCGGTGCAGAGCGGCGTGCTGCGGCTGGAGTCGCTCGTGGAACTCGGTGCGGCGCTGGGGAATCCGCCGTTGCGGGAGGGCCGAACGGTGTTCAAGTCGGTCGGGGTGGCGGTGCAGGACTGGGCCGTCGCACGCTTGCTGGCATAGGGGGTGCGGGTGTTCGGCTGGAAGAAGAAGTCCCGTGGGCTGAACGACCTCGGCGAGGTGATGGCGCAGCTCAGGCCCGACCTGAGCCGGGAGTCGCTCGGCGTGGGGCCTGAGTTCCCCGGTGTCGCCCCGAACCCGTTCCTGAGCGGTGATGCCCGGACGCGCATCGCGGAACTGCGGGCAGGGGTGCTCGCGCTCGGCACTCTCGTCGACTGGCGGGAGGTCAACAGCAATCCGCGCGTGGTGCTGATGTTCGACGTGGAGACCGCCGACGGCGTCTCGTTCCGCGGCATCGCGGACGAGGACCTCACGATCACCGAGCTCACCCGGCTCGCACCGGGACAGACGTTGCCCGTGCGCTACCGGCCGGCCGTCATGGACCACTGCGTCGCGTTGGCCCGGGACGTGGACCCCGCCCGTGTGCGGCAGCTCTCCGACGAGATCGCGCGCCGCAAGCGGGCTTGACGGCCTGGAACGAGAGAAGCGCTGGACGTGAACCCATCCGCCGCGGGGGTTCACGTCCAGCGCCCTTGATTTCTTCCTGTCAGGCCATGCGCAACCCGTCAGGAAGAGCTCGTCAGACCTGCCACTTCTGGCTGGCCACGCCGAGGCATTCCCAGATGTGCGTTCTCGTCCCGTCGGCGGAGGACCCACCGATGGCGTCGAGGCATTTGTTGGCCTGCGGGTTCACGATGTCGTTCGCTCCGGAGACCGCCCATTGCTGGGCTGGGCTTCCGTTGCAGTCCCAGAGCTGGACGACAGTTCCGTTGGCGGTCCCGCCGCCGTTGACGTCGAGGCACTTGCCCAGCGCGCGGATCGTGCCGTCACCGGGACGGCTCCACTTCTGGGCGGCGTTGCCGTTGCAGCCGACGATCTGGATGGGCGTGCCGTTGGCCGTGTTGGCCCAGGGCACGTCGAGGCACTTGCCGGCGATGCCGCGGATCTCCGAACCACCACCGCCGGGAGGCGGGGAGTCGTTGGAGACGCGGACCCAGTCGATCACGAGCTGCTGCGGGAACGTCGTGCTGGCGTCCGGGTAGCCCGGCCACTCACCACCGACCGCGAGGTTGATGATGATGAAGAAGGGCTTGTTGAACACCCACGGGTTGCCGTTGACGTCGGTCGGCGTGTTGCGGGCGTAGACGTTGCCGTCCACCGACCACGTGATCTCGCCCGGCTTCCAGTCAACCGCGAAGTTGTGGAACCCGTCGGAGAAGTTCGGGCCGTTGTAGGCGTGGGACTTGCCGCCCGCGCCCGAGTAACCGGGGCCGTGGATGGTGCCGTACACGGTGTTCGTCTGGTGTCCCAGGAACTCCATGATGTCGATCTCACCGGAACCCGGCCACGGGTTGCCGCTGTTGATGTCAGCACCGAGCATCCAGAACGCCGGCCAGATGCCCTTGCCGCGCGGCATCTTCATGCGCGCTTCGAAGCGACCGTACGTCTGGGTGAACTTGCCCGCCGTGTTGATGCGCGCGGACGTGTACTGACACCTTCCGTACCAGCAGGTGTAGTTGCCGGGGTTCTCCTTCTTGGCCGTGATGACCAGGTTGCCCTGGCCGTCGTGCGCCGCGTTGGAGGTACCCGACTGGTACCACTGGTGTTCCCTGTTGTTGCCGTTGTTGTTGCCTACTTCCATTTGCCACTTGCTGCCGTCGACACCTGTGCCGGCAGGAGCGTTGAACTCGTCGGCCCAGGTCACCGCCGCGTTGGCAGGGGGAGCTTGGCTGGTGGTGGCGACGGTGATCCCTGCGGCCACCATCAAGGCAGCGGCAAGGGCCGTCCCGATGCGTCGATGCATCGAACCGACCTTTCCGGGTGTTAGTTGAGCGCCCAGTGGTTCGGAAGTGTTGTCATGCTGTGACTCTGGGTCAACTTGTAAAGGTTTTCAGATTATTGGCAGATGAGAGCGCTCTCAAGGGATCAAGCTTCTGGCCTGGGGTTCTGGGAGGTGGTTTGGGGTGGTGGGGGTGTGGCGGGGGGTGAAAGGTCCAACCAGTGGGGGTCTGTGGGGTGTGTGGGGGCTGTGGGTGTCTGGGGTCGGGTTGCGTTGCGTTGGTGGTTGCTTTGGGTGCAAAGACAACTGCGGACGAGAGTGGTCGAGTCATCGCCGCTGCGCGACGATAGAGATTGGGGCTTGACTTCGGGGCCCTTGCGAGGCGCTCATCGGCCGGAAAAGGCCGGGCTGAAAAGCGCCCGGCCGAGCTCGAGAAGCTAGCACCTCGCACCCAAAGTCAAGCCCCAATCTCTTCGGGTGCGTGGTTGCGTTTGTGCTGGTACGTCACCGATACCGCTTGACCGGAGCTAAGAGGTAAGGACGCCTCGCCTTCGGCATTGCGCTCGGGTCTTGGCCGGGCGCTCGGCTGCGCCGTCGCGATGCTTGCGCTCGTACGGGCTCGCCTTCGGCTTCGCATGTCCTCAAGCCATTGGTACCCGGCAAGGTCCACCCGTCTTGGCTCACCGCCGACCCACACGCCCAGCCCGCACGCCCCGACCACTGCCGCTTGGCCACCTCGCCGCGACCACTGCCGCTTGGCCACTTCGCTGGGGCCGCTGCGCTCGGCGACCTCGTTCCGGCCGCTGTGCTCGGCGAGCTTGCTCTGGTTGTTGTGCTCGGTTGGAGTGCCGGTCCGGGAGGCCTTGCGACCTCCCGGACCTGGCGTGGCGTGGTCAGCCCTGCGGGGTGGTGATCAGGTTGAAGGTCGAGTCGCCGCTTGCCTGGCGGGCGCTGAGGTCTTCGAGGATGGTGGAGAGCGGCGAGTAGTTGTTGAGTTCGCCGAGTTGGCAGGCGCCGCTGCGGGATTGCTGGCTGCCGTTGAGGATGCCCAGGCCTGCTTGGGTGACCTGGCTGAAGAGCGGGCTGCCGCTGTCGCCGTTGCGGGCGCAGATGTCGGTGTTGATGCCCACGTCGGTGGAGAGGACTCGGCCGCAGCGGGTGCCGACGAGGTAGCCCTCGCCTGCGCCGCTGTCGTAGGAGTCCGGGTAGTTGACTGCGCTGGAGCCTGAGCCGCTGGCGCAGACGATGGCGCCGGGGAGGATTTGAGCCAGTGGGGTCACTGAGGTGATCGGCTGGTTCTGGGAGGTTGCCTGGGGGCCGCACGGGGTGTCGCCGTTGCTGTCCAGGCCGCCGTTGCGGCAGTACTTGAGGACCGTGTTGCGGTTGGTCTGGTTCTCCAGCCACGTGTCGGCGGTGGCCTGGTCGAGGTAGCGGACGGCCGCGTAGTCGTAGGGGTACGCGTTCTTCTCGATGCCGTGCTGGGTGAGGATCGGCTGGTTGTTGTGCTCGGTCGGCACGTTGTTGGTCTTGGTGGACATGCAGTGGCCCGCGGTGAGGACCCAGGGGACGCCCGGGAAGGCGCCGCCGGTGGTGCGGAGGTTGAACGCGCTGGTGCAGCCGCCGGTGGTGCCGTTGTCACGCCTCATGTCCAGGCGCAGGCCGCCTCGCATGGGGCCGTAGTTCGTGCAGTACAGCGGGTGGCAGAAGCCCCAGTCGACCGGGTTGCCCGAGTACGGGGTGGGTTGTTTGAGCGTGCGGGCCGAGACGATGGACGGGTCCGCGTTGAGTGCGCTCATCTCCTGGGCTTGGGCGGCGGCGCCTGGTTGCTTGAGCCAGGAGCGTTCCCAGACGACCACTCGGTTCTCGGTCTGGCTGACGGCCGGGAGGTACACCGAGTCGGCGCCCGCGCCCAGTTGGCGGGCGATTCGGTCGTGCGTCGACTGGAGGGTGGCCAGGGAGTTCTTGACGGTGCGGACCGTGACGTTCGCGCGGTCGGGGAGGGTGGCGAGTTGTCGTTGGGCGGCGGCCGGGTTGGTCATCGCCACGACGAGCTTGCCGCCCGCCTGCTGGTCGATCCACATGCCGCCGTACTCGGTGGCGGCGTCGCGCTTGAGGGTGGTTTCGAGCTTGGTGGCGTCGTTCTGGAGTTGGAGTCTGCGTAACGCCTCGCGCTCGCTGACCTTGTAGGTCGCTTGGAGGTAGTCGAGCGACTCGCGGACGGAGTCGGCGTTGATCGTGATCGTCGGGCCGGCGTTGGCCGGTGCAGCCGTGACGGTCGCCGCGACGAACAAGCCCGCGGTCACCGCCCCCAGGATCCTGGCTGGACGCAATGGAATCTCCTTACCGATGCGAATGACTTGCCCTTCATAGCCGCGAACCGGGGCTCCCCGCCCACGTCTTCGCAGGATCTCTACGCAATCTCCTCACTTGACGTTGCATGGCTATGGTCATTAGCTTTTAGGCTATGAACGTTCGCCCTCGTCTCAGCACCGCCAAGGTCGTGGACGCCGCGCTGGAACTGGTCGACGAACAAGGGGTCGAGGCGCTGACGCTTGCTGCCGTGGCCGCGAAGACCGGTGTCGCAACGCCTTCGCTGTACAAGCACGTCGCGAGCCTTGGTGAGCTGCGCGGCCATGTCGGCGTGCGGGTGCTGGAGGAGATGGCCGAGCGGTTCACGGGCGCGGTCATCGGTCGTGCGGGGGATGACGCGGTGGCGGCGCTCATGCACGCGTATCGGGCGTACGTCCGTGAGCGCCCGAAGCGTTACGGCGCAATGCCTGTCGATCCGTTGCACGACGAACTGCAGCGCGACGCGGGCATGAAGCTCATGGAGGTCATGTTCGCCGCGTTGCGGAGCTACGGCTTGGAGGGCTCCCAAGCCATCCACGCCGCGCGGCGGTTGCGGGTGATCGTGCACGGCTTCGCGTCGATCGAGTCCGGCGGCGGTTTCGGGCTGCCCGAAGGACTCGACGAGACGTACGACCAGCTCGTCCGGATGTATCTCGACGATCTCAGGGGGCAATCATGAAGTGGACGCTGACCGCCGCGGGCCTGTTATTTCTGCTGTATCCCGCTTTGAGACCGTGGCACGACGAGACGACGGCGGCCGGTGCGGCGGCCTCGATGGGGTCCACCGCCTGGGTGCTGTCGCACTTGTTCGCGATGATCGGGTTCATCCTGGTGCCGATCGCGCTGCTGGAGATCCACCGCACCGCCGCGATCACGTTCTGGGTCGGCGCCGGGCTGACGCTGCCGTACTACGGCGCCGAGGACTTCGGCCTGCACGCGATCGCGCGGCAGCCGAACGTCCTCGAGCTCGCCGAGGCGGTGCGCTACAACCCGTTCGCCATCACGATCTTCGGCGTCGGGCTGGTCACGATGGGGGTCGCGGCGGTCATGGTCGCGGCGCGGCTGCGGACACCGGCGGCGATCGTGTTCGCGGCGGGCTTCGCGTTGTTCCTGCCGCAGTTCTTCACGCCGCCCGCGGTGAGGATCGCGCACGGCGTCCTCATGATCGCGGGCTGCGTGTGGCTGGCGTGGGACTCAGCGCGCCGTGAGGCGGAAGACCCGCAGCTCGCGGCCGCCTGACTTCGCCACGTAGTCCTGGAACGCCGGGTAGGCCGCCACCATCGTCGTCCAGGCGGCCTCCCGGTCGGCGCCTTCGAGCAACGTCGCGCGCACGTCCCGCACGTCGCCGCGCACGTTGACCTGGAAGTCCGGGTTCTTCAGCAGGTTCGCCGTCCACGCCGGATGATTCGGCTTGCCCCAGTTGGACCCCACGACGAGCATCGAGTCGCCGTCGGCCACGTACTGGACCTGGTTCTCGCGCCGTTCGCCGCTCTTGGCGCCAACGGTGATCAGGGTGAGTCCGGTCTGCTTGGACATGTTCATGACCGTGAACTTGCCGTTGGTCAACTTGTAGAGCAGGCGATCGGTCCCGATCACGGCCTTCTCCATCAACGACATTCAGAGCGCTCCCGTCGACCTCGCCGCGTGGACCGCGGCGGTTCTGTTGTGCACCCCCAGCTTGCGCATCGCGCCCCGGAGGTAGGCCTTGACGGTTTCGGTGCTCAACCCGAGCTCTGCGGCGATCTCGCGGTTGGACGCGCCGACCGCGGCCAGCCGGAGCGTATCGAGTTCGCGCGGTGTCAGTCCGGACGGGACGCTCACCGCCGGCTCGCCGCCGAGGTTCTGGTGGACCTTGCGAAGTCGTTCGCGCAGCACGGGATCGCCGACGAGCTTGGCCACCTCGGCCAGCTCGCGCAGTGCCGCCTGCGTGTGAATGGAAGGCATGTCCAGGTCCTGTGCGAATCCCTGTGCGATGGCGCCGGCCATCCTGATGGCCCGATCGCCCACGGTGGTCTGCCCGCGGACGGCGCCGTAGAGGACACCCTGCACGGTCCCGCGGACCGTGACGGGGTAGGCGAACACCGAGGTGAGGCGTTCGTTCACGACCACCATCTGATCGAACTCGTGGGTGATCGCGCGGGTCGAGGCGTAGTCGTTGACGCGCACTGCCGTGCCCATCGCGATGGCCGTGCCGCCGAGGCCGCGGCCCGTGCCGACGCGCAGGCCGTGCAACGACGTGCCGTGCGTGCCCTGGAAGCTGCTCAGCAGCAGCTCGTGGCCAGGCGTGACCGCGCCGCCGAACACGACGGGCAGCCCGGTGGCACGGCGGAGCATGTCCAGACGCTGAGGCAACAGCGCCTGGAAACGGTCTGGCAGCACGTCCAGCAGTTTCGCCGACGACGGCACCCTCGAAAAGGGGTGCACCCCCGATCGGGGGTATACCGGGCGCCCGGACGCTCGCACCCTCGGCACATGTCCAGTCACGACACCTACCGCGCGGCTCGCGACCTCATGCTCACGGACCCGGACGCGTTCAGCTGGCCGAGCTTCGGCGGCAGCTTCAACTGGGCGCACGACTGGTTCGACTTCATCGCCGAGGGCAATGCCACTACTGCTTTGCACATCGTCGAGGAGGACGGCTCCGAGCGCGCCTACTCGTTCGACGAGCTGCGCCGCCGGTCGAACAGCGTGGCGCGGTGGCTCGCGTGGCACGGCGTCGGCAAGGGCGACAGCGTGATGATCATGCTCGGCAACCAGGTCGAGCTGTGGGAGTCGATGCTCGCGGTGATGAAGCTCGGCGCGGTGATCATGCCGACGACCACCGCGCTCGGGCCCGCGGACCTCGCCGACCGGCTGCACCGGGGCGCGGTCCGGCACGTCATCGCGCGCGTGGAAGACGCGGACAAGTTCGAGGACGGGCCCGTGCTGATCTCCGTCGGCGGTCAGGCCGCGGGCTGGCTCGACTACGCGGAGACGGCCGAGGCGCCGGACAACCCGTTGCCGCACCCCAAGACCCGGGCCGACGACCGGCTGCTGCTGTACTTCACGTCCGGCACGACCAGTCGCCCGAAACTCGTCGAGCACACCCAGGTGTCGTACCCGGTCGGGCACCTGACGACCATGCACTGGATCGGCGTGAAGCCCGGCGACGTGCACCTCAACATCAGCTCACCCGGCTGGGCCAAGCACGCCTGGAGCTGCTTCTTCGCGCCGTGGATCGCCGAGGCGACGATCTTCGTCTACAACTACGCGCGGTTCGACGCGGCCGCGTTGCTCGGGCAGATCCGGGCGAAGGGCGTCACGACGTTCTGCGCGCCGCCGACGGTGTGGCGGATGCTGATCAAGGCCGACCTGAGCGGCGGGGCGGGCTCGTTGCGCGAGGTCGTGGCGGCCGGGGAGCCGTTGAACCCCGAGGTGGTCGAGCAGGTCCAGCAGCAGTGGGGGCTCACGATCCGCGACGGGTTCGGGCAGACCGAGACCACGCTGTCGGTCGGCAACGTGCCGGGTGCGGCCGTGAAGCTCGGCTCGATGGGACGGCCGTTGCGGGGCGTTCCGGTGGTCCTGGTCGATCCGATCAGCGGCGAACTGGCCGACGAGGGCGAGATCTGCATCGACCTCGCGCAACGGCCGATGTCGTTGATGGTCGGGTACCACGGGGATCCCGAACGCAACGCCGAGGCGATGGCCGGCGGTTTCTACCACACGGGCGACATCGCGAGCCGGGACGAAGACGGGTACCTGTTCTACATCGGGCGCACGGACGACGTGTTCAAGGCTTCGGACTACAAGATCTCGCCGTTCGAGCTGGAGAGCGTGCTGATCGAGCACCCCGCGGTGACGGAGGCGGCCGTGGTGCCGGCGCCCGATCCGCTGAGGTTGGCGGTCCCCAAGGCTTACGTGGCGTTGAGCGCGGGGTGGGAGCCCAGCCGGGAGACGGCGTTGCAGATCCTGAAGCACGCGCGGGAGAACCTCGCGCCGTTCCAGCGGATCCGCCGGTTGGAGTTCTTCGAGCTGCCGAAGACGGTGTCGGGGAAGATCCGCCGGGTGGACCTGCGGGAGCGCGAGGAGAAGGGCGTGGCGCAGGGAGGGGAGTGGAGGGACGACCAGTTCCCCGAACTCCGGTCCTGAAGTCGCATCCGGCCCCCTGCTCGCGATCACGTCACTAGCATCGGTCGCGTGGGGAGAACCGGGGACGAAACCCTTGTGCCGCGCCAGTTGCCCGCCCGGCCGCCGGTGTTCGTGGGGAGGATCGACGAGCTCAAGGCCCTCGACGCCGTCGAGGCCGGGATCGCCGTGGTCGGCGGGCCCGGCGGGTTCGGCAAGACCTCGCTCGCGGTGCGCTGGGCCTGCGACAACGCGGCCAGGTTCCCCGGCGGCCAGCTCTACGTGAACCTGCGCGGGTTCGACCCCGCCGCCTCCCCGGTGGTGCCGACCGTCGTCCTGCGCGGGTTCCTGGACGCGCTGGGCGTTGCGCCGGAACGGATTCCGGACGACGCCGAGGCGCGCGGGGCGTTGTTCCGGGGGCTGGTGGCGGACCGGCGGATGCTCGTCGTCCTCGACAACGCGCGCGACGAGGACCAGGTCCGGCCGTTGCTGCCCGGTGGCGCGGACAGCCTGGTGATCGTCACGAGCCGCACCCGGATGCCGGGCCTGGTGGCGTTCGAGCAGGCCCAGCCGCTCACCGTGCCCGTGCTGGCCGAGGACGAGGCCGTCGCGCTGCTGGCACACCGGCTCGGCGCCGACCGGCTCGGCGACACCGAGGCGGTCGAGGAGCTGGTGCGACGGTCGGGCGGGATGCCGTTGACGCTGGCGGTGGTGGCCGCGCGGGCGCTGGCGAACCCGGCGTTCCCGCTGCGGGCACTCGCGGGCGAACTGAGGCACGAACACCTCGATTCGGCCTTTTCGGGCTCCTACAAGGCGTTGCCGGACGACGCGGCGGCGCTCTTCCGGCTGCTGGGTGTCCACTGTGGACCGGACATCGACGTGCGCGCGGCCGGGGCGTTGCTGGGTGGCGAGGCGCGGACCCCGTTGGCGGAGCTGACGAAGGCGCACCTGGTCGAGGAGCACGTGCCCGGCCGGTTCCGGCTGCACGACCTGATCCGGGCGTTCGCCGCGGGCCTCGCCGCCGACACCCGTCCCGCGTTGCAGCGGATGCTCGACCACTACCTGCACACGGCGTTCGCGGCGGAACGGTTGCTGGCACCGCATTGGCCGTCGATCGACGTCGACACCGAGAAGACGTTCGACGGGTACGAGGAAGCGCTGGCGTGGCTGGACGCCGAACTGCCGGTGCTGCTCGCCGCCACCGAACTCGCGGTGCGCGAAGGCTTCGACGTCCACGCCTGGCAGTTGCCGTGGACGATGTCGACGTTCCTCTACCGCAGCGGCCGCTGGGACGACCGCGCCGCCACCCAGCACCTGGCGCTGGCGGCGGCGGGACGACTGGGCGACCGCACCGCCGAGGCCGTCACGCTGCACCTGCTGGGACGCGGCAAGGCGATGCTCGGCGACCACGCCGGCGCGCAGGCCGACCTGGCGCGAGCGTTGGCGTTGCACGAGGGCGACACGGTGAACGTCGGCGTCACGCACTTCTCGATCGCCTGGTCGCACGCCATGGTCGAGGACTACGGCACGGCGTTGAAACACGCGCAGAAGGCGTTGGAGCAGTTCATCACCGAGCGCACCCCGTCGTGGATCGCGCTCATCCAGGGCGCGCTCGGCTGGCTCAACGCGATGGCCGGCGACCTCGACGCGGCGCTGGACCACTCCACCGAGGCGCTGCACCGGTTGCGCGTGCTGGGGGATCTCGACGGCGAGGCGTACGCGCTGCGCACCCTCGGCCACGTGCACCACCGGCAGGGCGAACACGACCGCGCCGCCGTCGTGCTGTCGCTCGCGACCGACCAGCTCGCGAGCCTGGGGGAGCGGTACGGGGAGGCTCAGTGCGCCGACGACCTCGGTGACGCGCTCTCCGCCGCCGGTGACCACGAGGGCGCGCACCGGGCGTGGTCACGGGCCGCGGCGCTGCTGACCCGGCTCGGCCACCCCGACTTGGAGGGCGTCCAATCGAAGCTGATCGACACTGGCGTGACGGGACGATCGCTGGAAACGTGAGGTGCTCACTACACCAGGGAGTGCGCGCATGGTCCGCAAGATCTCAGGTCGCCCGGCGGTGATCACCGGGGCCGCCTCGGGCATCGGCCGCAGTCTCGCCCAGCGGTTGTCGCGGCACGGCTCACCGGTGGTCCTCGCCGACGTGGACGAGATCGGCCTGGAGAAGACCGCCGCGTCGCTGACCGGACCGGTGCTGAGCCGGATCCTCGACGTCCGCGACGCCGACGACGTGCACCGGTTCGCGAAGGAGGTGCGGGACTGGCTCGACCTGCCGCTCGCGGCCGTGTTCAACAACGCGGGCGTCGCCACGTCCACGACCGTGCTGAACTCCGTGGCGGAGGACGACTCCTGGCTGTTCGACATCAACTACTGGGGTGTCGTCAACGGCACGCGGGCGTTCCTGCCGCTGCTGGTCAAGCAGAACTACGGCGTCGTCGTGAACACCTCCAGCTGCTTCGGCCTCCTCGGCATGCCGAAGCAGAGTGCTTACTGCGCCGCGAAGTTCGCCGTCCGCGGCTTCACCGACTCGCTGCGCCAGGAACTGCGCGGCACCGGCGTCTCCGCGGTCACGGTGCACCCCGGCGGCATCAAGACCAACATCATCCGCAACGGGCGCATCCACGCCGAGCTCGACGAGCTGGGGCGGTCCCGCGACCAGATCGAGGCCGACTTCGACCGCATCGCCCTGACCACGCCGGACAAGGCCGCGGAGATCATCCACCGCGGTGTCGAACGGGGAAAGGCGCGCGTGCTGGTCGGGCCGGACGCCTACCTGTTCGACCTGCTCTCCCGCATCGCGCCCACGTCGTACTTCAACGTCATGGCGCGCCTGTACCAGCGGTGAGGCATGATCCACCGCATGGTCTCCTCGGCGGTGGTGCGGCGAACCGAGCAGTGGTTCGTCCGGCAGGGCGCGCCGACGATGATCGAGGGCTACGGCTTCCGGTCGCACGTGCTGCCGCGGATGATGCCCGCGCTGACGTTCGTGGCCGTCGGCAGCTTCGCCTGGCTGGTGTTGCAGCAGTCCAGCGGCCTGTCGCGCGGCCTGTTGCTCGGGGTGATCGTCGCGGTGATGGTCGCGCGTGGGTGTTGCTTTCGGTGTTCGTGCGGCGGCTGCCCGAGTTCTCGGCGCGCACGACCGTGTTGGTGCTGGTGGTGTACGCGGCGATCCCGATCCTCACGCCGTTGGGCCAGTACCTGCTGGAGATCCGGTTCCGGGCGCCGGACGGCGACGAGTACTCCGAACCGGTGTGGGGCGCGCTGATCTGGTTCGTGGTCGTGTACGGGCTGGCGTTCGTGGCGACGATGCTGGGCACGACCTACGGGCTCGGGGCGTTGCTCAAGGCGGCGATCCGGCACGTGATCGCGGACCTGCGCAACAGCGTGCACCTGCTCGGGCGCGCGTTGCCGCCGATGCTGTTCGTGACGCTGTTCCTGTTCTTCACCGGTGAGCTGTGGCAGGCGATGAACAAGCTGCCATGGCCGCGAGTGAGCCTCGTGGTGCTGCTGTTCGCCGCGATCACCGTGCTCGCGGCCGCCGCCCGGCTGCGCGACGAGATCGGCCGCGTGGAGCAGGACCTGCGGCCGGAGATCCTCACCGGCGCGTGCAAGGGCACGCCGCTGGCGAGCGTCGAGATCACCGAACCGTTGCCGCCCAGGAAGTTGAACGGCCGGCAGAACCGCAACCTGCTGGTGATGCTCGCGATCCGGCAGCTGGTGCAGGCGGCGGTGATCGGGCTGGCGCTGTTCGCGTTCTTCGTGATCCTCGGCCTGATCGTGGTGACGCCGGAGATCGCCGAGCAGTGGATCGGCGAGACCGTGAAGCCGTCGTGGCTCGGTGTGCCGCAGGCGATGCTGCGCAACGCCACGCTGTTCGCGGCGTTCGGCAGCATGTACTTCTCGGTGACCTCGATGAGCGACGCCGAGCACCGGCGGCAGTTCTTCGCGCCGGTGCTGGAGAAGGTCGAACGGACGCTGGAGGTCCGCGCGGTGTACCTGAGCGTCAGGGAACGGGCAGCGGCCTGAGGTCCTTCGACGGCGGGGCGCCGAACTGGCGGCGGTACTCGCGGCTGAACTGCGACGGGCTGTCGTAGCCGACCCGGTGGCTCACGCTCGTCACGTCCCGGTTCGTCGCGAGCAGCAACCTGGCCTCCTGCAGTCGGATCTGCTTCTGGAACTGGATGGGGCTCATCGCCGTGACGGCCTGGAAGTTGCGGTAGAACGCGGACTCGCTCATGCCCGCGATCCGCGCGACGTTCTCGACCTTGAACGACTCGGCGTAGTTCTCGCGGATCCACCGCACGGCACGGGAGATGTGGCTGAGGCCGCTGTCCTGCGCGCCGAGCTGGCGGACGACCGCGCCCTGCTCGCCGGTCATGACCCGCCAGAGGATCTCCTGCTTGATCAACGGGGCCAGCGCTTTCGCGTCGCGCGGGGAGTCCAGCAGCCGGGCGAGCCTGGTGACGGCGTCGATCAGCTCCGGGGAGGCGGTGCTGACGGCCAGACCCTCCGGGATGCCGGCGGGTTTCGGCAGGTCGGTGGTGTGCAGCAGCTCGGCGACCCGGTCCGGGTGCAGGACCAGGCCGAGGCCGAGCGCGGGTTCGTCGGGGCTGATGCCGACGTAGTCGCCGGTGATCGGCATGTCGATCGAGGCCACCAGGTACTGGCCGGCGCGGTAGTCGTACACGCGCTCACCTAAGGCGATGCGTTTGCGGCCCTGGGCGACGAACGCGAGGATCGTGCCGGACATGGACGGCGCCGGTCCGCTGGCCGCGGTCGTCCGCGACACCAGCACGTCGTCGATGATCGAGGTCATGTCCGGGCGGGCGTGCTTGGTGATCAGCGCGCGTAGTTCGTCCACGCCCTCGATGGTCCCCGCCGGTGGGACGATCAGGCAAGTCCGTCGGTGACCGTGAGGGCTTCGTCGAGCGGTTTGCGGGTGAGGTCGGGGACCTCGCAGTCGGCGGCCGGGTAGCCGATCGGGAAGAGGATGTACGGGCGTTCGCCGGGGCGTCCCAGCAGGTCGGCGAGGAAAGTCATCGGGTTCGGCGTGTGGGTGAGGGTCGCGAGGCCCATCGAGTGCAGCGCGGCGATGAAGAAGCCGCACGCGATGCCGACGCTTTCGTTGGTGTAGTAGGTCTTCTTGCCGTTCTGCTGCTTCTGCGCGAACGCGATCACCAGCCAGGGCGCCTCCTCCAGGAACTCCTTGGTGGCGTCGGTCTCGAGGCGTTCGAGGGCCGCGTGCCAGTCGGGGACGTCGCGGTCGTAGAACTGGCGTTCCTCGGCTTCGGCGGCCTCGCGGATGCGTTTCTTGAGGTCCGGGTTCTGCGTGGCGACGAACCTCCACGGCTGTTGGTGCGCGCCGCTCGGTGCGGTGTTGGCGGCTTTCACGGCCAGTTCGATCGCTTCCTGCGGCACCGGGTCGGGCGAGAACCAGCGCACGGACCTGCGGGCGTCGAGGAGTTCGTAGAAGCGGTGGCCGCGCTCCAATCCTTCGTCGATCGGCAGGCGTGGTGGCGTGAACGGGATGAACGGATGGCGGTGTTCTCTCACGTTTTCGACGATGCCCGGTGCTCATTCTTTTGGCCAGCTCAAGTTTCTCGTGGCAGTTATAAGCTCAGCTCATGAATCTGCCCAACGTGACGGTGCGGCAGCTGGAATACCTGATCGCGGTGGCCGAGACGGGGTCGGTGACGGCCGCCGCGGCGCGGTGCCACGTCTCGCAGGGCGCGATCTCGCTGGCGTTGAGCGAACTGGAACGGGCCTTGGACCTGAGGCTTGTCGTCCGTTCCCCACGCCGTGGCGCCGCCCTGACCGCGGCGGGCACGCGGGTGCTGGCCGACGCCCGGCGCGTGGTCGGGGCGATGGGCGACCTCGGCGTCGAGGCGCGCGGGCTGAGCAGCCAGGTCGGCGGCGTGCTGACGGTCGGCTGCTACGCGCCGATCGCGCCGTTCCACCTGCCGGCGGCGATCGCGACGTTCGAGCGGGCGCACCCGGACGTGTCGGTGCGGTTCGTGGAGGGCAGCCTGCCGGAGATCGGCGAGGACCTGATCTCCGGCCGCTGCGAGCTCGCGTTCCTCTACGACCAGGACCTGGTGCCGGGCATCGCCACGACGCCGTTGTACGACCAGGCGCCGCGCGTGCTGCTGCCCGCCGGCCACCGGTTGCGGCGACGGCGTGCGGTGGCGTTGCGGGAGCTGGCGGGGGATCCGTTCGTGCTGCTCGACGTGGCGCCGAGCGAGCGGTACTTCCGGTCGGTGTTCGCGGCGGCCAGCGTGGAGATGGTGGTGACGCACCGGGCGCGCAGCTTCGAGCTCGCCCGGTCGTTGGTGGCGCGGGGGATCGGCTACTCGATCACCGTGCAGCAACCCGTCGTGACCTCGTCGTACGAGGGCCTGGAGGTGGTGACCGTGCCGTTGCGAGACGACGTGCCCACCACACCTGTGGTGCTCGGCTGGGCGCGCGGCGGGGCGTTGACGCGCCGCGCGCAAGCGTTCGCCGAGCACTGCGTGTCGTTGTTCGGCGGCTAGATCGCATGGGCGATGGCGATGTTGCCCGCCAGCCGGTCGCCCGCCTCGTAGATCATGTACTCGCGGCCCTGGTAGGTGCCGAACGACGGCGCGGCCGCCCTGCCGTTGTCCGGCGACCCCGCGAGCGAGTCGTGGAAGACGCCGAGGTGGTTGCGCTTGCTGAAGTCCTTGCCCACCTCGGTGATGAGGATGTTGCCGCCGCTGGCCTTGTCGGTGTTGTAGACGACGTAGACGCTGTTGTTGCGGAACAGCAGGTGCGGGCCGCCGACGTTCACCGCGCCTACGTCCTGGTGCCGGATGAGCGGAGTCTGCGCGAACGTCCAGTCGCGGGCGTTGGCCGACCAGCCCCAGCCGATGTCGCGGTGGTTGGTGGTGTTGTTGAGCATGAAGACCATGACGTACCGGGCGCCGCGGGCGGTCAGGTCGTGCCGGAACACCCTGGCGTAGGACGTCTCGGTGGTGCCGGCGGGCAGCAGGCGGGTCGACAGGACCTCCTTCTCGTAGGAGAAGTGGATGCCGTCGGCCGAGCTGGCCAGGCGGGTGACCGTGTTCTCGCCGTGGAAGTACAGGTACATGCGCTTGGCGTCGTCGTTCCACATCGCGTGCGGCGACGACACGTGCGACACCGAGTACTCGCCGGGCCAGCTGCGGGTGATGATCGGGTTGCCGGCGTACTCGGTGAACTCCTCGTCGAGCGTGTTCGCGTACGCCAGGCAGATTCCGCCTGGTGCGTCGTGCGGCGCGTAGTAGAGGTAGTAGGCGGCGAGGGCGCCGGAGATCCGATCTTTTGTGCCGCGAATGGTCGGGAAGATCAGTTCGCCGGTGGGGTTGTAGCGGAGTTTGTTCTTGACGAGGGCGAGCCTGCGGTAGCGGTAGTCGGGGAATCCCGCCGGGGCGGCGACGGCGGGGGTCGCTCCCGCCAGCAGGGCCGCGCTCGCGGTGCCGAGCAGAAGTTGACGGCGGGTCGGTGCCATGGGTGCTCCTTCGCTCCGGGTGGTTTCGGACCGTAGGGCTGCGAGAGCGGTGAAACAAGACTGTAATACGAATTATCAGTTCTGATGTCGATGCGCGGGGGCTGGTCGGCTCCGTCCTCCGCTGTGTGAGGCATGCGCGGGTGTGCGGCGTGCCGTGTCGTGCGTGGCATTACTCTTCTTTTTCTGTTTTGCCAATCGGTGAATTCCTAGAATCTGCCGGTTCTGCCCGGAAGAACTCAGCGGTAAGGTCCAGACCAGTTGGTCATCCGCTCGGAGCCGAATCCCGGGGGAGGATGTCGAATGACGAACCCTGGTCTGCTCGACGAAATCCGGCGCAGGCGACAGGAATTGGTGCGCGACGGCCGGTGGAACGAGGCGGACCAGTTCGTGGCGGACGCGGTGCCGGCGCTGGAACCGACCGCGCTCGCCTATCTGCCCGGCAGTCCCGGTGGCGGTTCCGACCCGGCTGTGTTCCGCGCGGTGCAGGCGGTGCACCGCGGCACGGGGCGCGCGGAGGCGGTCGCCGCGGCGCGGTGCGCGCTGGAGACGCGGGCGCTCGACCCCGGTGCGTTCTGGCAGGCGGTGATGGTGCTGGTGCACGCCGGCGAGGTCGCCGAGGCGCACCGGCACTGGTTCGCCACCGGGGACGACCTGCTCGGCGGGCGGATCATGCTGTCGCGCGGCGATCCGCGTGCCGCGGCCCGGTTGTGGGGCGGGGCACGGGAGGGCGTCGCGGTCGCCTGGCTGGCGCTGGCGTTGACCGAGATCGGTGAGTTCGACCGGGCGGGCGCTCTGCTGGCCGACCGGCCGGACGGGGCCGAGGTGTGCTTCGCGCGTGGCCGGTTGTTCCTGGCGCAGGGACGGAGCGCGGCGGCGCTGGACGAGTTCCTCGACTGCGGACGGCGGCTCGCGCCGTGGGGCGTGGTCAACCCGGCGGTGGTGCCGTGGCGGTCGTCGGCCGCGCTCGCCGCCGCCGACCTCGGGGATCTGGTGCTCGCGCGGGTCCTCGCCGAGAAGGACCTGGTCGCCGCCCGGCGGTGGGGCGCCGCGCGAGGGATCGGGCTCGCGCTGCACGCGGCCGCGCTGGCCCGCGGCGGTGATGACGTGCTGCTGGAGGAGGCGCTGACGGTGCTGGGAGAGGGCTCGGCCGACGCGTTGCGGGCGCGGCACGACCTGGCGCAGCTGTTGCTCGCACGAGGTGAGGTCGATCGTGCCCGCAGGCACTCGCGGCGGCTGCGCGAGGCCGCGTTCAGTCCACAGTGGATCGGGGTGGCGGAGGCGCTGGCCGCCAGGCTGTTGCGCAACGACGGCGAGTCGGCGTTGAGCGGGCAGGAGCGCCGGATCGCGCTGCTGGCCAGGGCGGGGCGGTCGAACCGGGAGATCGCCGGGGAGCTGGGGCTCACGCTGCGCACGGTCGAGTTCCACCTCACCGCCGTCTACCGCAAGATGGGGGTGGCGGGGAGACCGGGGCTGCGCCGGGCGTTCGTCCCCACGGCGTGAGAGCGTGCGAGCTCGCCACCGGGCTGGTCGCGGCGGGCGAGAACTGGGTGGACGCGGTCGGGGCGGCCGAACGCGCGCTGGCCGATCCCGGGTGCCGCGCGAGTGCGCCGTGCGTGTCGAAGGCGTTGGGGGCGTTGGTCTGCGCGGGTGAGCTCGTGGTCGCCGACGCGCACAGCATCGCGTTGCTCGACGAGAGTCCGGGCGACCGGGCGATGGCCGAGCACGTGCTGCTCGTCCGGGCCCAGGTCGCGCGCCGCACCGGTGACCTGGCGAGGTGTGCCGCGTTGCTCGAAGCGTTGCGGGACAACGGGTCCGAGGACGAGATCCGGCCGGAGGTGCTGTTCTGGTCGGTCGAGCTGCTCGCCGCGCTCGGGGAACCGCGGGCGGCCGGGGCCGTGCTGCGCGGCTACGGCGGGTCGGGTGCGTTGCTGCTCGCGGCCGAGGCCGTCGTGGCGATGGCGTCCGGACGTCCGGAAGACGCGCTGACGGGGCATCTCGCGTTCGGCCAGGCCACCGGTGTCGCCAATCCCGCCGTGCTGCCGTGGCGGTCGTGGGCGTCGCGGGCCGCGCTGGCCTGCGGTGACACCGGCCAGGCCCGCCGGCTCGCGGCGGAGGAGCACGCCGCGGCCTGCCGGTGGGGTGAGCCGCGCGCCCTCGGGTCGAGTCTCGCGGCGGTGGCGGCGTGCTCGTCCGGCGGCGAGGCCCTGGTGGCGTACGAGCGGGCGATCCGGTTGCTGGAGCTCGCGCACGCCAGGGCGGAGCTCGCGCACGTGCTGTGCGACTACGCCGATCACCTGACCGCGCAGGGTAAGCAGGCAGCGGAGATCTACGGCCGGGCGCGGGCCACGGCCCTCGACATCGGCCACGACGCACTCGTGCGGCGGTGCGGGATCGTGCGCGGCGACGGTCCGGCGCTGACCCCAGTCGAGACGGAGGTGGCCCGGCTGGTGCGGGCTGGTCTCGCCAACCGGGAGGTCGCGGCACGGCTCGCCATGGCCACCCGGACCGTCGAACTGCACCTGACCAGGGTCTACCGCAAGCTCGGGCTGTCCGGGCGCCGGGAGTTGAGGACCTTGCGGACCCACCGTGGTGCCTCGGACGGCTTCCCCGCGTGATCGTGGAGTCCTGACGACGTCCGGTGCACGCCGGACTCGCGGGGAGGGAGCTCTCGGATGCTCACACGACCACTCGGCCGCTGGGCCTCGGCGTTGTTCGCGCTCGCGTTCGTGCTGGGGGCCGCCGTGCCGTCGGCGAACGCGGCGGTGAACCACACGGTCACGCTGGTCAACAACACCGGCCAGACGATCTGGGTCGGCAGCCAGGTCAACGCGGACGGCTCGAAGGCGTTGACGAACCTGCCGACGCTGCAGAACGGCCAGTCCGCGACGATCACGATCCCGGAGACCGCGGCCCCCGGCCACTGGCGCGGCACGTTCTTCGCCCGCACGGGCTGCACGGGCGTCTCGGGCTCGACCTTCCGCTGCGCGGTCGGCGACTGCGGGGTCCAGGCCGCCCGGTGCGTCACCGGCGAGCAGCCCGCGAGCCTCGCCGAGTTCAACTTCGACACCCGCGACCGGCTGGCGCCCTGGTACAACGTCAGCTACGTCAACGCGTTCTCCGTGCCGGTCTCGATCTCCGCCGTGAACGCGAGCCCGCCACCGGGTTCGACGTCCTGCGGCACCGCCGGGTGCACCGAGAACCTGCTGCCCCGCTGCAACCCCGC
Source organism: Lentzea sp. NPDC058450 (assembly GCF_042721395.1). Taxonomy (NCBI): domain Bacteria; kingdom Bacillati; phylum Actinomycetota; class Actinomycetes; order Pseudonocardiales; family Pseudonocardiaceae; genus Lentzea; species Lentzea sp. NPDC058450. The sequence continues at coordinate 27,317 of NZ_JBHXLO010000009.1, forward strand.
GTACGCCAAGACCCTGAACGGCAAGCGGATCAACTGCGTCAACCCGAACCGCGACGCGCCGACGGACTACAGCACCACCATCAAGTCGCGCTGCCCCAAGGCCTACGCGTGGTCCAAACAGGACACCGAGCCGGGCAACCAGACCGTGTTCCAGTGCGCGAACTGCAGCGGTTTCAAGGTCACGTTCCACTCCGTGGCCTGAGCGTTTTCCCCTCCCTGAAAGGAAAACCATGAAGTCCACCCTCAGGACCCCCGTCGTCCTGGCGTCGGCGGCGGTCGTGTCGTTCGTCTTCTCCGGCACCGCCTCGGCCGTCAGCGGCACCTCCAGCTGGTACAACGACGCCGGCTACGGCGCCTGCGGCACCCAGATCAACGCGGCGACGCAGATGCTGGTCGCGGCCCCCGCCGCGCTGTGGACGACGCCCAACCCGAACAACGACCCGTTGTGCCGCAAGTCGATCCGGGTCACCTACAACGGCAAGACGATCACGGTGCCGATCAAGGACAAGTGCCCGAGCTGCGGGAGCAACAAGATCGACCTCAGCCGGCCCGCGTTCGCCAGCCTGGCCAATCCCGACGTGGGCATCATCAACGTGACCTGGCAGATCGTCTGATCCGATGCGCCTCTCCCTGCTCGCCGCCACGACCCTCGCCCTGGCGGCCACCCTCGCACCGCAAGCCTGCGCGGCCACCGTGCAGGAGGACGTCATCGCCCTCACCAACGCCGAACGCGCCAAAGCGGGCTGCCCGGCCCTGCGGTCGAACGCCGCTTTGAACACCGCGGCGCAACGCCACTCGGCGGACATGGCCGCGAAGAACTTCATGGGCCACACCGGCTCGGACGGCAGCACGGTGGTCGTCCGGATCGAACGGGCGGGCTACACCCGTTGGACCAGGGCCGCCGAGAACGTCGCCGCCGGGCACACGACCGCCGCCGCCGTGGTGCGCGGGTGGATGAACAGCGCAGGACACCGCGCCAACATCCTGAACTGCGCCCTGAAGGACATCGGCGTCGGCCACCAGTACCGGGCCGGCACGAAGTACGGCCACTACTGGACGCAGGACTTCGGCACCCGCTGACGCCGTCAGCCGAGCAGCTCGGCGAACCTCCTGGCGAACAGGTAGGCGTCCCCCGGCCAGCGCGCCGACACGTAGTTGCCGTCCTGCACCACGAACGCGGGCCCGTCGTCGGTGGCCGTACCCCGGTCGCTCAGCTCGACGGGCCCGCGTTCGAACACCGCGCCCGACGCCACCACTTCGTCCTGCACGTACGCGGGATACGTCCGGTAGTACCGCCCGCGCCGCCACGCCGTGGCGAAATAGGCCGTGCGCTCCATGTACTTGGGCAGGCACGTCGTCCGCCGCCCGTCCAGCACCCCGGCGCGCGCGAGGACCAGGACGCCGTGGCAGATCGCGCCCACCGGCCGTTCCAGCGCCCAGAACCGCGCGACGACCTGCTGGAGCTCCGCCGAGCCGAGGTACTGCCGCATCCCCGGCGCGTGCCCGCCCGGCAGGACCAGCCCGTCGAACTCCTCCGGCACCACCGACCCCCAGGCGACCGGCGCGCGGTAGGCGGGGTCGTCGAGCAGCTGCCGGTAGAACGCCTTGGGCTCGTCCTCGGCGCCGAGCTGCCCGAACAGGACGCCGGTCAGCAGCAGCGGGTCGGCCTGGGGCGCGGCGCCACCCCGTTCGGTCGCGAAGACGACCTCGTGGCCCGCGTCGGTGAGCAGTCGCCAGGGGACCGCCACCTCGGTGACGTCGAAGTCCTGGTCGGGGAGGGGAAGCAGCACGCGCACGGGTCCGATCCTGCCACCTGGGGGACTGGTGCATCGCCTGGTGGTCGCGCAGGCGTTCCCACCCTTGCGTATCCCTGGCTGGGAGAGGTGCCGAGGCTGAAGCGAATGCATACTCGAAACCGTTGAAAGCACACAAAAAATTGCTCGCGCCGAATGGGCGCGGCTTTGCCGCATGCCTGAAAAACGTTAGGAAAGCAATTCCGTGAAACATGTCAGCAAGTCATTGGTCGCTGCCGTGCTGGCAGCGGGGTCCCTGGTCGTGTCCGGCGTGGGGCCCGCGTCCGCCGCGTCGTACCCGGTGTGCGCGGCCGACGTCGTCCAGCACTTCGACCTGGGCAAGGGGCAGACGCCGGAGAGCATCGTGCTGGCGACGGGCGGGACCGCCTACGTCGCCTTCGCCAAGGCCCGGCAGATCGCCGAGATCTCGCCGTCCGGCCGGATCCGGGTCCTCGCGACGCTGCCCCTGCCCGCGGACGGCGGCGTCAAGACTCCGGCTCTCGGGTTCCCGCTGACCCTCGGGATCGACCGGGCCGCGGACGGCACCCTGTACTTCCTGTACGCCACGGGGACCGCCGACCTCACCGGTGTGTGGAGCCTGCGTCCGGGCGGCACGCCCCGGCGCATCGCGGCCCTGCCCGCGACCAGCCTTCCCAACGGTCTCGCGCTGGACTCGCGCACGCGCACGCTCTACGTCGCCGACTCGACCGGCTCGGTGTGGAAGGTTCCCGCGCAGGGCGGCAGGGCCGAGGTCTGGTCGTCCGGCGGTGAGCTGGCGGCGGCCGGGTTCCTCGGGGCGAACGGCCTCAAGCTGCACGGCGGTGCGGTGTGGGTGTCCAATCTGGACAAGGGAACGATCGTGCGCATTCCGTTGCGGGGCAACGGTTCCGCCGGTGATCTGCGCGTCGTGGCCACCGGGCTGAGCGGCATCGACGACTTCGCCTTCACGGGCAGGGGCGACGAGATCATCGCCGCGCTCGACGTGACCAACCAGGTGGCACTCGTCAGGTCCGACGGCACGCACTCGATCGTGCTGGCGGCTGAAGACGGTCTTCAGGGCCCGACCGCGATCGCCGTGCGCGGCCGCACCGTCTACGTGCCCAGTGCCGCCTACCTCACCGGGAAGGACCCGAACCTGCTGCTCGCCCACCTGGCCCGTTGAGGACCCCGGAAACCGTTGAGGTGCAACGCATGAACGAGATCGAGCTAGGTGAGGTGACGGTCACCAGGGTCGAGGAGATGCACGGCCCGGTGATGCCGCCGAGCCACTTCTTCCCCGACCTGCCCGAGTCGGCCTGGCGGGAGAACCACGCCACGCTGGTTCCCGACCACCACGACGTCGAGGCCGACATGGTCCAGGTCGCCATGCAGACCTGGCTGCTGCGCAGCGCCGGGAAGACCGTCCTGGTCGACACGGGCGTCGGCAACGACAAGGCGCGGCCCGCGGTCGACGCGTGGGACCACCTGAAGCTGGACTACCTGGCCAACCTCGCCGCGGCGGGCGTGCTGCCCGGTGACGTCGACCTGGTGGTCAACACGCACCTGCACGTCGACCACGTCGGCTGGAACACCGTGCTCGTGGACGGGGAGTGGGTACCGACGTTCCCCAACGCCGTGTACCTGATGCCGAAGGCCGACTTCGAGTTCTGGAACCCGGCGAACAACCCCGGCATCGCCGGCGGGGTCAACGAGAACGTCTTCGAGGACAGCGTCGCTCCCGTGCACGCCGCGGGTCAGGTGCGGCTGTGGGAGGACAGCCACGTGATCGACGAGAACCTGAGGTTGGAAGCCGCGATCGGGCACACCCCGGGATCGAGCGTCGTCAAGTTGACGTCCGGGGAGGACAGGGCCCTGTTCGCGGGGGATCTGCTGCACACCCCGCTGCAGATCTCGCACCCCGACCACAACAGCTGCTTCTGCGAGGACCCGGTCCTCGCCCGCGCAACCAGGCGGGCACTGCTGGGCTGGGCGGCCGAGGCGAACGCGCTCGTCCTGCCCGCGCACTTCAGCGGCCACAGCGCGCTGGAGGTCGCGCGCCGGGGCGACACGTTCGAGATCAAGAACTGGGCGCCGTTCACCAAGTACTGACACCGCGGCCGGAGGCCGTCACGTGGTGACGGCCTCCGATTTCCCGTCTCCAGAAGGAGAAACTCATGCAGCAGTCTGATGCGACTGTTGTCACCACAACCGGCGGCACCGTTCGCGGACGTGAGCACGAGCACGGCACCGTCTTCCTGTCCGTGCCGTACGCCGCGCCCCCGATCGGCGAGAACCGCTTCACGGCGCCGCGCCCTCATCCCGGCTGGGCCGGCATCCGGGACGCGACCCGACCCGGCCCCACCGCCCCGCAGCCGTTGCGCGAGAAGTTCGGCACGCTCGACATGACGCCCTTCTTCGGGCCTGGCTGGATCCCCGGCGACGACTACCTGACCGTGAACGTCTGGGCTCCTCGACACAGCGGTCGTGCGCACCCGGTCATGGTCTTCGTGCACGGCGGAGGGTCGATCGCGGGGTCGAGCCACGGTCCGCTCTACGACGGCTCGGCCTTCCAGCGCGACGGCGTCGTCCTGGTCACCGTCAACCACCGCCTCGGTGTTCCCGGCTTCCTGCACCTGCCGGACGCTCCGGACAACCGCGGCATGCTCGACGTGCGGGCGGCGTTGCGATGGGTGCGGGACAACATCGGCGAGTTCGGCGGCGACCGCGCCAACGTCACCCTGTTCGGGCAGTCGGCCGGTGCCACGCTGGTCGGGGGACTGCTGGCGGATGTGGCCTCCACGGGCCTGTTCCGTCGCGTCATCGTGCAGAGCGGTGCCCAGGCCTTCACGCCGGAACAGGCCGGTGTGGTGACCGAGGCCGTCGGACGGGAGCTCGGACTCGTCCCGAGCGCGAAGGCGTTGGCCGACGTTCCCGACGAGCACTTCGTCGCCGTTCTGCCTCACCTCAACGGCCTGGACCTGAGGACTGCGACGGCGCACGACCCGTTGGGCGGCATCACCCGGTTCGGACTGGTCAGCGAGGAGCAACCGGCGGCCGTGATCGCGCGGGGAGCAGGCGCGGAGGCAGACCTCCTCATCGGCTCGAACCTCGATGAAGGGCGTCTCTACCTGGCACCTCTCGGCCTGCTGAAGGACAGCACGCTGGACGACGTCCGCGAAGCCGCGGAACGCTTCAGCAGCCGGCCGGACGCTTTCGTGGACGACCTGCTGCGGAAGCATTCCGCGGTGGGGCTCGACGAACTGCGCGCGATCGTCCTGACTCACGGGCTGTTCGGGGCCGCTACCGAAGCGCTCGCCGCGGCCCACGCCGCGTCGTCGTCCCGACGCACGTTCCGCTACCAGTTCGCCTGGCAGTCGGCGGCGCTCGGCGGACGACTCGGCGCGAGCCACGTCATGGAACTGCCGTTCGTGTTCGAGACTCTCTCGCTGCCCGCGTTGTACGGGGACAACGGTTTGCTCGGTGACGTCGAGCCGCCGACCCAGCTCGCGGCGGAGGTGCACCGAACCTGGGTCCGGTTCGCCAGGACGGGCTCCCCGGACTGGCCCGGCCATCGCGAGCGCGGGTACGTCGAGCCCCTCGGCCTCGGCTCGGCCGCACGGTGAGTGCGGCTCACTTCGACCTGGTGGCCGTGATCCACTCGGCGAGGGACGAGAGGGTGGACTCCGCACTGGCGGCCATGTAGTCGCGCAGCTCCTCGACGTCGGCTCGGGTGCGGCCGAGCACCGGGTCGAGCCGGAGCAGCCGCCACGACTGCGCCGCGAGGGTTCCGTTGTCGTGCGCCTCGAACGTCCAGGTCCATTCGACGATTCCCTCGCGCGCTCCGCCGACCACGAAAGCGAACTCCGCGCCGGGCTCGGCCTTCGTCACCTGCGAGCGCGTCGTCCACTCCTTGCCGTTCCTGGTGTTGCGGCCGCTGAACCACGCACCGGCCACGGGCCCGGCGCCCTCGTCGAAGGCGACGTCGCTCGCGTTCGGGCTCCAGCGGCTGATCGCGGACACGTCGCTGACCAGGCGGTAGACCTCGTCCGGCGTGGCGTCGACCCACGTCCGGCGGGTGAAGCCGAACTCGGCCGGGTTCATCGACTCGAGGTCGTCGTGCAGTTCCTTCGCGGTGCCCATGGAATTTCCTCAGCTTTTGTGGGGTGGTACGCCGACCATTGGAACGGCGGCACATCGGGCAGGCCACCCCCGGTTTTGCGTATCCCTGGCTGGGACAGGTTCCGGCCTCGAAACCGGTTCATACTCGGATTCATGAGCGAGACGACACGGTTGGGGGACTTCCTCCGGACGCGGCGCTCCCAGCTGCACCCCGACGAGGCCGGCGCACCCACGTACGGCGGTCGGCGGCGTGTTTCGGGGCTGCGCCGTGAGGAGCTCGCCGGTCTGGCCGGAGTGAGTGCCTCGTACTACGCGAGGCTCGAGCAGGGACACTCCGCCAGCGCCTCACCCGAGGTCCTCGACGCGCTCGCCACCGCCCTGCGGCTCGACGACGCCGAACGGCAGCACCTGCACACGTTGGCGAAACCGGCGAAGCGGTCCCGAGTACGACGCCCCGCGCCCGAACGACTGTCCGCGGCGACCGGCCAGTTGCTCGACGCACTCGCGACCGTTCCCGCCGTCGTGCTCGGCCGCCGCTCGGACGTGCTGGCCTGGAACAGGCTGGGACACGCGCTGTTCGCCGGGCACCTCGACTTCGACGCGCCGGGAACCGCCCACCGTCCGAACATGGCCCAGCTCGTCTTCCTCGACGCGCACACGCGCGAGCTGTACCCGGAGTGGCCGACCAAGGCCAGGGCGGTCGTGGGGAACCTGCGCCTGATGGTCGGTCAGCACCCGGACGACGCGGCACTGCACGAACTGGTCGGGCAGCTCAGCGCGAAGAGCCCGGACTTCGCGTCCATGTGGGCCGATCACCGGGTCAAACCGTGCGCCACGGCCGAGTTCGAGATGAGGCATCCGCTGGTGGGGACGATGGTCGTCACGCAGCAGACGCTGAGCAGCGGGCCCGGCCCGAGCGTCGTGGTCGCCACCGCACCCACCGGCTCGTCCTCGCACGCCGCGCTGACGCTGCTCGGTCAGCTCACGGTGCCCACCGCGGAGGCGCGCAACGCCTCGGCGAGCCACACGTAGGGGAACCGTTCCGGCTCGGTGTCGTTCACCGCGTTGACCAGCTGCACGTACTCGTCGAACGGGCTCTCCGGGTCGGGTGGCGCCTGATCCCACTCGGCGCCCGCCAGCATGTGGTCGGCCGTCTGCAACCGGAACTCGGGTGTGTCCGGGATTCCCGGAGAGTCGGCCTGGGAGAACAGACCGGTCAGCCAGCCGATCCACCCGTCGGCGATCTCACGTCCTCGCGGCGAGTCGGGCGGCACCTGCTCGCGTGCCGCGTCGATCGCCGCCTGCCCGAGGGGCGCCGCCTCCTCGAACGCCTCCAGCATCGGCGCCGAGGACATCATCGGCCCGGCCCCGGTGGTGCACGCCTCGTGCAGCTCGCGGCGCAGGGTTCGCCGGATCTCGCTGTCGCGGAGCAGTTCGGCCAACCTGATCCACGCCTCCAGCTGCGCCGCGCTCGGGTGGTCCGGAAGCTCGGGACGCGCCGCTCGCCACCACCCGACCATGCGCTCCGAGGCCTCCCAGCCGGTGGTGACCTCGGTCCAGAAGTCGTCGATCAACCGGTCGCGCTCCTCATCGGACATCGCGACCAGCTTGTGCATCAACGTGACCTGCTCGGCGGTGGAGTCCTGCCGCAGAATCGCGGACAGCACCGCCTGACGGCTGCGCAGCCGCGCCTCGTGCTGGGCGAGCAGGGCCATGTGGGTGGTGGCCAGCTCCCGCAGCGTCACCTCGCCGGCCAGCACCCGCCGGATCTCGTCCAGCCCCGCGTTGAGCTCGCGCAGGGTCCTGACCAGTTCGAGGCGCGCGATGGCGGACACGTCGTAGAGGCGGTGGCCCGCTTCGGTCGTCACGGTGGGCGCGACGACACCGGCCTCGGCGTAGAACCGGATGGCGCTCACGCTCAGGCCCGTCCGCCGCGCCACGTCGCCGATGGGGTACAGCTCGTCGAGTTCCACGTCACCCACTATGGGACCTCAAGCGGCTTGAGGTTCAACCCCCGAGGTGGCCGTCCCGTAGATCGATCAAGCAGACCAGACGGCTCGATACCTTGTGTCACTGGGATTCTCGCTGCCCACCGGGAGCAGGAGGACATCGTGGGCACCGCGCCGCTAGCGCAGGGCGCCGTTCACGTCGGCGAGTTCAGCGGCCAATGCTCGACACCGTCCGCATTCTTCAAGATGCGCCTCGACCTGGGTGGCTTCCACCTTGGACAGACCGCCGCGCGTCCACGCGCCGAGCCTGTCGACTGTTGCCCGGCACCGCTCAGAGTTGCTCTCGGCGAGGTGCATCTGCAGGTACTGCTGCTTGAGGCCCTCGCGTGCGCGGTAGGCGAGCGCGGACACGCCGTTGGCCGTCAGCCCGAGCAGGGGAGCGACTTCGGCCGGCGACTGGCCCTCGATCTCGGTGTGCCACAGCACCAACTGCCAGCGCTCCGGCAGTGCCGCGAAAGCCCTCGCCGTGATCGACCGTTCCAGTCCGGCTACTGCGCTGTCGGTGAACGGCGTCGTGATGGACGTCAACATCTGCCTCGGCATGTCGTCTTCGTCGAGGCCGGTGTCATGGTCGTCTTCGGGGACGATGGCGTTGATGTCGTCGAACAAATCGATCTTTTTGTCCCGCCTGGCCTTGTCGTAGGCAGTGTGCCGAACTGCGGTGAGGAGATAGGCGCGGAACGCCGAGCCTGGTCCGCCACCCGCGCGCAGCGTTGCGAAGACCTTGGCGAACGCGTCAGAGACCAAGTCGTCAGCTTCCGCTGTGGAACGGGCCAGTTGACGCGCGAGGTTGTACGCGGAGCCGACGTAGCGCTCGTACAGCAGCCCGTAAGTTTCAACGGCTCCGCCGCGTACGGAGTCGAGCAGCTGTGCATCGGTGGGAGCTGCGCCGCGGGAGACGTCCTCGATCACTCGGCGATAGAGGTCGACACGGGTGCGTGCGGGTCTGCCCACTTCGTCGTACTTGTTGCGGGCGCGCGAGATGTACTGCTTGACGGTGGATTCGCTGATCTGCAGCTGCAGCGCGATGCGGGTAGTGGTCATGCCGGATACCCACATCGTGATGACCTCGCGCTCGCGTGGGCTCAGCTCCGGATTCTCGACCGCCCCTGTCGTCCACGGCCCGTCCTGCAAGGGGCCGCGATCACCTGTCGGAGGCGTCTCAGGAGCACCTGACGGCTTGCCTCGACTCGTTCCCGAGTCAGGGGGTTCGTTGAACGGTGTGCTTAGCCCACTTTGCGAAGCTGTCTCCACCTGGGGCGTCTGGAAGGACCCAGGTGGCGCCGTGACTGTTTCATCTGTTGCAGCCGGCGCCCCGTCCTTGGGGCGGGACTTTCGCGCTCGAAGCCATGCAGAAGTCGTAGTGGCGCAGCCGTCACAAGCCTTCACCTTGCGGGAACCGATCGTCACCACCGTGGTGGCGGGATCTCCGCAGGTCACATCGCAGATGACGACCTCGCAGTCGCCGATCACGCCTCGGTCGCGCCGACGCCTGGCCGCGAAGCGGCAGTTCGACGTGCAGAACCGCCGGGGGCGGCCGACACGAGCATCAGATGGAGGCAGCGGCGCGCCACAGTGCGCGCAGACGCGCGCTTCTGCGGGTTCCGGCGAGTTTCGTGCCTCCACGTCCTGAACGCTAATCTGAAACGGACAGCATGACCAGCGTGTCTGCCGGGCGTAAGAGCGGAGTTTCGTGCCCTGTGGGTCGAACGGATGTCTGACACCGGCCCAGGAGACGAGCGACACTGCATGCCGTGACGCAGCAACTCCGGAGTTGCTGCGCAAACGGGCCCGCATCTGCAGATACGGGCCCGCTGGCGGATACGTGATCAGTGCTCGCGAGGCCTGAAGATCACGTCTCCTGTCACCACGGAAGCCCTCGCCACCGCGGCGGGGGCTTCGTGCTTGGTGAGCACGCATCCCACCTCGGCGAGAAGTAGAAGCCCACGCGCGGGCCTCCACCAACGAGCGCTTCGAGTGCGCCACCCGGTCTGCTCAACCGCCTGGTTCGACGGAGGCTTCTCAGGCGCCGCGTCACGGCCGTCATAGACCATCGCATCCACTCTGTCCGTTCCTGGTTCCGGCTCGCTGCCGAACGTTCAGGCGGCGAGCGGACCAGCGACCAGACAGACAAGACGGTCAGGCTCAGAAGACCGAGAGCCCAAACAATTCCCTAGTGCTGCGTTGTTACACAAGGGCACCAGCGGGCTCGTGGTGCATCACAGACCATCCCGGGTTTCCTACCTGCGGAGATGGGCTCATTGCCCTGAGGTTGCAGGATTGCCACGATCAGCATTGGTAGTTGTAGTCCGGCACGTACCGGTGCGGACGTGCCAGGTGACGGCGCCAACGGATCGCTGATGGGGTCACGCGGAGGCCGGTTGGTGATGCCTTGATCAGACTGCAACGACCAGTTCGGGCGGTCGTTGTCGGGCTTGACTTCATCTCTCGACGGAGGAGTCGATCCCTTCATTCCGGACCAGCGAGAATCTGCGCGCCTTGGTTCGGCTCCGTGTGACGAGCAAGCCTTCGCGGTCGCGCAACTACCGGATCTCGTCCGTGGTCAATGTGCGCTGCCTCCACGGCGACACCGTCACCTGGCCGTGGGCGGCGGTGGACACGCCGGCCTGGTCGATGGTGTGTGCCGTCAGCAGATCGGACAGCGCGAGAAGGTCCTTGGAATTGCTCAGGCCTGTCCGCCGCGTCACCTCGCCGACCGGCGTCGGAGCTCCGGTCCGTAGATCGATCAAGCAGGCATCGCCGACTGATACGTTGCCTGGTGGTCGGGTCGCTGAAGATCCAGCGCCCAGCGAGAAGGGTTGGCTCGATGAGCTTGCTGCGCAGCTACGTGTCGGGTGGGTGGCACACGCCAACGGTCGAGGGCGCGCCGTTGCACGACGCCGTGACCGGTGAGGAGATCGCGCGGATCTCGTCGGCGGGCGTCGACATGGGCGCGGCGCTGCGGTACGGGCGCGAGGTCGGCGGGCCCGCGCTGCGCGAGCTCACGTTCCACCAGCGGGCGCAGCTGCTCAAGGCGCTGGGGCTCTACCTCAAGGAGCACAAGGCCGAGCTGTACGCGTTGTCGGCGCGGTCGGGTGCGACCAAGTCCGACTCGTGGATCGACATCGACGGCGGGTTCGGCGTGCTGCTCGGGTACGCGTCGAAGGCCAAGCGCGAGCTGCCCAACGACAAGGTCTACGTCGACGGGCCGGTCGAGCCGCTCGGCCGGGGCGGCACGTTCGTCGGCCAGCACATCTGCACGCCGCTGCGAGGCGTCGCGGTGCAGATCAACGCCTTCAACTTCCCCATGTGGGGGCCGCTCGAGAAGTTCGCGCCCGCGTTCATCGCCGGCGTGCCGTCGCTGATCAAGCCCGCGTCCCAGACGGCGTACGTGACCGAGAAGATGGTCGAGCTGATGCTCGCCTCCGGCCTGCTGCCCGAGGGGTCGTTGCAGCTCGTCTGCGGGTCGGCCGGCGACCTGCTCGACCACCTGACGCCGCAGGACCTCGTCGGGTTCACCGGCTCGGCGTCCACGGCCCAGCACCTGCGCACGCACCAGGCCGTGATCCGGTCGTCCGTGCGGTTCAACGCCGAGGCAGACTCGCTCAACTGCTCGATCCTCGGCCCGGACGCGGTCGCCGGCACGCCCGAGTTCGACCTGTTCGTCGGGCAGCTGGTGACCGAGATGACGACCAAGGCCGGGCAGAAGTGCACGGCGATCCGGCGTGCGCTGGTGCCCGCGGCGCTGATGGACGCGGTGGCCGAGGCGACGGCCGCGAAGCTGTCCGAGGTCGTGATCGGCAACCCCGCCGACAGGTCCGTGAAGATGGGCGCGCTGGCCGGTCTGGAGCAGCGCGAGGAGGTTCTTCGCTCGCTGAAGGCGTTGCGGGAGAACGCTTCTGTCGTCTACGGCGATGGCGCACTGTCGCTTGTGGACGCGGACGCCGAGCGCGGCGCGTTCATGTCGCCGATGCTGCTCCGCGCCGCCGCCGACGCCGTGCAGCCGCACGAGGTCGAGGCGTTCGGGCCGGTGTCGACCTTGATGCCGTACACCAGCGTGGACGACGCCGTGGAACTCGCGGCGCGCGGTGCCGGGTCGCTGGTCGGCTCGATCGTCTCCGCCGACACGGACTTCGTGCGCGACGTCGTGATCGGCGTCGCCCCGTGGCACGGCCGGTTGCTCGTGCTCGACCGCGAGGACGCCGGCGAGTCGACGGGCCACGGTTCGCCGTTGCCGATGCTCGTGCACGGCGGCCCCGGCCGTGCCGGTGGCGGTGAGGAGATGGGCGGCATGCGCGGCGTGCTGCACCACATGCAGCGCACGGCCGTGCAGGGCAGCCCGCGCGCGTTGGGCGCCATCACGAACCGCTGGGTCACGGGCGCGCCCCGTCTCGACGACGCCGTGCACCCGTTCCGCAAGACGCTGGCCGAGCTGAAGATCGGTGACACGGTCACGGCGGGCCCGCGCGAGGTGACGCTGGAGGACATCGAGCACTTCGCGTCGTTCACCGGCGACACCTTCTACGCGCACATGGACGAGGAAGCGGCCGCGGCCAACCCGTTCTTCGGCGGCCGGGTCGCCCACGGCTACCTGGTGGTGTCGTTCGCCGCCGGTCTGTTCGTCTCGCCGGAGCCCGGCCCGGTGCTCGCGAACTACGGCCTGGAGAACCTGCGGTTCGTCACGCCGACGTTCCCCGGCGACCAGCTGACCGTGACGCTGACGGTCAAGCAGATCACGCCGCGCGAGGACCAGGAGTACGGCGAGGTCCGCTGGGACGCCGACGTGACCAACCAGAAGGGCGAGTCGGTCGCGAAGTACGACGTGCTGACGCTGGTCGCGAAGAGCTAGGTCCCGGACGGGGGGAGGGGACGGGTCACCGGGTCCCCTCCATCCCCGCGCCGACGCGCGCGATAGAGGGGAAATAGCGGCCGCCTCTAGCGTCCACGACGGAAGCCGAAGGCTGGTTCGGTTCTCTCCGTGGTGGACAAGCGGAAGTGGACGTATGTCGAACCTGGTGAACCAACTACCTGTTGAGGTCGTGCGCTGGCCGGTGGACGCGGCGGCAAGAGAGGCCTGTCAGCGCAGCGGGACGTTGTGCCTGCTGGTGCTGGAGAAGAACGTCCCGGCTCCGGTCCTCACCGACATGCGCGAGGACTGGGTCCGCGCGCCGGTCCCGCATCAGGATCTGGCGGTGCGCATCGCCATGCTCAGAGCCCGGGCGGCGCGCTACGCCGTCCCGGAACTGGACATGTGCGGCATCCTGCGGTTCCGCACGCGGTCGGTCGTGCTCTCCCCGACGGAGCGCGCCCTGGTGGCCGAACTCCTGCACCGCTTCCGCTCGCTCACCACGCGCGAGGACCTGCTGCTCTGCCTCCCGACCAAGGACGGCGACACCAGCAACGCCCTCCACCTGCACATAATGCGCCTGCGCAGGCGCATTGCCCCGCTCGGGCTCGTCATCAAGACCCTCTGGAGCCAGGGCTACCAGCTGGGACCGGCAGGGCCCTAGTTTGGCGGTGGGTACTCGGTTGTCGTGAACACCGAGCTGCTGGGCATCTACCTCAACGACCACCTGGCCGGCGCCGCGGCGGGCACAGAACTGGCCCGCCGCATCAGCCGCAGCCATCCCGAGCTGCGCGTCCTCGCCGACGACATCGAGGCGGACCGCAAGGAACTCCTCGACCTCATGCGCGCGGCGGGCGTCGAGTCGCGCCCGCACAAGGAAGCCCTCGGCTGGCTGACCGAGAAGGCGGGCAGGCTGAAGCTGAACGGCAGGCTCCTCGGCCGCTCCCCGCTGAGCGACGTCCTGGAGCTCGAAACCCTCCGCGTGGGCATCGAGGGCAAGGCCGCGCTCTGGCGCACCCTCCGCCACCTGGGCAGCTTCGACGACACCCGCCTCGAACGCCTGGCCACCCGAGCCGAGAGCCAGGCGACCCTGGTGGACCAGTACCGCCTCGGTCTCGCCCCGAAGGCGTTCAACTCCCCGTACGTGTCCGGTGTGGACGTGGAACGCACCTTCACCGTGGCCACCACCCCGGAAGGCGTGACCGAGTACCTGCGCGACTTCGCCCGCACCGAACAGTGGGACCCCGGCACCGTCACGTGCACCCGCCTCGACACCGGCCCGGTGGCCGTCGGCTCCCGCTGGCGCAACGTCTCCCAGTTCCTCGGCCGCAAGACCGAGCTGGTCTACGAGCTCACCCGCGACGACACCACCGGCCTGCAGTTCGTGGGGCGCAACGACACCGCCACCTCCACCGACGACATCTCCATCACGCCCGGTCCCACCCCCGGCACGACGAGGATCGGCTACCACGCGCACGTGGAGTTCAACGGGCTCGCGAAGCTGGGCGCGCCGGTGGCGAAGCTCGCGATGGAGAAGCTGGGCACCGACACGGAACGCAGCCTGATCCGGGTGCTGGGCGCGGCCCACTGACGGCTGCCAACCGCAGTCGCCAACGCAAGGCGACCACCGTCTTGGCCAGGCGCGCGAACTCAACCGGCAGCCGTCAACGCAAAGCCAGCCACCTACGAGGCCTGGCACGCGATGCCGAAGGCGAGCCCCGACCAGCAGAACGCAACCCACCCCGCTGGAACGGGAACCAGTCGGCGCAACCGGTAAAGGCGAAGGAAAAACGCAGGTCAGCGGCGATTCCGTGCCAACACACGTGATCCCTAGACTCCCTCGGGCCGGTGGTCTGAGACAGGCCCTTCCTCCTGCCGCCCCGGCCAGGACACAGAGGGAGTACCGGGGTGTTCGAGAACAACCTCACCAGGCGCGGCTTCGTCACGGGCGCGGCGGCCGTGGCCGGACTCGCGGGCCTGTCCACCGTCGCACCGGCCCTGGCCGGCGCCGCACCGGACCCCGCCAAGTCCGCTGACCAGCACACGCCCGCCGAGATCCAGGCCTCCGAGGTCGGCGCGCTGGCGATGATGACGTTCCAGAAGATCGACGGCACGCCCGTCTACTACTGGCGGTCCAACCGCGGCAACACGACCGCGCGCAACTGGCAGGCCACCGACGCCTTCTACAACGCCCTCGTCGCCTGGGTGCGCGACCTGCGGTCGCTCTCGTCGAGCTACGGGTCGATCAGCTACATCGTGTCGGCCGGGTTCTACGTCAACAAGCCCGGGCAGCACGGCGCGGGCACGGCGATGGACCTCGACCACGTGCGGTGGTCCAACGGCAACGTCACCTCGCCGCTCGACCAGCACCACGCCTCCGGCACGGCCGCGCTGCGCAAGCGTTACCTGGCAACGGAAGCGGTGTGCCGGCGGCGGTTCCGGTACGTGCTGGACGGCTGGTACAACGCCGACCACCGCGACCACATCCACTCCGACTTCGGCGGCATGCCGGTGCGCGTGCTGAAGGACTCCGAGGCGGACACCAAGTTCGTGCAGGGCACGTGCAACAACTTCCGGGGGTCCGGGCTCGCGATCGACGGCATCTGGGGGCCGGCGACGACCAGCGCGTTCAACGGGCTCAAGTCGGCGCTCGGCGTGACCGGCGACCCGCACACCAGCACCGCCGTGTGGCAGGGCATGTTGTCGAAGATCGCGACCAAGGGCTTCGCGAACCAGAACATCTGAGCCGGCGCTGACGACGGCAAGGCCGGAGCCCGCAGTACCTGGGCTCCGGCCTTGCCGTGCAAGGGCTTTCCGCGTCTAGCGTCCAACGCGACCGGCTACTTCGGACACTTCTTCCACGCGAAGTGGTAGATGGTCTCGATGGAACCGTCGGTCGAGTCCATCGCCATGAAGCTGGTCTTCTTCGGGTCCGACGTGCCCTTGTCCACGCGCAGCTCGGTGTTGATGTTGAAGTTCCGCTTCGCGCCGCACGGGTGGTAGATGATCGACGCGACGTCGGTCTTGTGCGTGACCTGCCAGTCGTCGCTCAGAGCGCCGTTCCACGTCTTGGTGCGCTGGTCGGTGTCCGACATTCCCTGGAAGTAGTAGCTCGCCTTCTGCGTTCCCTTCGCGCCGCGTTCCAGGTGGGCGAAACCTCTGTAGTCGGCCTGGGCGATGCCGAACGTGAATCCGCCGGGAACGTTGACCTTCAGGTTCAGCTGGCAGTTCTTCCGGAAATCGGTCGGCCGTGAATCCGGGCCCACCTGTGCCATGTAGTCGCTGTAGGTGACCGTGAACGCCTTGTTGTCGGGGGAGACGGCGATGGCGGCCGTGCCGGCCCGGCACCCGGAGCCGTTGACCGTGACGACGTCGATCGTGATCTGGCCCGTCGGGGGCGGATCCGCGACCGGGGGAATGACGATGGTGGACAGAGCCAGGCCGGCTGCGGCCAGCACACTGATCATTGGAATGCCTTTCCGAATGTGCGACGACGTTCGGGCGGGCGGCGTGGTACGAGACCGTATCGGAAAGGATGTTGACGAACCGTCCGCCAACCAGAGCAACATTGCCGGACGTTCGCGCCGGTGAATGTGAGCCGACTATTCATCACTTTTCGCGGTCAATCGGTCACTGAGACAACAGGGCTCAGGCGCACCGCGTCGGTGAATTGCCGTCCGTACCACCAGAACGGCATCAAGAAACCTGATGCCAGAGCAGCGCGGGAATGTAACACTCCTCGAACGGACCAAAGGCCCGGCGGTGTTCCGGAACTCAATTCGTGAAGCGTCCACCACCGGAACCCCGGGAACACGCGAAGGGCGCGTCCACTGATGGACGCGCCCTTGCGGGTGAAGCGGGAAGATCTAGCGCTGACCGTTGCCCATCGAGCCACCGAGGCCGAACAGGATGCGCTGGATGAGCTCCGGATCGACGTCCGGCTCGTCGCCCAGCGCCTCGGCCGCCGGGGAACGGCGCTTCTCGCGGCGCGGCAGCGGCACCGCGTTCGCGTTCACGCCGGTCGGCAGTGCCATCTCACACCAGATGAGCTTGATGCCGCCGGCCAGCTGGAGCTCGCCGGTGCGCAGGTCAGGGGAGGTCGGCGGCATGATGAACCGCGCGGCCTCCAACTCGACGACCAGGTAGTCGCCACTGAGTCGCAGTCGCAGCGTGATGAGCCGCGACGTCTTGGGATCGGCCGACTCCACGGCGGCCTCGACCAGCGCACAGGCGACGGCCGAGCACTCCGCGGTCATGTTGCGCAGGCGCCATTCACCGAGGGTGAAGCGCACGAACAGATCCGCGCAGTTCACCGCGGTGGGAAGCGCGATGAGTGTCAGGTCGTCGACCTGGGCGGTCTGGGCGTTCGCCTGCATGCTGCCTCCGTTTCGCGTGCGGCGCGCGAGCCGAGACGGTCACCCGAATGGCCGTCACGGTGAGCGGGAATCTACATGGGTATACGCGGGAAGCAATGCCCTGGTTGACTCACCCGTCAAAAGTCACGTCCGGGTCACGACGAGAGGGCCCGACGCTCACTGTGAGTATAGCGCCGGGCCCTCTGGGTGATCGTTCTGGGTCAGCAACGCTTCCAGGCGAACTGGTAGCGGGTGTTCACGCTGCCGTCGGTCGAGTCCATCGACACGAAGGCGGGTTGGTTGGACGCGTTCGTGAAAGCTCGGACCTCGGTGTTCACGTTCAGGTGCCGAACGGCCCCGCACGGCGCGTAGACGATCTCCGCGACCTCGGTCGAGTCGGTGAACTGCCAGTTGTTCGACGTCGGCGCCGCGATGTTGTGCGTGGTCGTCGTCGTGGAGGACGAGCCGGCGAAGTAGTAGCTGGCGCGCTGCATCCCGCGCGCCCCTCTGGGTAAGTGCGCGAAGCCGCGGTAGTCGGCCTTCGCGATGCCGAACGTGAAGCCCTGCGGGTAGTGCACGCGCAGGTTCAGCTGGCAGTTCTTGCGGAACTGCGTCGGCGTCGATCCGGAACCCGCCTGGGCGGTGTAGTCGCTGTAGGTCACCGTGAATGACGTGTTGTCGTCCGAGACCGCGATCGCGGCCGTTCCGGCGGGGCAGCCGGAACCGTTCACCGTGACGACGTCGACCGTGATTTTGCCGGGAGGAACCACGTCGGCTTGAGGAGCTGTGAGGAGCGAGAGCGCCAATCCCGTTGCTGCCACCGCGCTGATCATGGGTCGCCTTTCGAAATTCGGGCGGTAAGGCGGCGGGAGGACGACGCTATCTTAAATGGACTTAAGTCGTGGACGACCGACCGGGCGAACTTAAACAAATTTAAAACCGATTAATCGTCTGAACGGTGGATGGGCGACGATCAGCGGTCGGCTAACTTCATGTCAGATCGCAAAAACCGGTCGCCCAGACCCACTGAATACGCCGGTCCCCACACCTGGCGCCGAGAGCCCCGGCTGATCCACCTCGTAACACCGGTGTGGGAAGGCAAGGCGCGCACTGCTCATCGGGTTCCTCCCTCCTGCTCGGGACTCGGTGGTGCGGCAGCGGTGCAGCGCGGCCGTCCGGTGCCCGCCGGCGGCGTCGGACCCGTCCCACGGTCCGCGCCGCCGGCGGTGTTCGTCACCGGCCCTGACAGTCAGACCCTCCGGAGCCTCAATTGCACGCGTGCACCGCCCAACGGACCGCGATCGACGTGGAGCGACCCTCCCGTGCGCTCCGCGGCCCTGCGGGCGATGTCGAGGCCCAGCCCGGTGGACCCGCCCCCGCTGGACCCGCGCCGCACGGCCTGCGCGGTGTCCGCGATGCCCGGCCCGGCGTCCTCGACCACCAGCGCCACGAGATCGGCCTGGTGCACCAGCGTGACGGCGAACCGGGTGGCCTCCGGCGTGTAGCGGAAGACGTTGCCCAGCAACGCGTCCAGCGCGGCCGCGAGGTCGTTGCGCGCGAGCGGCACCACCGCCGGCCGGTCGGCGCCGCGCACGGTCCACGGCCGTTCCTGGTCGTCGGCGAGCGCGGACCAGAACACCAGCCGGTCGCGCACCACCCCGGCGGCGTCGGTGCCGCCCTCGTCGGGCTGCAGGCCGGAGCGGGCCGCCTTGATGATCTCGTCGACCTCCCTCTCCAGGCCCTGGACGGCCTCTCGGACGCGGTCCGCACCCGGACCACCCCCGAGCGTGTCCGCGTCCAGGAGAAGGGCCGTGAGAGGCGTGCGCAGGCGGTGCGAGAGGTCGGCGACCACCTCGCGTTCGGCGGCGAGCAGGTGCCGGACGCGTTCGGCCATGGCGTTGAAGGCCTTGCCGGCCTCCTTGACCTCCGGCGGCCCCTTGACCGGGACGCGGACCGTGAGGTCGCCCTGGCCCATCCGGCGGGCGGCGTCGGCGAGCCCGCGGGTGGCCCGGACGGCGCGCGCGCCGAGACGGTCGGCGACGAGCACCGACCCGGCCACCAGGCCGACGGCGACGCCCGCGAGGACGCCCCACGTGCCGATCACGCCGTGGGTGAGCTGCTCGTTCGGCACGAACGCCTCGACGATCACGACACCGCTGTCGCTCGTGGCCAGCGGTTGCAGGTAGGCCACGCCGTCAGGCCGTTCGACCGTGGACGCCCTGGCGAGCTTCTGCGCGTCCTGCAGGTCCGCGGCCGTGATGTGCGAGGTGCCGTACGTGCCGGCCGGGAGGCCCAGGTGCACGGCCAACCGGCCCTGACCGCCGTAGCGGGTGCTCCTGATCGCCTGCCGGATCTCCTGCGGCTTGCGGGTGATGAGCAACGCCGGCGTCATCGCGTTGGCCTGCTTCTCGGCCTCGCTGAGCGCGCGGCTGTACGCGGAGTCCTTCACGACGATCGCGAGCGGGATGAGGAACGCCAGGGCCACCATGCTGGTCGCCGCGAGAGCGACCAGCACCAGTGACCGCCTCATCTCGGGTCGACCAGACGCACGCCGACCCCTCGCACCGTGTGCAGATAACGGGGCTGCGCGGCCCGTTCACCGAGCTTGCGGCGCAGCCAGGACAGGTGGACGTCGAGGGTCTGGTCGTCGCGGTGGGACGGCCACAGGCTCGCCAGGATCTCCGCCCGCGGCACCACCTCCCCCTGCCGTGCCGCGAGGTAGGAGAGCAGCTCGAACTCCTTGTGCGTCAAGGAGAGCTCCTGACCGTCCACAACGGCCCTGCGGAGGGTGACGTCGATCTCCAGCCCGCCGATCACGAGCTGCTTCGAGTCCCTGGCGCGCCGCAGCACCGCCTGCAGGCGCGCTTCGAGGATCTCGCCGGAGAACGGTTTGACCAGGTAGTCGTCGGCGCCCGCGTTGAGCAGCCGGACGATCTCGGTGTCGTCGTCGCGGGCGGTCGCGATGACGACGGGGGTGTTCGTGACGCCTCGGATCATCCGCAGCGCGTCACCGCCGTCGAGGTCGGGCAGCCCGAGGTCGAGCACCACGACGTCGTAGTTGTTGGCGGTGACTTCGCGCAAAGCCTCGATCGCGAGCGCGACACCGTGCACGATGTGCCCCTGGCCGGTGAGAGCGCGCGTGACCG
Organism: Lentzea sp. NPDC058450; assembly: GCF_042721395.1. Classification (NCBI taxonomy): domain Bacteria; kingdom Bacillati; phylum Actinomycetota; class Actinomycetes; order Pseudonocardiales; family Pseudonocardiaceae; genus Lentzea; species Lentzea sp. NPDC058450. The sequence continues at coordinate 47,564 of NZ_JBHXLO010000009.1, forward strand.
CCGCTCGCACCACCGGGTCGTCTTCGACCAGCAGTACTGATGCCATGAGCCGCTACAGGAGGATTGCCGCAGTGAGACGGTCCGTCGGATACCTGGTCGCCTGGGCGTTGGTGACCACGGTCGCCATCGGCCTCTCGTGGTTCGGCATCCGGTGGGCGATGGAACCCGCCCCGGCCGCGGACTTCGGCGCACTGGGCACCGCGTCCTCCGCCGTGCTGCCGCTGCCGACCGTCACGTCGATCAGCGTGCCGGTCCCCGAACCCGGCGCCTCCGTCGACACCCCGCCGCCTGTCACGCCTTCTTCCACCAGGCCTCCTGTGGTCACAACAACTGTTCCGGTTCCTCCCAGTAGTACGGATGCGCGTCCCACCTCGGCTCAATCTCCGCAGGGGGAATGGCAGGCGGACGGCTCCTACGTGCACGCGTTCCACCTGCGCGGCGGTGACGTCGTGGTGCGCTACCGGCCCCAGGGCGTGCAGGCGCTGTCGGCCACGCCCGCGGACGGCTACTCGGTGAAGGTGGAACAGCCCGGCGGGCCGCTGGTGGTGAACTTCACCAACGCCGCCGGCCGGTTGTCCAGGCTGGAAGCGACCTGGACGGACGGGCCGACGGCGAAGGTGATCGAGCAGTAGTTACAGGCCGATGGCCTTGGCGATCTGGGTGGGCTTGAGCACCCGCAGGATCGCCTCGTACAGGTAGTAGTCGCCGTACGGCAGCGAGATCTCCACGCCGTCCTCGGACGGGCGGTTGCGGGTGCCGCGGGCCAGGATCGCCTCGGCGCGCGTCGACCTGGTCGTCAGACACGTCGCGACCAGGCCGTCGAGGATCTTCAGCGCCCGGTCCTGGTAGCGGGTCGTGCCGGTGGCCTTGGCCAGGTCGAGCAGGCCGCACGCCATGATCGCGCCCGCCGACGAGTCCTTGATGTCGTTGACGCCCAGCGGCGAGCGGTAGTCCCACACCGGCACGCTGTCCGGCGTGAGCACCGACAGGGCGTAGTCCGCCAGCCTGCGCGCGGTGTCGCGGAACTCGCGCAGGCCCGTGCGGCGGTACATCGTCGTGAAGCCGTAGATGCCCCACGCCTGCCCGCGCGCCCAGCACGACGTCGGGCTGTAGCCCTGCACGGTGTTCTGGCCGATGGGGGCGCCCGTGTCCGGGTTGAAGTCGAACACGTGCGGGGTCGAGCCGTCCGCGCGGACGAAGTGCGTCTGGGTGGTCCTGGCGTGCGCGATCGCGATGTCGAGGAACTTGCGGTCGCCGGTCTGCTCGGTGGCGAACGCGAGCAGGTCCAGGTTCATCATCGTGTCGATGATGACGCGGCCGGCGTTGCCCGGCGTGCCGAGCGCGCCCCACGCGCGGATGAACTTGCCGGTCGCGTTCCAGCGCTGGACGAGGGTGTTCGCGGCGTCGATCGCGCCGTCCCGCCACTTGGTGTTGCCGGTCAGCCGGTACGCGGTGACCCACGACGGGTAGAAGAGGAAGCCCAGGTCGTGGTCGCGCGGCTGGAGACGGCGCGGGGCCAGTCTGTCGTTGGCGGCCTCGGCGAGCGTGCGGAACTGCGCGTCGCCGCTGTCGAGGTGCGCGAGCCACAGCGTGCCCGGCCAGAAACCGCCGATCCAGCCGCCGTCGGCGACGTAGGTCCACTTCTCGGCCCTGGTGATCTCGGGGAACGAGGTGATGCCGGGCGCGACGGCCTTGAGCTTGGCGTTGCCGTAGTCGAGGGCCGCGCGGAGGGTGGCGGGCGAAGCGGCGGCTTCTCCCGCACCGAGCGTCAGGCCTGCTCCGGTGAGCAGGGGAGTGGCTGCTGCGGACGCCAGAAGGGTGCGTCGAGACAGATTCACGAGACCGTCCAGTCCCTTTCATTTGTGTCGTGCGCCCGGCGCCACAGTGGCAGATCGGATCAACGCCTGTAAAGGTGCGTTAAAATTGATTGCTCTGACTTGCTTTGTGGCGCTGACCTGGCCTAAGGGGATAGTCACGTACGTGAATCCGCAGGAATCCGACGTTGTAAAACGCATTGTTCATCCTTGTGAACAATGCGCGGTTCAGGTGCGGAGCAGCACTGCGTCCAAATGGCGGGGGCGCAGGCCGTGCCGGCGCTGGAACGCCTCGTTGCCGCGGCCGCCCTCGAGCGTCGTCTTGCCGAGCCTGACGGCGTGCCGCACCGACTCGGCGAACAGCACGCCGTAGGGGCTGTAGTTGCCGTCCACCGCGTAGTCCACGCCGCACGTCCAGGTGTGGAAGCGGGTCTCGTCGGTGAGGCAGACGCCGGCCGCGACGAGCCTGCCGTGCTGGCGCACCTCGATCACCTGCGCGAGGCCGCCCAGTGCCGTCACGAACTTCGTGAACGCCTCGCCGGGGTAGTAGCCGTTGTTCTCGAACCGGCTCGCGGTCTTCACGCACAGCAGGGTGATGTCGTCCATCGCCGCGTGGTCGACCGGCAGCGCCTCGACGGTGACGCCCGCCTCCCGCGCCCTGCGGTCGTTGCGGCGCACGTTCGCCCTGGCGCGCAGGCCGAGGCCCGCGAGGTAGCGCTCGTACGTGGTGAGGTCCGCGGCCCACCGGTCGGTCAGGTGCCGTGCCGGGAGCCCGGCGGCGTTGAGCGCCTGGGACAAGCCGGTGCCGCGCTGGACGTTCATGAACCCGCACCAGCGCGCGCCGAGGATCGACGCCGTGCGGATCATGGCGTCCAGCAGCCGGGGCAGCACGTCCTGGGTGGCGGGGACGTGCGCGTCGTAGCAGTGCCAGGTGTGGCTGAGCAGGGCGCGCTGGCCGGCGGCCTCCGGGTAGGCCTCGTGCAGGCGGCGCAACGGGTTCGCGGCCGACTGGAGGTAGGCGGGGGTTACGGCGACCAGCCGGTCGCCGTCCTTCACCGCGAAGTACGCGAACCCCTCGACCTCGGTGAGCGGGGACTGTTCGTACGCACTGATGTACGCGTGCCGGTAGAACACCGGTGCACCCGCCTGGTCCACCACCGAATCCCAAGCGGCAGCATCGATTTCCCTTATGCTGCTTGAGAATTCGACGCGCACACGCTCACTGTACGGCCTGCCAGACGGCGAAGGGGACGTCGATCTCGTCGCGGCTCAGACCGCCGTGCTCGAAGCGGACCGACGGGTCGGGCAGCGGGAAGCGCGGGGACGCGGCCACCGCCACGACCGGACCGGCCTCCGGCTGCGGCAGCCCGAGGTCGGTGGCGTGGTGCACGGTCGCCGCGTCGCCCAGAGTCGTTGCCACGCGGTCGAAAACGGCTTCCAGCCGGTCGGGCTTCGGGTAGAGCCAGCGCATCCGGCCCGCACCGCCGGAGGGGATCACGCACTCCTCGCGCACGATCGCGTCCCAGGCGTCGACGAGTTCCGGGTCGGGGTCGACGGCGATCATGCCGTGGTCCGAGTGCGCGATCACGGTCCATCCGGCCGCGGCCCACCTGCTCGCGTGCGCGTCCAGGCGCAGCATCGCCTCGTGCACCGACTCGTCGTAGCCGTTGCGGTGCACGTGGTCGGAGATGTTGACGTAGGTCCAGAGGAACCGGGTGTCCTTGAGGGCCTTGTCGAGGTCCGCCACGACGTTCGCGACGAGCAGCGGCGGATCCTCCGCCTGGGCGCTGAGTTTGTGCGGCGCGGGAGCGGGTACCCGGGTCGTTCCTCGCAGCAGGGCCTGAGCCCAGGTTCCCTCGAGGTGGTCGAGTTCGCGGGCCAGCGCGGTCGCGCCGTGCCGCTCCAGCACGGTGGGCAGGTCGGGGATCGGCGGCGCGCCGTTGACGGCGTGCACGAGCCCGGATCCGTTGCGGTACACCGTTCCCGGCACGCGGTGGACGTCGGCGGGGACACCGGTCAGCGCGGTCAGCAACGCCGTCGCCGTCGTCGACGGCACCGTCGAGGACAGCGTGGAGACGGAGGCGGACAGCCAGGACTGTTTGGCCACGTCCGAGGAAAGACCGTCGACAGCGAGGACGATCACGCCGGATTGTGCCTTGCCGAGGGCGTGGTCGAGCCGGGAAGGTATCTCCGCCAGTGACATTCGGTGACTGTAACGCATCTCATCGAGCGAACATTGCTCGATCGGGGGCACGGTTCCGCACAATGGTTGCCGATAAGGTAAAGGACACTTGGGAGAAGGGAAGGTGGCGGATGTCGGTCGGAGTTCTGGACGTGGGGTGCTTCAGTGCACACCTGGTGGTCGTGGAACGAGACCTGACGCGTCCGCTGGTGTCCCACAAGGTCCGGCTGCGGCTGGACCGCGAGCTCGACGCGGAGGGCGCCATCAGCGCCGCCGGCATCGACTCCCTGTGCACCGCCGTCCTCGCCGCCCGCAAGAAGGCGGGCGACGTCCCGTTCCTGCCGTTCGCGACCTCGTCGGTCCGTGACTCGTCGAACGTCGACGAGGTGATGCGCAAGGTCGCGCGCCGCACCGGCGTCGAGCTGAAGGTGTTGTCCGGCAAGGAAGAAGCGCGCCTGTCGTACCTGGCCGCGCGGCACTGGTTCGGCTTCGGCGCCGGGCCGATGGTCGTGCTGGACGTCGGCGGCGGCACCGTCGAGCTCGCCGCGGGCTCCGGCGCCGAACCCGACCGCACCGTCTCGTTGCCTTTGGGGGCAAGGACGTTGACCCGCGCCGGTCTCACCGTGGCGGACATGCGGTCGGAGGTCTCGGAGAGACTCTCGGCGGCCTTCGCGCCGAGTGAGAGCGCTCGCGCGATCGGCTGCTCGAAGGTCTTCGAACAGCTCGCCCGCCTCGCCGGCGCGCGCAGCGACGCGTACTCGCCGCGCCAGTTGCGGCTGAAGGACCTGGAGAAGTGGATCCCGCGTCTCGCGAAGCTCTCGGTGCGCGAACGCGCGGCCCTGCCGGGGATCTCGCGCCACCGGGCTCGGCAGTCCCTGGCGGGCGCGGTGGTCGCGGAGGGTCTGATGAAGGTGTCCGGCCACGACGTCGTGGACATCTCGCCGTGGTCCACCAAGGAAGGCCTGCTGCTCTCGCTGGTGGAGCGCTCTCGCGCACGCAGCTCGTCAGCGGCTTAGGCGTCGCGGCCTGGGTGTTGGGCGGCCTGGGTCTCGCGGCGTCGGGTTCGGGGTTCGCGGCTCAGGCGCTGAGCGCGGTCACGGCGTCGTCGACGTCGGTGAACAGCGACAGCAGCTGGTCGACGGCGGTCATCTCCAGTGGTCGCAACACGATTCTGCTGTCGCTGACGACACCGAACCTGATGCCGAGCTCGTCCGCCTGCAGCTGGGTCTCGACCAGCGCGCGGATTCCCTCGGAACCGAAGAAGCGCACCTCCCGCAGGTCCACGACGAGCGCGGGCGGTTTGTGGTCGAGCAGTTCGGCGAGTCTGCTGGTAACCGGGGCGGACGACATCATGTCGATCTCGCCGGTGAGCGCGACGATCGGAATGGACTGGACGTAGGTCGTTCTCTGGTGAAGTTGGTTCATAAGGACTCCCGTCCGGACCGACCGTACGCGCCATCGGCGGACGACCACAACCTGAAGCACTCTGGGTTTGTCCAGGGCTTTGTCTCAGCCGGGCAAGGGTTTCAGGGCGAGTTGCAGGGTGAGTTTCAGGGAGAAGAGGGAAGACTCGGGGCGGTGAGGGAAGGCGGCCGGCGTGGAGTGCGTTGCCACGCCTGAAGCGCCGTTCTCAGGCTTCCAGCTGCGCCCAGACGACCTTTCCGTCGTTGCGGGGCGTGGTACCCCAGCGGACGCTCAAAGCCTTCACGAGCTGCATACCGCGCCCGCGTGCGCTGCTCGGGTCCACGGGTCTGAGCTGAGGCAGCCGCGGCGACTCGTCGTGCACCTCGACGAGCATGCCGCCCTGAGTCCTGCTGACCGTCAACGTGATCAGACCCTCACCGTGGTCGATGCCGTTGGAGACGAGCTCGGTGACGACGAGCTGGGCGTCGTCCGTCAGGTCGTCCGTCAGCTCCCACGAGGCGGCGGCCTCGCGCACCACCTGACGAGCGCGTGCGCACGAGCCGCCCTCGGCGGTCAGGGTCACGCGCACCTCTGCCAGTGGGTCGTTGAGCACAAGGCGCATCGTCGCACATCCGGTGGGTCGTTCGGATCTTTCAGCCCCCCGGTGGTCGCATGCCCGGACGTCGTGCTGCACGATTTGGGTCGCACGAAGTCGCACGAGTCGGGCGTGGCGGAAGGAACGGCGACGATGGAGCTCAACGTCGGCAGCGAGGTCCAGCGGGGATGGCGAGTGCTCGCCGTCGCCGGTGAGCTGGACATCGATACCGTGCCTGTGTTGTCCGCCCGGATGGACGCGGACGTGACCGGGGTTCATGCGGTGCTGGATCTGGCCGAGTTGGCGTTCATGGACTCGACCGGGTTGGCGTTGGTGCTGGACTGGCATCGGCGGTTGGCCGAGGGGGGTGGGCAGTTGCGGGTGGCGGCTGCTCAGGGGCCGGTTCGGCGGTTGTTCGAGTTGGCCGATGTGGCTGAGGTGTTGAGTTTGCACGCTTCGGTGGATTCGGCGGTTCAGGAAGCTGTTGATTCCGCCCGTTGAGTTTGGGTTCGGTCGCCAATGCGGTGGTTGCGTTGGGGTGCAAAGACAACTGCGGACGAGCCGGGTCATTTCATCGCCGCTGACGCGTCGATAGAGATTGGGGCTTGACTTCGGGGCCCTTGCGAGGCGCTCATCGGCCTTTAAAAGCCGGGCTGAAAAGCGCCCGGCCGATCCGCGAGGTTAGCACCTCGCACCCAAAGTCAAGCCCCAATCTCGTTTGTGCGTGGTTGGGTTTGTGTGGGTACGTCACCGATACCGCTTGACCCGAGCCAAGAGGTAAGGACGCCTCGCCTTCGGCATTGCGTTGGGTCTTGGCTGGGCTCGGCTGCGCCATCGCGATGCTTGCGCTCATTCGGGCTCGCCTTCGGCTTCGCGTTCTCCTAAAGCCATCCTTGACATCGTCTTGGCTCAACCCGACGTGCCTTATGCCGTCTTGCCTTACCCGCCTCGTCCCTGCCTGCCCTGCGTGCCTGGTCAGGCCTCTCCTGAGACTCCCAGGTAGTAGGCGATCAGGCGGATTAGGTGTTCGGTGTCGACCGGCTTGGTGACGTAGTCGGTGGCGCCTGAGGCCAGGGACTTCTCGCGGTCGCCCTTCATGGCCTTTGCCGTTACGGCGATCACCGGTAGGTCGGCATAGCGTTCCATTGCTCGGATTGCTGAGATCGTGGCGTTGCCGTCGAGTTCGGGCATCATGATGTCCATCAGGACGATGGCCACGTCGTCGTATTGTTCGAGGGCTCGGACGCCTGTTATGCCGTTGTCGGCGAAGATTGCTTCCAGGCCGTGTAGTTCGAGGACGCTGGTGAGGGCGAATACGTTTCGTAGGTCGTCGTCTACTACCAGGACCTTTTCGCCGTGGAAGCGCATTGAGTTCTGCGCTGCCAGGACTGGGGCCGGGGTGACGATCGGGGTTGGTTCTGGGAGGACTACGGCGTCGGAGATCATCACCTTGCCCAGGGGGAGGCAGAGGGTGAAGGTCGAGCCGATGCCCGGTTCTGAGCGGACTCGGAGGGCGCCGTTGAGGAGTTGCGCCAGTTCTCGGCTGATGGAGAGGCCCAGGCCCGTGCCGCCGTACTTGCGGCTGGTGGTGCCGTCTGCCTGTTGGAAGGCTTCGAAGATGACGGCCAGTTTTTCGGCTGGGATGCCGATGCCCGTGTCGTGCACGTCGAAGGCGACGGTGGAGGGGTCGTCCATTCGGACGTGCAGGCGGATGCCGCCGTCGTGGGTGAATTTGACGGCGTTGGAGAGCAGGTTCCTGAGGATTTGCTGAAGCCTGTGTTCGTCTGTGTGGAGGGTTTCCGGGACGTTCGGGTCCACGCGTACGGAGAATTCGAGGTTCTTCTCCGCTGTGAGGGGGAGGCAGAGGGTTTCCACGTAGCGGACGAGTTCGTCCAGGCGGACCGGGTCCTCGTGGAGGGTCATGTGGCCCGCTTCGACCTTGGTGAGGTCGAGGATGTCGTTGATCAGTTGGAGCAGGTCGGAGCCCGAGGAGTGGATGGTCCGGGCGAACTCGACCTGTTTGAGGTTCAGGTTGCCGTCGAGGTTGTCGGCCAGGAGCTTGGCGAGGATCAGGAGCGAGTTGAGGGGGGTCCTCAGCTCGTGCGACATGTTGGCCATGAACTCGGACTTGTACTTCGAGGCCGTTTGGAGCTGGCGGGCCCGGTCCTCCAGCTCCTCGGAGCCTGCCCGTAGTTCTGTGGTGAGGCGTTGGGACTCGACCAGGAGGGCGTCGGTCCTGGAGTTGGCCAGGAGGGTGTTCACGTTGACGCCGATGGCTTCCTTGAGCTGGTCCAGGAGGTCCAGGTGGACGTCGGAGAACTCGTTCAGGGAGGCCAGCTCGATCACGCCCAGGGTTTCGCCCTGGAAGAGGATCGGGAGGATCACCAGGTTGACCGGGGCCGATTCGCCGAGGGCCGAGGAGACGGTCAGGTAGCCGCCCGGGACCTGGGTGACCAGGATGGTCTTCTTCTCGAGCGCTGACTGGCCCACCAGGGACTCGCCCATGGCCACGTGGGTGGTGCGGGCGGCGTCCAGGCGGAAGCCGTAGGTGGCGGTCAGTTCGAGGGTCTGCTTGGAGTCGTCCTCCTCGATCTGGAAGAACGCTCCGTGGTGGGCGCTGACCAGGGGGGTCAGCTCGCTCATGATCAGCGACGCCAGGGCTCGCAGGTCGCGGTGGCCCTGCATGAGGCCCGAGAGGCGGGCCAGGTTGGTCTTGAGCCAGTACTGCTCGCGGTTGGCGCGCGTCGTTTCCTTCAGGTTCGCGATCATCTGGTTGACGTTGTCCTTGAGCTCGGCGAGCTCGCCGGACGCGTCCACGGTGATCTGGCGGGTCAGGTCGCCCGCTGTCACGGCGGTGGCGACGGCCGCGATGGCGCGGACCTGGGTGGTGAGGTTCGAGGCCAGCTGGTTGACGTTGTCCGTCAGCTTCGACCAGGTGCCCGCCACACCGTCCACTTCGGCCTGACCGCCGAGCTTGCCCTCGGTGCCGACCTCGCGCGCCACGCGGGTTACCTCGTCGGCGAACGAAGACAGCTGGTCGACCATCGTGTTGATGGTGGTCTTGAGCTCGAGGATCTCGCCTCGCGCCGAGACGTCGATCTTCTTCGTCAGGTCGCCCTGGGCCACGGCGGTGGTGACCTGGGCGATGTTGCGGACCTGGTTGGTCAGGTTGTCCGCCATGAAGTTCACCGAGTCGGTGAGGTCCTTCCACGTGCCCGCCACGCCGGAGACGCGCGCCTGGCCGCCCAGGATGCCCTCGGTGCCGACCTCGCGGGCCACGCGGGTGACCTCGTCGCCGAACGCCCGGAGGGTGTCGACCATGCCGTTCAGGGTCTCGGCGAGGGTCGCGACCTCGCCCTTCGCCTCGACGGTGATCTTCTTCGAGAGGTCGCCGTTCGCGACGGCGGTGGCGACGGTCGCGATGTTGCGGACCTGGTCGGTGAGGTTGTCCGCCATCAGGTTGACGTTATCGGTCAGGTCCTTCCACGTGCCGGCGACGCCCTGCACGCGGGCCTGACCGCCGAGGCGGCCGTCGGTGCCGACCTCGCGGGCCACGCGCGTGACCTCCTCGGCGAACGAGGACAGCTGGTCCACCATCGTGTTCAAAGTGGACTTGAGCTCGAGGATCTCGCCGCGCGCGTCGACCGTGATCTTCTGCGACAGGTCGCCGTTCGCGACGGCGGTGGCGACGTGGGCGATGTTGCGGACCTGGTTGGTCAGGTTGTTCGCCATGAAGTTGACGTTGTCGGTGAGGTCGCGCCACGTGCCCGCGACGCCCGGCACCGTCGCCTGACCGCCGAGGCGGCCCTCGGTGCCGACCTCGCGGGCCACGCGGGTGGCCTCGTCGGCGAACGAGGAGAGCTGGTCGACCATCGTGTTGATGGTGGTCTTGAGCTCGAGGATCTCGCCGCGGGCGTCGATCGTGATCTTCTGGGTCAGGTCGCCGCGCGCGATCGCCGTGGTCACCGAGGCGATGTTGCGGACCTGGGTCGTCAGGTTGTTCGCCATGACGTTCACCGACTCGGTGAGGTCGCGCCACGTGCCCGCGACGCCCGGCACCTGCGCCTGACCGCCCAGCCGGCCGTCCGAACCGACCTCGCGGGCGACACGCGTGACCTCGTCGCCGAACGAGGAGAGCTGGTCGACCATCGTGTTGATGGTGGTCTTGAGCTCGAGGATCTCGCCGCGCGCGTCGACGGTGATCTTCTGGGTCAGGTCGCCCAGCGCGACAGCGGTCGTGACCTGCGCGATGTTGCGGACCTGGGTCGTCAGGTTGTCCGCCATGAAGTTCACGTTGTCGGTCAGGTCGCGCCACGTGCCGGCGACGCCGGGGACCTTCGCCTGACCGCCGAGCTTGCCGTCCGTGCCGACCTCGCGGGCGACGCGGGTGACCTCGTCCGCGAACGACGACAGCTGGCCGACCATCGTGTTCAGCGTGTTCTTCAGCTCCAGCATCTCGCCGGAGACGTCCACCGTGATCTGCTGCGTCAGGTCGCCGTTCGCGACCGCCGTGGCGACGTGGGCGATGTTGCGGACCTGGTTGGTCAGGTTGTTCGCCATCGAGTTCACGTTGTCGGTCAGGTCTCGCCAGGTCCCGGCCACGCCGGGCACCTTCGCCTGACCGCCGAGGCGCCCCTCGGTACCGACCTCGCGGGCGACACGCGTGACCTCGTCGGCGAACGACGACAGCTGGTCGACCAGGCTGTTCACCGTCGCGCCGAGTGTCGCGAACTCACCGCGCAGCGTCTGGTCCGACATGCGCTTGGTCAGGTCGCCCTCGGCCACCGCGGCGAGCACCCGGCTCAGCTCCGAGGTCGGCCGCATCAGGTCCTCGACCAGGCCGTTCACCGAGTCGGCGATCAGCGACCAGCCACCGGCGGTGCCCGCGGGCGCCACCCGTTCGGTCAGCCTGCCCTCCTGGCCCACCGCCTGGCGGACCCGGCCCAGCTCACCGGCGAGCCACTGGTTGCGCTCCGCGATCTCGTTGAACACGTCCGCGAGGGCGGAGACCGGCCCGTTGCCCGGCACCACCAGCCTGCGGCGGAAGTTGCCGTCACGCAGGTCTCTCATGGCGGAGAGAACCCGTTCGAGGGTCGCGTCCGTCTCTTCGTTGGCCGTGGTCACTCCAAGCCTCCGTGCCTCGGTGGTCGCAGCCAAGCCTGCCACGTTAGGTTGGGAGCGAGGTAACTTGATGCCGCGAAGCACGCCAACTACCCGCAGGAGGCCGTGATGATTCGGCCGACTGCGCTGGACGAGAGCGGATGAGCAGCGTCGTGGGCATCGACCTGGACGGCTGGCAGCGCCTGGTGGACGGGCTCCGCGAAGCCGTTTTCGTCGTGGACCCGGCCGGAGTGGTGCGCGTGCGCAACGCCGCGGCCGCCGACCGGTTCCCCCGCCTCGGCGTCGGCGGGCAGTTCGACGTGCACGTCGCCGGGCGCCGGCACGAGCTGGGCGAGGGCTGGAGTGCCTGGTACTTCACGGATTCCACGCTCGATCACGCGCACCTGCGGCTGGCCGGCGGCAGCTCGCGCGAGGTCACGCTGAAGACGATCGTGCAGCTCGCGGCCGAGTTGCTGGGGGAGCACTGCGTCGCCGTGGTGCCCGCCACGCGCGACAGGCTGGAGTGGTGGCGGTGCGGCGGGGGCGAGCCGACGGTCGCCCGCACGCCCCGCAGGGCTTCCGAGCTCACCGAGGTGCTGACCGGCACGTCCACCCTGACCAGGATCACCTCATTGGGTGAGGGCAGCTGGGGCGTGCCGGACGACTTCGGGCGCGCGCTGGCCGTGCCGCTGGGCGTCGGCGGCGCGCTGGTGGTGCTGCGAAAGGGTGATTTCTCGCCCAACGACGTGGAACGCGTGCGGCTGTTCGGCAAGCACGCGGCCGTGGCGCTGGAGTCGTCGTCGAAGCTGACCGAGCAGCAACGCACGATCGAGGTGCTGCGGTCGGCCCTGCTGCCGTTGCCGCTGCCCGAGATGCGCGGTGTGACGCTCGCCTCGGTGTTCATCCCGGCACACCAACGGGCGTTGGTCGGCGGCGACTTCTACGACGTGCACCCGCGCACGGACGGTTCGGCGACGTTCGTGCTGGGCGACGTCTGCGGCCACGGCCTGGAGGCCGCGGTCCACAGTGGACGTGTGCGGCAGTCGCTGCAGGCGCTCTCCCTCGTCGAGACGAACCCGGTCCGGCTGTTGCACCTGCTCAACACCTCGTTGCGCGCCACCGGCTCGAAGCTCTTCACCACGCTGGTCGTCGGCGAGCTGGTGCCGCTCGCGAACGGGGGAGCGCGGCTGTCACTCGCGTCCGGAGGCCACCCCGCGCCGTTGATCCTGCGGGCGGACGGCAGCGTGCACGAGGTGAGCGCGACCGGCGCGATCGTCGGCATCCTCGCGGACGTCCGGTTCTCCGGCGAGCAGGTGACGCTGAACCCCGGCGACACGCTGGTCCTGTACTCCGACGGCTTCACCGAGGCCCGCGCGCACACCGATCGCACGGAGTTGTTTGGCGAGCAGCGTCTGCGGGAAGTGTTGAAGGAGTGCAAGGGCCTCTCGGCGGAGGAAATAGCGCGGCATTGTGAGAAAGCCGTGCTGAAGTGGCTGGACCGCGACGATCACGACGACCTCGCGCTTCTCGCGGTTCAGGCCGTTTAACTGCAACTCCCTGGCGACAAGCCGTGTGAGTGAAAGTACCGGGACAAGGGTTCACTGTCCGTTCGTTTGCCACGACAGATTCACAAGTTGAGATCTGCGCATGTCCCACTCTCACGATCACTCGCACGGTGATCACACGCACCACCACGAGGTCGAGCCCGTCGAAGGCAGCTGGCTCGACCCCGAGGACGACCGCCCGTCGTCGGTCGAACGCCGCAAGTTCCTGGCAGGCCTGGGCATCGCGGCCGGTGCCGTCGGCGTCGCGGGTGCTGTCGGCACGGGCAAGGCCGAGGCGCACGAGCCGGTCAACCCGTGGGGCGGCGGCGACCGCTGGTACGCGGGCGACCACCACATCCACACCCAGTACTCCGACGACGGCCAGTACACGATCGCGCAGCAGGTCGAGAAGGCGCACGAGTTCGGCCTCGACTGGGTCGTGATCACCGACCACGGTGGCCCGGCGCACCAGAAGTTCTCGATCGACCAGGTCACGCCCGACATCGAGAAGGTCCGGCGCACCCAGCGCGACGTGCTGGTCTACCAGGGCCTCGAGTGGAACATCCCCGGCGCGGAGCACGCCACCGTGTTCCTGCCGCCCGGCAGGAACACCGTCGACATCCTCAAAGCGTTCGAGCTCTCCTACGACGGCCGCGTCGCGAACAACACCGAGTCGCTCGCGCTGGCCGCGCTGCGGTACCTGGAGTCGCAGGTCCTCTCCGGACGGACCGAGATCGCGCTGATGTTCGCGAACCACCCGTCCCGGCGCGGTGTCGACAGCCCGCACGAGCTGCGCGGCTGGCGCGACGCGGCCCCCGGCGTCGCGGTCGGCATGGAGGGCGCGCCCGGCCACCAGGCCGCCGGCATCCCGAAGTCCGCGGGCGGCCCCGGCCGTGCGCGCGGCTACTACGACACGGCCGCCCCCAGCGCCGAGGCGTTCCCCGGCTACCCGGCGGAGTCCTACCGCACGCACGGCGGCTTCGACTGGATGACCGCCAAGGTCGGCGGCATGTGGGACGCGCTGCTCGCCGAGGGCAGGCCGTGGTGGATCACCGCGAACTCGGACGTGCACCAGGTCTTCAACGACACCTTCACCCAGGGCAAGCAGGACTACGCCACCACGGGCTCAAAGGGCGCGCCGATCGACTCCGGCGTGCAGCAGACCAACTACGGCGACTTCTTCCCCGGCCAGTACGGGGCGAACATCGTCGGCGCCCGGTCGAAGTCCTATGTGGACATCATGCGCGCCATGCAGGCGGGCAAGGTGCTGACCGTGCACGGCCGGCTGATCGACGGCCTGGAGCTGCGCGTCCGGTCCCGCGACGACCTGCGCGGCGTGACGCTCGGCGGGCGGACGTTCGTGCGCCGCGGCGGCGACGTCGAGATCACCATCGAGATCGACCGCGCGGGCGGCCCGAACTTCTCCGGCGCCAAGCCGGTGCTGGCCAAGGTCGACCTGATCGCGGGCCCGGTCACCGGTCCGTCGGCCGACCGCGACGCGTTCCTCGCGCCGGAGACGGTGGTCGCGAAGACGTTCGAGGTGCCGCGCACCGGCAAGATCCGGTTCAGCCACACCTTCAAGAACGTCGAGCGGTCGTTCTACCTGCGGTTGCGGGGCAGCGACGGCAAGCGGCTCACCTCGTCCGGTGACCCGATGATCGACGAGCTCGCGAACTCCGACCCGTGGCAGGACCTCTGGTTCTACGCCAACCCGGTGTTCGTCGACGTGATCTGAGTCCTTTCGGGACTAGGTTGGGCTCGTGTCCACGAAGCGCGAGCCCGACCGCCTGGTCCTCTTCACCGACGCCGTGGTCGCCATCGCGATCACGCTGCTGGTGCTGCCTCTGGTGGAGATCACCGCCGAGCCCGGCGAGGGACCGCCGATCGAGCTGGTCTCCCACCACTGGCCGCAGATCTTCAGCTTCCTGCTGAGCTTCGCGGTGATCGCGCAGCTGTGGTTCACGCACCACCGGCTGTTCGAGAACGTCCGCGAGTACACGACCCCGCTCATGGTGCTGAACATGGCCTGGGTGCTGACGATCGTGGTGCTGCCGTTCCCGACGGAGCTGGTCGGGAGCTACAACGACGACACGTTCGTGAAGCTGTTCTACGTCGGCACGGTCTTCGTGAGCAGCGTGCTGCTGACCGCGATGGCGTTGCTGGTGCACGGGAGTCCCCGGATCGGGCGGGACGTGGAGGGGTTGTCGCGGCCCGTCGTGCTGCGGGCGCTGCTGCCGCCGACGTTGTTGCTGCTGGCGCTCGTGCTGGTGCCGTTCATCGGCTACTACAGCATGCTGTTGTTGCTGCTCAGCCCGTTGGCGCAGCGGCTCCGATGACCGACAGGAGCTGGAGCTTCTCGTAGCTCTCGGTGCCGGGCGTCGCCGTGTAGACCAGCAGGAAGTGGTGCTGGTCGGGGTCGAGCAACGTCTGGCACTGCAGTTCCAGCGCGCCGACGCTCGGGTGCACGTAGCGCTTGACCTCGCGCGGGCGCAGGCCGATCTCCTGCCGGTCCCACACGGTCCGGAACTCCTCGCTGCGGGCGAGCAGCAGGTCGGCGTAGTGCTGCGCGCGGGAACCGGAGCCGTGCCGGGTGAGCGCCTCGCGCAGGCCCGAGGCGAACATGCGGCCCAGGAACTCGTGGTCCTCCGGCGCGTAGAGCGCGCGGCTCGACGGGGCGGCGAACCAGCGGTAGCCGATGCTGCGCTCCGGGCCGCTGTAGCGCGTCGCGTCCCCGGTCAGCGCCACGCCCAGCGGGGTCTGGCGCAGCGTTTCACCCAGTTCGGTGACGATCTCGGCCGCTGTGTCGTGCAGGCGGTCGAAGATCCGGGCGAGGCCGGGGCCGACGTGCTCGCTCAGCACCCCGCGCGGCGGTGGGGTGTGGTCCGCCAGCCTGAACAGGTGGTCGCGTTCGTCGAGCGACAAGTGCAGGCCCTGGGCGATCGCCGCAATCATCTGCGCGGACGGGTGCGGGCCGCGTTCCTGCTCCAGCCGCGCGTAGTAGTCGGTGGACATGTTGCAGCGGGCGGCGATCTCCTCGCGGCGCAGGCCGCTCGTCCGGCGCCGGGAGCCGCGCGGGAGTCCGATGTCCTCCGGCTGCAACGCCTCCCTGCGGCTGCGCAGGAATGCCGCCAGGCCTGCTCGGTCGATCACGTCGTCACTCCTCTCGTCAGCACAGTTCTAACTCGCGCGCCGGGCCGTAGCCACGGATCGTCAGGTCCTGGATCCGCTCCGGCGGGTCCGGCCACCGTGGAGGACACCACGACGAGCAGGGGAGAGCACGATGAACGGGTTGAACGGCAAGCGGGTCGTCATCACCGGCGGCAGCGACGGGGTGGGGCTCGGTCTCGCCGGACGGTTCGCGGAGGCCGGGGCCGAGGTCGTGCTGCCGGTCCGCAACCAGCGCAAGGGCGAGGCGGCCCTCGCCGCGATCCGCCGGCGGGCACCCCGTGCGGACGTGTCGTTGCGCTCGCTCGACCTGTCGTCGTTGAGGTCGGTCGGCGCGCTGGCGGAGACGTTGCTCGCCGAGGGCAAGCCGGTGCACGTGCTGATGAACAACGCGGGCGTGATGACCCCGCCGGAGCGGCAGACCACCGAGGACGGCTTCGAGCTCCAGTTCGGCACCAACCACCTGGGCCACTTCGCCCTCGTGACGCGCCTGCTGCCGTTGCTGCGCGGCGGCCGGGTGGTCTCGCAGATCAGCATCGCCGCCAACGAGAACGCCATCAACTGGGACGACCTCAACTGGGAGCGCTCCTACAGCGGCCGCAAGGCCTACAGCCAGTCGAAGATCGCCTTCGGCCTGTTCGGGCTGGAGCTCGCGCGGCGCAGCGAGGCTCAGGACTGGGGCGTCACGAGCGTCCTGTCGCACCCCGGCGTGGCGCCCACCAACCTGCTCGCCGCCCGTCCCGAGGTCGGCCGCGCCAGCGACACGCTCGGCGTGCGACTGATCCGCGTCCTGTCCAAGGTCGGCGTCCTCGGCACGGTCGAGTCCGCCCAGCTCCCGGCCTTCCTCGCGGCGACGGCTCCCGAGCCCGCGCCGTTCTACGGCCCGCGCCGCTTCGGCCACCTGAGCGGACCGCCGGCCGAGCAGAAGCTCTACAGCCGCCTGACCGGCGTCGACGAGGCGCGCCGGGTGTGGGAGGTGTCGGAGGAGATGGTGGCTAGCGGACTCCGTGCGGGCGGAACTGGACGCTGATCCGCGGCCCGACGACCTTCGACGTCTTCGGGACGGCGTGCTCCCAGGTGTGCTGGCACGAGCCGCCCATCACGAGCAGGTCGCCGTGCCCCAGCGCGTACTTGTGCGTCTCCCCGCCCCCGCGCGGTCGCAGCAGCAGGGAGCGGGGCGTGCCGACGGACAGGATCGCGACCATCGTGTCCTCGGTCTGGCCGCGGCCGATCGTGTCGCCGTGCCACGCCACGCTGTCCCGCCCGTCGCGGTAGTAGCAGAGGCCAGCCGTCGTGAACGGCTCGTTCAGCTCGGCCAGGTAGTGCCTGCTCAACAGGTCGCGGGCGGTCGTCAGCACCTCGAACGGCAGCGCGCCCTCGTAGAAGCAGAGCAGGCGCGGCACGTCGACCACCGAGTCGTACATCTGCCGGCGTTCGGCCCGCCACGGCACCTCGCCGACCAGCCGGTCGAACACCGCGTCGGCCCCGGCGAGCCAGCCCGGCTGCACGTCGATCCACGCGCCGTGGGCCAGTTCGGTGCGGCGCGGGGCGAGCGGGGCCAGTTCCGGCTCCGTCTCCAGGTCGAAGAGGGATCCCTGGCGCATGGACGGCAGCATAATCGAACACGTGTTCTATGGCGAACGAGGTTCGCCCGGTGCTGAGATTCGGACATGAGCGAGGAGGAGCCTCAGGTGGTCGTCCAGATCGCGGCCGACGGGGCGAACGTCGCGCAGGGGTCGGCGACCGGCATGATCGTGCAGGTGGGGGGCATCAGCGGGGGCGCAGAGGTGAGGATCGAGAACGTCGCCGTCCTCCGCGGCGACGAGGACTAGGGCTTCAGCACGGCCCACACCGCGTCCGCCACGACCTCGCGCGCCTGCGCCAGGTCGAACACGCCGAGCAGGAACCGGCGCACCGACTCGTGCGCCGGGCCCATCGCCACGGGCTCCAGCGCCCACGGCGGCACCGCGCGCAGTTCGCCCGCCGCCATCCGGTCGAGGAACCACGCGAGGACCGGCGCGAACTCCGCCGTCTTGGCCACCGGGTCGGCGTGGTCGGGGGCGGCGTAGAGGAAGCGCGCCCGGCTCGGGTTCGCCATGACCCAGTCGAGGTAGCTCACCGTCAGGCCGCGCACGCCGGCCTCCGCCGTGGCGGCGTCCAGCGCGGGCAGCATCGCGGCCACACAACGGCTGTAGCTGTCCGCGTAGAGCTGGGCGAAGACGCCCGCGCGGCTGCCGAAGTGGTGGTAGATGCTGCCGTTCGACATGCCGGAGCGCTCGGTCAGGGCCGCGATCGTGACGGCGTCCAGGCCGCCTTCCTCGACGAGCCGGAGTGCTGCGGCGAGGAGAGACTGTCGTCGGTCGGACACGAGGGTTAGAGTACCGCTCTGGAGCGACGCTCTAGACGAAGGTGGAGAGCAATGGCGCTGTCGATACCCGGCCTGCTGCGCGACCGCGTGGCCCGCACCCCCGACGCCGAGGCGATGCTGTACCGCGGTGACGGCGGCTGGGTCTCGCTGACCTGGGCCGAGCTGCAGGAACGGGTCGCCGCCGAGGCGTTCGGGCTCGTCGAGGCGGGGCTGCGCAAGGGCGACCGCGTGGCGTTGATGGGCAGGACGAGCATCGAGTGGATCGTCACCGACCTCGCCGTGCTCGCCGCCGGTGGCGCCACCACGACGATCTACCCGAACAGCACCGCGGCCGAGGTCGCGCACATCGTCGGCGACTCCGGCAGCCGGATCGTGGTCGTGGAGACGGACGAGCACGCCGCGTCGATGCCGGACGGCGTCGAGGTGCTGCGGTTCGGCGCGGTGCCGCGCGGGGAGGGCGACTACGACGCGTTGATCGACGTGCTCGCGCCCGACGACCTCGCGACGTTGATCTACACCTCGGGCACGACCGGCACGCCCAAGGGCGTCGAGCTCACCCACGACAACTGGCTGACGACGGCGGAGGCCATCGCGTCGCTGGGCATTCTGCAGCCGGCGGACCTGCACTTCCTGTGGTTGCCGCTGTCCCACGCGTTCGGCAAGGTGCTGACCATGGCGATGATCGCCGCGGGCGTGCCGACGGCGGTGGACGGCAGCGTCGAGCGGATCGTCGACAACCTCGGCGAGCTGCGGCCGTCGATCGTGGCCGCCGCGCCGCGCATCTTCGAGAAGATCCACGGCCGGATCGTCGCCGGGGCGCGGGAGAAGGGCGGCGTCACCGAGAAGATCTTCCGGTGGGCCGACCGCGAGCACGGCCCGGCGACGCGCTGGCTCGCGGATCGCCTGGTGTACCGCAAGCTGCGCGACCGGGTGGGCGGGCGGATCCGCTACTTCGTGTCCGGCTCGGCGCCGCTGGCGCCGGAGATCGCCGAGTTCTTCGAGCGCGCCGGCATCACGATCCTGGAGGGCTACGGGCTCACCGAGTCGTCCGCGGCGACGTTCTTCAACCGGCCGGGCATGATCCGGATCGGCACGGTCGGCCCGCCCATCCCCGGCATGGACGTCAAGATCGCAGACGACGGCGAGGTGCTGCTGCACGGCCCCGGCGTCATGCGCGGCTACCACAACCGGCCGGACGCGACGGCCGAGACGCTGGTCGACGGCTGGCTGCACACCGGTGACATCGGCGAGCTCGACGAGGCCGGGCGGTTGAAGATCACCGACCGCAAGAAGGAGCTGATCAAGACCTCCGGCGGCAAGTACGTGGCGCCGACCAGGATCGAGAGCATGATCAACGCCGCGTCGCCGTACATCAGCAACGTGATCGTGCACGGCGACCGCCGCAAGTACTGCGTGGCGCTGGTGACGCTCGACCCCGACACCGCGCACGGCCTGACCGACGCGGAGGAAGAGGTCGGCAACGCGATCAAGACCGTCAACGCGCAGCTCGCGCGGCACGAGACGATCAAGCGGTTCGCCGTGCTGGAGCACGACTTCAGCGTCGAGGACGGGTTGCTGACCGCTTCGCTCAAACCGCGCCGGCGCGAGATCGAGAAGCGCTACGTTGACGTGCTCGACGGTCTGTACGACTAGCTGACGCGAGTAACGCGCGTAGCTGATCACGCGACGTTCCTGTCGAATCTGAGGCGATCGACGGGGGAGCGCGCGCATTGCAAAGACTTCGGGACCTCGTCGTCGTAGTGCCCGGTATCGGCGGAAGCGTGCTCAGCGGTGCGGACGCCGTCGTGTGGGAGACCGAGCCGGCAGCGCTGGCCGGCCTGGTCTTCCGGCCGGGTGCGGTCGACCTGCGGCGGTTTCCCGAACTGCGGCCGACGGGTCTCGTGCGCACCTTCAGCGCGTTCGGATCGCTGCTGACGATCTACGGCTACGACACCCTGCACCGGTTGCTCGCGGACAACTTCGACCGCGTCGTCACGCACACCTACCAACAGGGCGCTCCGGTGCCGCCGAACACCGACGTGTTGTTGTTCCCGTACGACTTCCGGCGTTCGGTCAGCGATGCCGCGGAACACCTCGCGCGTGCGGTGCGCGCAGCCCTGGGTGATGAGACCAAACGCCGGGTGATCGTGCTCGCCCACTCGATGGGCGGTCTCGTGGCGCGGTACTGGATCGGCCCGCTCGAGGGTTGGAAGGTGTGCTGCGCGCTGCTGACCCTGGGCACCCCGCACCGCGGCGCGCCCAAGGCGATCGACTGGCTGGTGCGCGGTCCCGGCGTCGGACTGCTCAGGCACCCCGGAGCACGGTCGGTGCTGCGCGAGTGGCCGTCGATGTACGAGCTTCTCCCGCAGTACGAGGCGGTCTGGGACGAGAGCGCGGGACGCGAGGTCGAACTGACTGAGCTCCGGCCGTCGAAGTACGCCGACCGGTTCGCCAGGATGGCCGCGGCGGGCCGCAGGACGCACGAGGACATCGCGACCGGGTGGAACGACATCCCGCCGTACGGGCGTCCCGACGTCGTGCCGTACTTCGGCCGCGGGCACGCCACCCCCAACCTGGTCGTGCGCGGCTCCGACGGCCGCCTGACCATCACGAAGACCGACCCGGCGTGGCGGGGCAACGAGGGCTGGGCGGGCGACGGCACGGTGCCGGTGCTGTCGGCGATTCCCCGCGAACTGGGAGAGTCCAGGGCCGTGTGGCGGGCGGTGCGCGACCGCCACGGGCCGATCGCGAACGCCGCCGCGATCGTCGAACAGCTGAGCTCCTACTCGGGTGCGGCGCTGCCGACCCGCGGTGGTGACACGCCGGAGCGGCCGTGGCTCGGGCTCGACGTCGACGAGATCGTGCCGTCCGGGGTGGAGTCCGAGATCGGTGTGGTCGTGCAGCCGGAGAACCTCGGTGCCGCCGAGGTGCACGTGACGCTGACGACCGTGCCCGCGTCCGCGCAGCCGGTGTTCGAAGGGCCGATGCGGGGCGGAGGCCGCACCTGGACGGCCACGCTGCCGCCGCTGCGGCCGGGGCGCTACCGGCTGGACTTCGAGGCGCAGCGCGTCGCCGGGCCGGAGTCGGTGTTCGCCCGTGCGGACGTCGTCGTCCTCGACCCGGCGGCGGAGGCGGACTTCGACGGAGCCTCGTCGTGAGCAGGCCGATGTGGAACCGGGCGCAGGACCCCGGCCAGCTGCTGCGCTACGTCGAGGCGGGCGTGGTCGTGGCGCTGCTCCCCACCGTGCCGCCGCGCGGCGACGGGACGGGCGTCGGCGTGCTCGCCCGCGTCGAGGCCCTCTACGACGCGTTCGCCGGAGCCGGGATCCGGTACGCGGTCGAGCCCGTCGACAGCGGCGGGGGCTGGCAGCGGATCAGGGAACCCGAGCAGGTGCTGCGGTCCGGCCGGCTCGCGACCTGTGTCGACCTCGCGGTGAGCTTCGCCGGCGGCTGCCTCGACGTCGGGGCGCACCCGTTGCTCGTGGTGCTCGACCCGGAGGCGGGCGGGCCGGCGCACGCGATCGTCGTGGTGTGGCTCGGGGACAGCTGGCCCGGCACCGGTGGCGCCGCCGAGTACCGCGAGTTCCAGCCCGACACCACGACGTCCCCGGTGGTGTGGCCGGGCGAGCTGCGCGACGACGCCGACGGCCGCGGAGCGTTCCTGCCGGTCGACGTCACGAAGCTGACGAGCGGGGCCTCGTTCGCGGAGGCCGTGCGAGCCGGTGCCGCACTGCTCGGCTCGGCGTCGTGGCACGCCTCGATCACCCTGGACGTCGGCCGGAACTACGCCAAGCAGGGCGAGTTCGTCTCGGCCCCGCGCCGCTCCGGCAAGATCCGGACGCACACCGAGGAGGTCACCAGCCTCGACGGTCTGCGGCGGAACCTGCTGGACAGCGAGCTGCCGTTCGTCCCGCCGACGGACCCGCACGCGGTCACCGCACCGCGCAAGCTGCTGGACCGGCTGGAGGAGGACGCGGGACTGCCGGGGATCCTCCTGATCGGCGCGGCGGGGGTCGGCAAGACGCGGACCTGCTTCGAGGTCGCCGCGCAGGCCGTGCGGGACGGCTGGGCGGTCATGCACGTGTCCGACAGCAACGCCGCCGTGACGAGCGCGGACGTGCACAACGCCATCCTCGCCGAGCGCGCCGACCGCGTCCTGGTCGTGCTCGACTACATCAACTACTACTACGAACACCTCGGTCTCACGGCGCTGAAGGACGAGGTGGGGGAGTTCGCGCGGCGCAACACGAAGGTCGCCTTCATCGCCGCCTGCCGTCCCGGCTGGCACTCCACGACCAGGGCGGAGCTCGACCAGATCTTCGAGATGGTCGAACTGGTCCCGGACGAGGCGCAGACGTCGGTGGTGCGCGACCGGATCCTGACCCGCGTCGCACCGAACGCCACCGCCGAGGTGAAGCTGCCGAAGATGCGCAGGGTCTGCGGCGACCGGCCGGTGATCGCGATGCTCATCGCCTCCGAGATCGAACGCCTGCACGGGCTGGGAGAGCTGGACAAGGCCCTCCAGGGCATCCGGCCCGCGAAGCTGCTCGTCTGGCTCAAGCGCCGCCTCGCAGAGGACCGGCTGCTCCCCAAGCCGCCGGACGACCCGCTCGACGAGGAGGAGTCCGAGCCGAGCAAGGCGTTGCAGGCCTGTCTGTCGATGCTGCTCGCGACACCTCAGCCGGAACCCGCGGTGCTCGCCTCCGGGCAGACGCTCGCCAACGCCCCTCGGCTGGTCGCCAAGCTGAAGGCGATGGGCTGGGTGGTGAACAGCCCGGTGGGGCTGGTTCCCGCGCACGACCTGGTGACCGACCAGTTGGTCGACGAGATCCTGCTCGAACCGCTCGGCACCGTGGTGCGCACCGCCGTCGCCGACCGGGTGCTGGACGCGAGCCTGAGCGCCGGCGCGACGGTCGGGCGCTTCGCGATGAACCTGAGCCGGATCCTCCGGGACATGCCGGCCGCCAAGGGCGACGCGCTGGACGCGCACTGCGTCGCGTGGCTGGACAGCCGGGCGGACCGGGTGGGCGAGGTGATGGCGAGCGGCGACGACGGCGCCTACGCGATCGGCTCGGTGCTGGACAGCCCGTCCTGGGCCGCCGTGGTCTTCCGCAGGTGGGGCGAGATCGTCGATCCCTGGCTGACCGGCCACCCGCAGTCGCTCTCGTCGCGGCACCTGCTCTACAAGGGCCTGCGGTCGGAGATCGGCAAGACCGACGAACGGCTCGTCGCCGAGTCGCTGGTGTGGCTCGACGTGCACCACGGCACGCTGGAAGCGCAGTTCGTGATCACCGGGCTGCTCTACTGCGAGCTCGCCGACGACGTCCTGCGCAGGACGCTCGACCACGCCCAGAGCTGGCTGCGCACCTACGGGACCATGCTCGGGGCGAAGTACCTGATCGCGCGGCTGCTCGGGTGCGAGCTGGACCGGGCGGACGCCCACGCCGTGGTGGGCTTCGCGGTGCGGTTCCTGAAGAGTCGCTGGAACGCCCACGAGGTGCACACCGTCCTCGCGCGGTTGTACCTGCGCGAGATGGACGACGACGAGGCCGCGGCCGCGTTCGACGTGGCGGTGAAGTGGCTCGGGACGCACGGGGCCGACCGCGCGGCGCAGCAACCCCTGACCAACATCGCCTGGAGCAGGCTGAGCGAGGACGCCGTCCCGGTCGTGGTCGGGTTCACCAGGAAGTGGCTGGTGCGCCACGACACCGACCTCCGGGCGCAGTACCTGCTGAGCGCGTTGCTGGTGCAGCAGCTCGACGACGACGTGGAGCAGCTCGCCGTCCACGGCCTGAACTGGCTGGAGAAGCACGGCGAACTCGGCGAGGCGTGCTTCGTGCTCTCGCGGTTGCTGCCGAGGGACCTCAGCGCCGGTGTCGTCGGCGAGGTGGCGGCGTTCGCGTTGACCTGGCTGGGGATTCACCGGCATTCCGCGGAGGCCCAGCACGTGCTGCAGGCGTTGCTGTTCCGGGAGATCGAGCCGGACGTCGCCGAGGCGGTGGCCGGGTTCGCGCTGGCGTGGCTGAAGGGCCACGAGGACGCCCTGGAAGCCCATCAGGTGCTGCACGGCCTGCTGCAGAAGGAACTCGCCGGAGAGGTCGCCGGGAGGACGATCGCGTTCGCGTTGACCTGGCTGAAAACGCAAAGAACCGCCTTCGACGCGCGGCAGGTGTTGCGGTCGCTGCTGTTCCACGAGCGCGAGCCCGACGTCGCCGAGGCGGTGGCCGGGCACGCGCTGGCGTGGCTGGAGGTCCACGGCCGCACGGTCGAGGCGCACTGGGTGGTGCAGGCGTTCCTCACGCCCGAGTTCCAGGCGTCGCTTCCGGCCGGGGTCGCGGCGGACGTCCTCCGCCAGGCCGTCGGCCGCGCCCTCGGCTGGCTGGAGGACCACGGCACGGTCACGGTCGCCGAGTACGTCCTCAGCCGGTTGCTGCCGCTCAAGCTCGACGCGGCGACCCGCGAGCTCGTGGTCCGGCTGTCCCTCGAGTGGATCGGGGTGAACGGCGCCGGGTCCAACCTGGTGTCGAAGTACGTCAGCCGGCAGAACGAGCTCACCGTCCCGGTCGCCGAGAAGTTCGTGGAGTGGGCGTCGGACCACACCGACCACGAGGACGTGTGGTGGCGCCTGACCCCGGTCGCCAAGGGCCTGAACCACTGGCCGCACCTGGCCGTTCCGCTGCTGGACGTGATGGAACGGGTGATGTGGGGGCTGTCGCCCGACCCCGTCGACCTCAACCAGCAGTCCGAAGTGGACGGACTGCTGCGCTACCTGTGCAAGGCCAGTTCGCTGTCCAACGGCACGGTCTCGGCGCGGATGGACGACCTGCTGCTGACGTGGCTCTGCCGGGAGGAGAGCCTGAGCCCGAACTGCTCGGTCGACAGCCACTTCCTGGAGCTGGTCTCCCGCGCCACGAGCCTGTTCGTGGTGCCCCGGAGGGTTCAGTCCGTGCACGTCTCGATCCTGGACCGGCTGCACGCGTGGATCGGCCGGTGGCGCTGGTCGGGCCCCGAACGGGACATGGCATGGACCTACGTGGCGCACGCCAAGGGCCTTTTCCTGTCCTGAGCACGGGCGAACCGCCCACCGGCGGAAGTGGTGGGCGGTTCGGTGGACCTTCGGTCAGCGGCGCCCGCGCGGTTCGTCGTCGCGTTCGACCTCGACGCGTTCCTTGCGGACCTCGCCCTTGACCTCGCGCTGCTCGGTGACGGCGTTCTTCTCGAGCCGGACCCGTTCGGTCGCCTCGGTGCGCTTCTGCACGACCGGCTCCTCGCGGTGCAGCGTGACCTCCGCCGCCTCGTCCGTGAAAGCCTTGCCGGCGTTGCCCTGCGCGGGCTCGCGGACGACCCGGACCTCCTCGTGCGTCACCGGCACCGTGACGTTGCGCTGCTCGGTGACCGTGTGCTTGACGAGCCGCACCCGGCCCGTCTCGACGCTGCGGGTGCCGACGTCGAGCTTCTCCTCGGAGAGCGTGACCTCGGCGGCGTCGTCCTCGGCCCGCGCGTCCTGGTTCGTGGTGGCCCGCCTGCGGTCCTGCCTGCCGTCGAGCCGGTCGTGCTCGCCGGTCTTGGCCTGCGGGATCATCCCGTAGTGCCGGTAGAGCGCCTCCTGCTCCTCGTCGGACATGTGGTCGTCCGAGGTGTGCACGCTCGGCGCGTCCTTCACCTGCTGCTTGGAGACGGGGACGGTGATGCCGCCGCCCGCCACCTCGCCCTGCTGGATGGGGACGAAGCTCTCCTTCATGCCGAACAGTCCGGTGTGGACCTCGGCCCACATCGGCCTGCCGGTGCCGTCCTCCAGCCAGACCCGCTTGACCGACCCGATCTTCTCGCCGTGGTTGTCGATCACGTCGCAGTCGTACAGCGCCTCAACGTGCTTCTGGTCGATCATCGTGCCGTCCCTCCGCGTTGGCTGTCTGGCTTGCCATCGCGAGGTACCCGCCGTCCGGCGTCTCACCGCGGGTGCCCTACGACCGGGTGACCGTGGCCTCGTGGTGATTCAGTCGGCCGGGTGACGTCACCACGGGATGTCACCGGCGTCGTCGAAGAAACCGCCGCGCGGGCCGTCGTCGGGCAGGGTGGCGAGCCTGACCGCGATCGCGGCACCCTGCTCGGGGGTGCGGTCCGAGGCGTGGCCGGTGAAGTCGGTCGCGACGTAGCCGGGGCAGCAGGCGTTGATGATGACGTTCGTCTCGGCGAACGCCCGTGCGTACTGCACGGTGAGGCTGTTGAGCATCGACTTCGACGGCGCGTAGGCGGCCATGATCGGGCCGGTGCGCAGCGCCAGCGACCCCATGTTGCTCGACACGTTCACGATGCGCGGCGCTTCGGCCTTGCGCAGCAACGGAAGCACCGCGTTGGTGACGCGGACGACCCCGAACACGTTGGTGTCGAGGACGGTCCGGACGACGCCGAGGTCGAGCGTCGTCGGGTCCTGGGGGAACGGGCCGCCGATGCCGGCGTTGTTGATCAGCACGTCGAGGCGGTCGAGCGCGGCGGCGGCCTGGGTGACGCTGTCGTCGGACGTGACGTCCAGCGCGACGCCGAACGCGTCGATCCCCTTGGCGCGCAGGCGTTCCACCGCCTGGTCGCGGCGGACGTCGTCGCGGGCGCCAACCGCGACGCGGAAGCCGATCGTGCCGAGGTTCTCCGCGATGGCGAAGCCGATTCCCTTGTTCGCGCCGGTGACCAGCGCGGTTTTCGTGTTCACGCTTCTCATGGTCAGGTCGTCCGGCGCGGACTGTCCAAGATCGATTCAGTAAGCCCTGATACCTCACGGGTATTAGGGTCGGAGTCGTGGACCTGGAGACCCGTGAGCTGCGCTATTTCGTCGCGGTGGCGGAGGAACTGCACTTCGGGCGTGCGGCGGAACGGCTCGGCATCGCGCAACCGCCGTTGTCGCGGGCGATCACCCAGCTGGAACGGCGCCTCGGCGTCCGGCTGCTCGACCGCGACCGCCGGGGCGCGGCGCTCACCGACGCCGGGCGGGTGCTGCTGCGGGAGGCCAGGACGGCGCTCGCCGCCGTGGAGGCGGCCGTCGAGCGCACGCGCCGCGCGGGAGACCCGGACCGGCCGCTGGTGCTCGTGACGAAGGCCGGGGCGTCGCACGAGCTGTTGCGGGCGTTGCTCGACGCCGTGGAGGTCCCGGTCGAGGTGCTGCTGTGCGAGGTGGGGGAGCAGGCGCGCCGGCTGCGCGACGGCCAGGCCGATGTGGCGATCATGCACCGGCCGTACGACGACCTCGCCGGGTTCGACACCGAGGACCTGCACGTCGAGGGCCAGGTCGCGATCGTGCCCGCCGCGCACCCGCTCGCCGCGCGCGAGAGCGTCACGCTCGCCGAGGTCAGCGACGTGCCGGGCCTGCCGATCGCCCGCTGGCCGCGCCTCGACGGCACCTACCCGGACGGCCCCGGTCCCGAGGTGCGCACCCAGTCGCAGCTCGCCCAGCTCGTGGCGCTCGGCCTGACCCTGCTCGTGATCCCCGCGTCCAGCCGGGCCTGGCAGTGGCCGGAGCACGTCGCGGTGCCGGTCGTGGACGCCCCGGACGTGACGACACTGCTGGCCTGGCCGCCAGGAGCACCCGCGGGCGCTCTGGTCCTGGCGGCCAAGAAGCTAGTCGCAGACCGCTCCGCGTGAGGCCGAGCCGACGAGCTTGGCGTACTTGGCGAGCACGCCGCGTTCGTAGCGGGGAGGCAACGGGGCCCAGCCGTCCTTCCTGCTGTCCAGGTCGGCGTCCACGTCGAGGGTGCCGTCGGCGACGTTCAGCGTGATCTGATCGCCGTCGCGCACGAACGCGATCGGCCCGCCGTCGACCGCCTCCGGCGCCACGTGCCCGACGCAGAGTCCCGTGGTGCCACCGGAGAACCGGCCGTCGGTGAGCAGCAGGACGTCCTTGCCGAGGCCCGCGCCCTTGATCGCGGCGGTGATCGCGAGCATCTCGCGCATGCCCGGCCCGCCCTTCGGACCCTCGTAGCGGATCACCACGACGTCGCCCGCGGTGATCGTGCCGTCCTCCAGGGCGTCCATCGCGGCGCGCTCGCGGTCGAACACCCGCGCGGTGCCGGTGAAGACGTCCGAGTCGAAGCCCGCGGACTTGACCACGGCACCCTCCGGGGCGAGCGAGCCCTTGAGGATCGTGATGCCGCCGGTGTGGTGGATCGGCTTGTCCAGCGCGCGCAGCACCAGGCCGTCCGGGTCGGGCGGCGCGATGTCGGCGAGGTTCTCGGCGACCGTGCGGCCGGTGACCGTCAGGCAGTCGCCGTGCAGCAGACCGGAGTCCAGCAACGCCTTCATCACCACGGGCACGCCGCCGATGCGGTCGACGTCGGTCATCACGTGCCGCCCGAACGGCTTCACGTCGGCGAGGTGCGGCACGCGCGCGCCGATGCGGCTGAAGTCGTCGAGGCTCAGCTCCACGCCGGCCTCGTGCGCGATGGCGAGCAGGTGCAGCACGGCGTTGGTCGAGCCGCCGAACGCCATGACGACCGCGATGGCGTTCTCGAACGCCTCGCGCGTCATGATCTGCCGGGCGGTGATGCCCTTGCGCAGCATCTCGACCACGGCCTGGCCTGATTTTCTTGCGAAGCCGTCGCGACGGCGGTCGGTGGCCGGGGGAGCGGCGCTGCCCGGCAACGACATGCCGAGCGCCTCGGCCGCGCTGGCCATGGTGTTGGCCGTGTACATGCCACCGCACGCGCCCTCGCCGGGACAGATCGCGCGTTCGATCAGGTCGACGTCCTCGCGGCTCATCAGGCCCCTGGAGCACGCACCGACGGCCTCGAAGGCGTCGATGATCGTGACCTCCTTCTCCGTGCCGTCGGTCAGCGTGACCCGGCCCGGCAGGATCGACCCGGCGTAGAGGAACACGCTGGCGAGGTCGAGCCGCGCGGCCGCCATCAGCATGCCGGGCAACGACTTGTCGCACCCCGCGAGCAGCACCGACCCGTCCAGCCGCTCGGCCATCATCACGGTCTCGACGCTGTCCGCGATCACCTCGCGCGACACCAGCGAGAAGTGCATCCCCTCGTGCCCCATCGAGATGCCGTCCGACACCGAGATCGTGCCGAACTCCAGCGGGTACCCGCCCGCCGCGTGCACGCCGTCCTTCGACGCCTTCGCGAGGCGGTCCAGCGGCAGGTTGCACGGGGTGATCTCGTTCCACGACGAGGCGACGCCGATCTGCGGCTTCTCCCAGTCCTCGTCACCCATGCCGACGGCCCGGAGCATGCCGCGCGCGGCGGTGCGCTCCAGGCCGTCGGTCACGTCGCGGCTGCGTGGCTTCACGTCCGGTGTATCGGTCATGAACGCACGCTAGTCCCTGTCCTGCGAGTCCGTCGGGCGATAGTGGCAGCCGAGCGACTCGGAGGCGGCACCGCCGCGATGCCCGAATACGCCCGGTATGAGGGCATCGCGGCGGCACCGTCTCCGAGTCGCTCGCCCGCGCCTCTCACCTGACGAACTCGCAGGACAGGGACTAGTCGTCAGCGGCGCCGCTCTCATCCTGAGACGCGCGGAAGTCGAGCAGCGTCGTGCTCCGGTGCCAGGCGAGCGCGATCGGCACGAGCAGCACCGCGTAGACCGTGATCGGCACCGCGACCCAGCCGTTGAGGTGCTTCGCGGCCTTGACGAGCATGAGCGCGATGTAGGCGAGGTAGATGAGCCCGACCCCGCCGTACGCGATGATCGTCGCGAACTTCTGCGCCTTCGGGGCGGTGTGCACGTTGGTGGCGCGCTCGCTGGCGATGACGCCGATCTTCTCGGAGTCGAGGCCTCCCGCCGCCGCGGCGAGCTCCTGTTCGAGCGCCAGGATGGAACGGGCGCGCAGGGCCGCCACCGTGAGCAGGTTGGCGTGGAAGGCCGCGATGCACAGGAGCGGGAACGGCAGCAGCGCGATCGCCCAGCCGAGCAGGTCGATCTTGTCGTAGAACGCGATGGTGCCGACGAGGTAGGTGACCGCGGCGCCCATGGTGGCGAGGCTGACGGTGAGCGTCGAGCCGCGGTCGGCGCGGTCCGCCTGGTAGATCGCGGTGAGTACCTGGAGGCGATCGGCCACTGTTTGTTCCCCCGAGTGTGAACGGCGCTGCGAACCTGCCGGTCAGCTTGATCGGCAGGTTCGCGGGCACCGTTACACCCGGTGGCGCGTCACGCCGGGTTCGCCGCGTGGGTGAGGGTCTCCCAGGCGATGAACAGGTTGTCCGTCGCATGTGGACGGTTGGACTCGGTGTAGATCTTCGTGTTGGCCATCGCGACGCCCATCCGGGTG
This sequence comes from Lentzea sp. NPDC058450, assembly GCF_042721395.1. Lineage (NCBI taxonomy): Bacteria > Bacillati > Actinomycetota > Actinomycetes > Pseudonocardiales > Pseudonocardiaceae > Lentzea > Lentzea sp. NPDC058450. The sequence goes on from NZ_JBHXLO010000009.1 coordinate 77,995, forward strand.
TTCAGCGCGTTGTAGCTGACCTCCGGCGTGGGCCCGAGCTCACGGCTCAGCGTGCCGCCGCACAGCCAGGACGGCATCGGCTCGCCGTTCTGGTACTTGGAGTGCAGGCCCCACGCGTGCCGCATCCGGTCCTTGATCTCGCCCCAGATGTCCTGGCCCTGGATGTGCGCGGTCTCGGCGAGGTGCGAGGCCGCGGACAGGCCGTAGGCGGTGTGGGCGAAGTCGCGGCAGGTCTCCTGGGTGAGCCCGTCGACGAACGTGGACTGGTTGTGCCAGTAGGAGATGATCTCCGCCCTGGTGTCGATGCCGCTGCCCGGCGGCGTCTTCGGCAGTGCGCCGTCGGTGGTGAGGTAGATGAACGCCTGGATGCGCGTGCGGAAGATGCCGATGGCCTTGTCGTAGGCCGCCTTGTCCTCCAGGAACACGGCGATGCCGATGGACGCCTCCATCATGCTGAGCTCCCAGTTGCCGTTGGTGTTCGCACGGCCGTTCTGGATCTCGGGCAGGTAGACGGTGCGCAGCATCGTGCCGAACCTGGCGCTGTTGGGCCAGTTCCCGTACACGTGCTTGATGATCTCGGCGGCCTTGGGCCAGCTGCTCGCCGACCAGGCGGTCTGCAGCGGGGCGTTGGAGTTGGTGTGGTCGCGGATGGTGTTGGACCAGGCGTCCATGATCTGGATCGCCTTGTTCGCGTACCTGACGTCACGGGTGACGTACCAGGCGAGGGACAGGGTGTAGGCGGCGAGGGCGTCCTCGCGTTCGTCGGTGCACCCGTTGTTGGGGTTGCTGACGGGACCGCACTCCACGACCGCGCGCGGCTTCGGCGTGCGGTTGAGGTCGGCGTACTTCGACGCCATCATGCGGTCGTACGCGAGCTTCCACGGCTGGGCGCCCGCCTGGACCTTGGCGCGCATGAAGTCCAGCTGTGGCCGGGACACGACGACTCCCGGGTGGACGAACGTCGCCGGCGCGGCCTGAGCCGAGCCGGTGACCGGCACCAGAAGGGATGCCAGCAGTGCGATCAGGACCGCGCAGGAACGGGTGACCATGCCCGTCAGTGTTAGTGGTCTATACCTTTCTGGTCAATGATCCCGGTCGAAGATTCATGCTGATGAACCGGTTCATCGTTGTGAACGAACAGCTCCGCGCGAACCAGTTCCAGCAGCCGCCCCATCCAGTTCCTGCCGTGACCCCAGAAGGTGGAGAGATCGGAGTAGATCAGGCGCGCGGTTCCGGTTTCCTTCAGCGTTTCCGCGAGTTCCGGGTGCTGCGCGAACTTGAGGCGCAGCAACCTCGCCATGACAGCGGTGCGCGCCTGCGGGGCGACGGTCGCCTCGACGGCCTTCCACGCCTCGGTGACACTCCCGTACGTCTGCTCGCCGACGGTGACGCGGCACGGGAAGCTGTTGCGCAGCACCAGGACACCCGCGTCGTCGGGCCAGCCGTTCGGGAACACCACGAGGTCGATCGGGACGCTCGGCTCGATGGGTTCCGGCGGGTTCTCTTCCTCGTACCGGCGCACCCGTTCGTCGCGGCCGGCGAAGTAGGCCAGTGCACGCTCGTGGACCTCGTTGGTGATGGCGTGTTCCTCGTCGCGCAGCACGAACGTGCCGCCGGGCCCGTACGCGATTGCCTGCAACGGCCAGTCGTGGTGGTCCATGTCGCCGAGCGCGAACTGCCGCCTGTGCTCGGGGATGGCGAGGTAGGCGGCGCGCAGGGCGGCGCGGGTGGTCCCGTCCGGCTGCGCGCGAAAGGCCTCCAGGGCGAGGTGGCACCGGGCCGTGGAGTCGGGCCGGCGGCTGAGACGGTCGATCTCGTCGCGGACGTCGGCGAGGAGCCTCTCCGCGGTCAGCCAGGTGTGCGGCTCGGCGAACGTCCACCAGCCCAGGTCGTGCGCAGAAGCCGTGCCGCCGTCGGGGAGTTCGGGCGTGTACGAGGCGATGTCCTCCGCGAACTCGTCGAACGGGACGAGGCTCCAGCAGCCGACCATGCCGTCGGCGTAGACGAAGAGGTCCCGCAGGACGTGCGTGTCGCCCTCACGGCAGAAGACGTGCTGCCAGGTTCCCTCGATGCGCTCGCCGTCCACGTCCCGCCAGGTGCGGTTCCATCTCGTCACAGGCGGAGCCTAGTTGCGGCGTTTTCCTCGGGTACAACGAAATTCGAGTTGAGTGCGCGGGTGCGGCCGGTCACGCTGTCGCCCATGAGCCCGAAACGCCTCATCGTCCTCGACCCCGACGGCACCGCCGGCGACACCTGGACCTACGTGGTGGTCGAGGCGCCGACCGGGGTCGTCTACAGCAACCAGTACGGCGGCACCGCCTGTCGGCACGGGCGAGCAGAGGGCTTTCTCGTGCCGGTGAACGGCCTCGGCGCGCTGGACGTCCTGCGTCCGCTGTTCGAGAAGGAACTGCGCGGCGCCGGCGCCTGGGGCCACGAGTGGACCGGCGCCCAGGTGGACCAGCTCCGCGACGCCGTCGGCAGACTCACCTACTGGGCGTGCGACGCGTCGGACGAGGTGCCCACCACTCCGCGGCTGGACGAGAGCCGCCTGCAGGAGGCCGACGAGGCGTGGCTTCCCGTGATCACCCCGGACGGCCCCGGAATCCTGGTGTGGTGCAACTCCGACTGACGCTCCACACAGGACAGCGAAGGGCCCCGGTGCGCGGGAGGTGCACCGGGGCCCTTCACTCACAACGGTCAGAGCGTCACTCGCGGCACTTCTTGCCCGAGTTCACGCAGTTGACCAGGCGGTTCATGATCTTCTGCGACATCACGTTGGCGAAGTCGTCGTGGTCGGTGAGCGGGTTGTGCTCCTCCTCCGGGAAGGAGTCGACCAGGTAGCGGCCTTCCTGCTGGACCTGACGCGGGATCTTGTAGGTCAGCGAGATGCGCAGCTGCGGCACGGCCTTGAAGCCCTGCTTGCACTTGCCGTTGGCGTCCGGGAACACGATGTGGTCGCGGTGGTTCGCCGAGTCGATGTTCTTGCCGTCCCAGCAGCTCGGGAAGTCGTGGATGCGCTTGACGTCCGAGCCCTGCGGGCAGATCGGGTACTTGTCGATCAGCACCTTGTCCTCGAAGCCGGAGCAGGTCCAGGAGGCCTTGGCGTTCTTCGGGCCGTTCTGGCCGGCCTTGGCGTCGCCGTAGAGCACGCGCAGGAACTTCGGCATCGCGGTGACCTTGCCGACGGGCGAGCCGCGGAACTGCAGGTCGACGACGGCGGGGCGCTGGATCTCGCCCTCGTTGCCCTCGAGCTCGTTCTCGGCGTTCTCCTCGGCGTTGTTCTGGTTCTTCTTGTCCTCGGTGCCCTCGGCCTGGGCGTTGTCGCTGTTCTCGTTGCCGTTGTCGAGGCCCTGCTCGCCGGCGGCCGCGTCCTTCACGGCGCACGCGGCGCCCGCGTTCAGGTCGGGGGCCTGCACGCCCTGGCGGGAGAACGCCAGCATCATGCGGTTGAGGATCGCGGCGCGCTTCTCGCGCGTCGGGCCGACGATGACGTTGTCACGATCCTGGGCCTTGGTGGAAGCGACCTTCTTCTCGGCCTCTTCGGTCACCTTCTCGATGTTCTCGAGTTCCTTGTCGATCTCCGCCTGCGCGCCGTCCGGCACGTCCTCGGGGAGCAGCGACGCGACGTCGGGGCACTGGAGCTGCGCCTGCCCCTTGACGGCCTTGTCCTTGTCCTGCTGGGCCTTGTCGTCCTTCTTCGGCGGGGCCTGCTCGCCGCCGCCCGCCTCTTCGCCCGCTTCTTCGGCTTCCTCGTCCGTGATGCGGACGACGGGCCAGAAGTAGGCCGACTTGTCGCCGTTCTTGCAGGTCGTACCGGCCGCCTGCAGTGACTGGTTGTTGGAGTCCGCGTTCGTGGAGAGGTTGCCGACGTAGTCGTGCAGGTGCTGGGCACCGTTGCGGACACCGGGTTGCGCGATGAAGTTGTCCGGGTTGAAGTGCCCGTTCTCGTTCCGCCCGCAGTTCACGGTGAACGTGCCTGTGGTGGCGTTGTTCTGTTGCTTCGGTTTCTTGACGTTCGGCTTCACCTTGGTGATGTCGACGAACAGGCTCTTGTCCGGCCCGTCGGCGAGCGCGGAGCCATCAGAAGAACTGATGGCCACCACCGCGGCACCGCCCGCGACCACGGCCATCGCCGCCGCAGCGGCGCTGAGCCAGATCGTGGATTTCCTCCGGTGAATAGCCATTTGCCACCTCGTGGTAGTCCGATAAAACGGCATGGCGAAGCTGACGGCGGTATGAGGCCGCTATCTTCGGGAATTGAGCTGGGTGTGTTTTGTTAGAACGAGCGAGACTTGCGTCGCGATTTCTTCGAACGGGAGATGAATCTCATCCCGACCAGCGCGAGAGCGAGCACCGCGATGGCTCCGAAGAAGACGCCGTTGTTCTCACCGAAAACGCCCTGCTCGGCGGTGCGGGTGAACCTTGTGCCCTCGGGCACGGTCGGGATCACGCCGTCGGTGGGGTTGGTCGACTGGTCGCCCGCCGCCTGGTCACCCTGTGCGGCGTTGTCCGCGGGCGGGGGCGGTGCGAGAGGCTGCGGCGACTCCAGTCCGGCGAAGTCGACGCGGCCGGTGTCCTCGAGCACCTTCATGTGGTCGAAGACGGTGATCATGGCCTGCGTGGAGAGAATGCGCACCAGCTCGTTCTTGGTGCCCGCCCGGATCTGCGCCGCGTAGGCGTAGACCTTGCCGTGGGCGGCGCGGAGCCGGTTGGCGAAGACGGCGTCGAACTCGTCGCCCGTCGCCGCGTCCATCTCGGCGAGCCAGCCCTTCTGCTCGTCGGAGGCCTCGGTCGGCAGCGTGTGACCGAGCAGGACGCCCGCCCGGTTCACCACGTTGTCGAGGAGGGTGTGTCCTTCGATGAGGTGCTTGCAGGCTTCCTGGATCTTGGGCTGGTCGGCCCGCTTGGCCTTGCCCTTCTCACCTGCGGGCTTCTCCCACAACCCGGCCTGCTTGACGCGGTTCAGGAAGTCCCGGTCAGCGGGCCCGAGCGGGCCCCACTGCGTCTGGACGACCTCGTCACCCGTCCCGCCGCTCCCCGGCGGCGGAGTGGAGATGGGGGTGGACGGCGTCGTACTGGGCTGCCCGGCGGCGCTCCCGGTGTTCAGGAGCACTGCCAGCACACACCCGGCCACCGCGACCATCAGTCGCGTCGGCTTCGCCAAGTCCATGGGGAGTCGCACGAACGGGGATACGGCCAGGAATGGGAGCGCGCCTCAGTTCGAGACGCCTCCGTTATCGAAACGTTATCTCGCTGGCCGCAACCCCCGGCGTTCCCGCTGGATATGCCCCGCATAGGGTCGTGAGCATGAGCAAGCGTTTTGTGGCGTTGGGGGACTCGTTCACCGAGGGAGTGGGTGACGTCGACGCCGGCAGGCCGAACGGCGTGCGCGGCTGGGCCGACCGGGTCGCCGACGTGCTGGGGGCGGCCGACCCCGAGTTCACCTACGCCAACCTGGCCGTGCGCGGCCGGCTGATGCCTCAGGTGCTGGGGGAGCAGCTGGAGCGCGCTCTCGCGATGAAGCCCGACCTCGTCTCCCTCTACGCGGGCGGCAACGACCTCATGCGACCCAAGGTGGACATCGACGCGTTGATGCGCCGATACCGCGCGGCCGTCGCACGGCTCGTCAACGCGGGCGCGCGCGTAATCCTCTTCACGGGCGTGGACGGCGCCGACGACCCGGTGTTCCGCAAGATGCGTGGTCGCGTGGCCATCTACAACGAACACGTGCGCTCGATCGCGGCCGAGCACTCGTGCGTGCTCGTCGACATGTGGAACATGCGCCAGCTGCGCGACCGTCGCATGTGGTCCGTCGACCGGCTGCACCTCAACTCGCTCGGGCACGCCGAGGTCGCGATCTCCGTGCTCGAAGGTCTCGGAGCGGAGCACGTGCTGGAGCGGACCGTCCTCGGCGTGGCCCCGCTGGTCGACCGCCGCGCCAAGCGCGCGGAGGACTGGAAGTGGGCGCGTGAGCACGTCGTGCCGTGGGTCGTGCGCCGGGTGCGCGGCGAGTCGTCCGGCGACGTGATCAGGCCCCGCCGTCCGGAGCTGCTGCCTCCTTCGTAACTAGAACGCGTTCTTGTGGGGTGCTCTAACGAGGGCAGTGTCTTTTGGTGACGGGTTTCCGCGCGATTCTTTGCATGTAGAACGCGTTCTAGAACTTGCCTGGTCCTGGATGGATGCAGAGCCCTAGCGTCCGCCCGTATGCGCCGCAGGACCGCACTGATCGCACTGACGATCTGCGCGTTGATCGCCGGGTGTGGGAGCAGACTCACCGACGAACAACGCGCCGCACTCGTCGTGCCCCAAGGCGGCTCGGCGGGCACCCAGGACGGCGCCGTCACCGGCGAGGACGGCGCCGCTCCCGACGCGGGCACGGGCGATCAGGCGGCGGGGAACAACAACCCGCAGGAGCCGAACAAGCAGCCGAACCCGCCCGGCAGCATCGCGGGCGGCTGTCAGGGCACTGGCGGCGCCACGGACAAGGGCGTCACGGCGGGCGAGATCACCATCGCCAACATCTCCGACATCAGCGGCCCGGTGCCCGGCATCTTCCAGTCCGCGCAGCAGGCCACCAAGGCGTTCGTCGAGTACTTCAACGCCACTCAGGGCTCGGTGTGCGGCCGCAAGCTCAAGCTCGTGTCGTTCGACTCGCGCACCGACAGCGGCGGCGACCAGCAGGCGACCTCCCAGGCGTGCGAGCAGGCCTTCGCGCTGGTGGGCTCGATGTCGGCGTTCGACCAGGGCGGCGGACCGGCGGCGCAGGGGTGCGGGATACCGGACCTGCGCGCCTCGACCGTCACCGCCCAACGGCAGCGCACGGCCGTCAGCTTCGGCGCCGCGTCGAACGTCGTGAACCTCGTGTCGTCGGCCGGACCGGACCTGGTCAAGCAGGCGTTCCCCGGCGCGATCGGCAGCGCCGCGTACATGTACCTCAACGCCGACGCGAGCGCCCAGAACGCCAAGAGCATGCAGAAGGCGGCGGAGGCGCGCGGCATCAAGTTCGTGTACTCGCAGGCCATCGACATCGCGGACGTCAACTACGCGCCGTACGTGGCGAAGCTCAAGGAGACCGGCACCAAGATCGTCTACTGGATCGGGTCGGCGCAGTACGCGGTGCGGTTGCAGCAGGCCATGCGGCAGCAGGGGTACACGCCGGAGGCGTTCATCACCGACCCGTCCGCCTACGACCCCGTGTACGTGCGGCAGGGCGGCGCGGCCGTGGACGGCACGGTGGTCTACACGAACGGCGCGCTGTTCGAGGAGTCGAACGCCCAGGTGGCGCTGTACAAGCAGTGGCTCGCGCGGGTGGCTCCGGGTGCGGCGCCGTCGTACTTCGGGATGTTCGCGTGGGCGGCGGCGCGGTTGTTCGTGACGACGGCGGCGAAGGTGGGGCCGCAGCTCACGCGCAAGGCGATGCTGGACGCGGTGCGGCAGGTGCACGACTTCACGGCCGAGGGGATGGTGGCGCCGCAGGACGTCGGGGGGAAGCGGACCTCGGCCTGCATGACGCTGGTGAAGCTCAAGGGCGGGGCGTGGTCGCGGCTGGCGCCGGCGTCGGGGTACTCGTGCGGGTCGTTGATCGACACGGGGGTCGGGGGATGAGGCGGGGCTGGGGTTCGGGCGCGTCGGCTCGGGGGATGGGGGCGGCTTCGGGGTGGGGTGCTGAGGGGCGGGAGAGGGCACCGGGGCCGGGACTCGGTGCGGGGGTGGCCGGATGACCGCCCTCCTGGCGTACACCATCTTCGGCCTCGTCACCGGCGGTGCCTACGCCGTCGTCGCGGGCGGCCTCGTCCTCACCTACAGCACCTCCAAGGTGTTCAACGTCGGCCACGGCGCGATCGGCATGGTCATGGCGTTCCTCTACTGGGAGCTCGCCGAGAACCGCGGCCTCCCGCAGTGGCTCGCCCTGCTGCTCGTCGTCGGCGTCTGCGCGCCGCTCTTCGGGCTCATCATCGAACGCTTCATCATGCGCCGCCTGGTGGGCGCGCCGGTCGGCATCTCGCTGGTGGCCGGGGTGGGCATCCTGGTCGGGCTGATCGGGGTGGCCCAGGTGATCTGGCCGCCGCAGGCACGTCCGGTCCGGCCGTTCCTCGATCAGCTCGGCGTCCACATCGGACAGTCGTTCGTCAGCGGCCACGACCTGGTGACGCTGCTGTGCGCGGTGCTGGTGGCGGGCGGGTTGTACGTGCTGCTCAACCGGACGCGCACCGGGCTCGCGATGCGGGCCTGCGTGGACGCGCCGGAGCTGGCGGCCCTGTACGGGACGCGGCCGCACCGGTTGTCGGCGTTGAGCTGGGCGATCGGGTCGTCGCTGGCGGCGCTGGGCGGGATCCTGCTGACGCCGGTGGTGCAGCTCGACTACGTGACGATGACGTTGCTGGTGATCACGGCGTACACGGCTGCTCTGGTCGGGCGGTTGCGGAGTCTGCCGTGGACGTTCGTGGGGGCGTTGGGGCTCGGGCTGGTGCAGTCGTACGCGGTGGCCTATCTGCCGTCGTCGCCGTTCTGGATCTCGTTCCGTGCGGCGATTCCGGCGTTGCTGCTGTTCGTGGTGCTGCTCGCGATGCCGCAGTCGCCGTTGCGGATCGGCGGGGTGCGGGGACAGCGCGGGGTGGCGGTGCCGAACGCGCTGACGACCGGTGTTGGCGCCGGGTTGTTCATCGGAGTGGTGCTCGCACTCGCCCTGCTGGTGGACTCGGTGGTGGCCGGGCAGCTCGCGCTGGCGCTGGTGTTCGGGATCGTGCTGCTGTCGATGGTGCTGCTCACCGGGTACGGCGGGGTGGTGTCGCTGGGGCAGTTCACGTTCGTCGGGATCGGTGCCGTCACGGTCGCGCGGCTCGGCAGCGCGTCGCCGGTGAGCCTGCTGATCGGGGCGGGCGTGGCGGCGGCGGTGGGGGCGCTGATCGCGTTGACGGTGTTGCGGGTGAGCGGCCTGTACCTGGCGCTCGCGACGCTGGGGTTCGCGCAGCTGATGGACAAGCTCGTGCTGCAGTCGCCGATCGCGTTCGGGGTGCGGGGGAGTCTCCAGGTGCCGGCGATGGTCGGGTCGGCGACCGCGCAGCTGGTGCTGACGGCGGGCGTGTTCGTGCTGGTCGGGATCGGGGTGCTGGCGATCCGGCGCGGACGGCTCGGGCGGCGGATGATCGCGGTCAAGGACAGCTCGGCCGCCTGCGCGACGCTGGGTCTCAACGTGCGGTGGATCCGGGTGTGGGTGTTCTCGTTGTCGGCGGCGATCGCGGGGCTCGCGGGCGGGTTGTTCGCGCAGCTGCGGGAAACCGTGGCGGCGAGCGACTTCCAGCTGTTCAACAACCTGCCGTTGCTGCTGTTCGCGGTGATCGCGGGCGTGACGTCGGTGTCCGGCGCGCTGCTCGGCGGGACGCTGCTGATGCTGCTTCCCGTGCTGCAGAGCGGTTTTCCGGCGTTCGCCGGGGTGGCGGTGGTGCTGCTGGGCGTCGCGGCGGCCGGGCTCGCGCGCGATCCGAACGGCCTGGTCAGCTGGGGATTCCGGGCCTGGTCCTGGCGGCGCGCATGAGCACGTTGCGGGTGGAGGGCGTGACGGTCCGCTTCGGCGAGGTGACCGCGGTCGACGACGTGTCGCTGGTGGTCGAGCCCGGCGTCACCGGGCTGATCGGGCCCAACGGCGCGGGCAAGACGACGTTGTTCGACGTGATCAGCGGGCTGCGCAAGCCCACCTCGGGCCGGGTCGTGCTGGACGACGAGGACATCACCTCCAAGGGCCCGCACCAGCGTTCCCGGCTGGGCGTCGCGCGGACGTTCCAACGACTGGAGGTCTTCGGGTCGCTCACGGTCTGGGAGAACGTCGTGGTGGCGCTGGAAAGCCGCCGCCGTCCCGCTCGCCTGGCCGACGAGCTGCTGGACCGCGTCGGGATCGGTGGGTTCGCGCACAACCAGGCCGACACCGTGCCGACCGGCGCCGCCCGGCTGCTGGAACTCGCCCGCGCGCTGGCCACCGACCCGTCGTTGCTGCTGCTGGACGAACCGTCGTCCGGGCTCGACCGCGCCGAGACCGACGAGTTCGGCGAGCTGTTGCGGCACCTCAGCGCGGAGGGCCGGGCGGTGGTGCTGGTGGAGCACGACATGGACCTCGTCATGGGCTACTGCGACCACGTGCACGTGCTGAACCTGGGGCGGCTGCTGGTCTCCGGCACGCCCGACGTGGTCCGCGCGGACGCCGGAGTCCGGGAGGCGTACCTCGGATGATCGACCTGATGGACGTCCACGCCGGCTACGGCCGCATCGAGGTGCTGCGCGGCGTCTCGCTGAACGTCCCGCGCGGCACGGTCACCGCGTTGCTGGGCCCGAACGGCGCGGGCAAGTCGACCCTCGTCAAAGTCCTCAGCGGACAGATCAGGGCCACCTCCGGGCACGTCCACCTGGCGGGCGTGCACGTCAACGACGCCCCGCCGGACGAGCTGGCCCGCGCCGGCCTGTGCACGATCCCGGAGGGCCGGGCGATCTTCCCGAACCTGACCGTCGCCGAGAACCTGCGGCTCATGCGCGGGGACGCCGAGGTCGTCTACGACCGGTTCCCGAAGCTGCGGACGAGGAAGAGACAACTGGCGGGCTCCATGTCCGGCGGCGAGCAGCAGATGCTGGCGTTCTCCCGCGCGTTGCTCACCGACCCGGCGGTCGTGGTGGTCGACGAGCTCTCGATGGGCCTCGCCCCGGTGATCGTCGCCGAGCTGTACGAGGTGGTGGGGGAGCTGGCGCGCTCGGGCGTGACGATGCTGATCGTCGAGCAGTTCGCCGAGACCGCATCCGCCGTCGCCGACCAGGTCGTGGTGATGACGCACGGCGCCGTGTCCGCCGACGACGACCTCGCCACCGTCTACTTCGGAGGGACGACATGAGGTACGCGCTCGTTCTGCTGCTCCTCCTGCTCTCCCCGATGCCGGCGCAGGCCTCCGACATCGGCGGCTTCACGCTGTCCGCCCGCGCCGCGCCCGTGTCGGTGCTGCTGCACACCGACCTGATCCCGGTCCCGGCCGAACCGCAGGGCGAGGTGCACCTGTCCTACACCCAGACCGAGCTCGGCTCCGGTCCGATCGGCCGCTCGCTCGCGTCGTCGCTGTGGCCGGGCGCCGCCGTCGGCACCGGCCTGCCACAACTGCTCGGCTTCGCCTACCCGGTGCAGGCCAACGCCGCCCACCCCGGCGGTCCGGCCGACCAGTCCCAGCCGGGCATGCGCGCCGCCGCCGGTGCCGCGAAGGCCGAGTCGTACGCGGGCGCCAAGCAGGAGGTCCCGTTCCTGCTGACCGTCGACGGGGTGTCCTCCAGCAGCGTCAGCTCGGTCGGCACCTCCGAGGCCCGGTCCTCCGCCGTCACGTCCGCCCAGACGATCTCGCTGCTGGCCGGGCTCGTCGTCATGTCGGGGGTGAAGTTCGAGTCGGTGGCCGTGAGCGACGGCGCGAAGGCGAGCGGCACCAGCACGTTCTCGGTCGCGGAGTTCACCGTGCTGGGCCAGAAGTTTCCGGTCAAGTCGCCGGACGCACCACCGGACGGGCTGCTGAAGGCCTTGGAGCCACTGGGAATCACGCTCGCCTGGCCCACATCGGCCACGAAACTCGAAGGCACGTCGGCGACCTCGACCTCCCGCGGCCTGACGCTGACCATCGACGTGCTGGCGTTGCGCACGAAGCTCGGCCTCGGCGGCATCCTGGACGGCATCGTCGCCCCGTTGCTGCCCAAGGAGCTCGTGCCGCTGCTCAACCCGTTGCGCAAGATGGTGGTGATCGTCGGCGACACCGAGGCCGTCGCGAACGCCTCGGCGTCGGCACCCCTGACCCCGCCGGACGCGCCCGCACCCGGAGTCGTGCCACCGCCTGCCGTGGACGCGCCCCCGCCGCTGTCGCCGGGCACGCCGCCGGTCGCGGGCGTGAACCCGCCTGCCAAGTCGGTCGTCCCGGTCGCCTCCGCCCGCACGCGGCCCCGGTCGTTGCTGGACTTCCCGGGTGTACCGGCGTTGCTGGTGCTCACCGGGCTGGGAGTCGCCGCCGCCGGAGCGTTCGGGATGAAGTCGTTCGGCACGTTCCTGCTGGGCGGCGCGCCCTGTCCTTCCGGGCACCCGACCGGTGTCCCCGACCTGAGGGTGAAGCCATGACGATCCAGGACCGCCGCCGAGCCCGCTTGCGCAACGGACTCGGGCTGGTCGGCACGATGCTGATGACGGCGGGCATCGCGGCGATCCTGTTCGCCTGGTGGGGCGTCGCGCACACCGGGTACACGTTCGAACAGATCCCGTACGTCGTGTCGGGCGGGATTCTGGGAGTGGGGCTGATCGGGGTCGGCGGGTTCCTCTACTTCGGGTCGTGGCTGACGAAGCTCCTGGAGGAGCAACGCCAGACCACGTACGCGCTGTTGCAGCTGCTGGAAGAACGCGACAGAGACCGGGAGAGGGAAGGGGATCGGGAGAAGTTGGAGACCACCCGCGTGCTGTGAGCAGGCAGCTCGGACTCAGCGTGCCGTGAGGGCGTATGCGGGCAACGGCACGTTGCCCTTGTCCCGCGCGACCTGCCGCAGCAGCTCCTTCGCCAGCCCGTCCGGCGAGTCGTGCAACGCGAAGCCGACCTCCCAGTCGGCGTCCTGCAACGCGCCGGTGTCCACCGTGGACACCTCCTCCACCTGCCAGCCGGTCCGCTCCATCGCACCCAGCAGCGTCTCGCGCGTGAGCGGCGCCCGCACGTTCAGGTCGGTGTCACCCGCGATCCGGTCCTGGGCGAGCACGGCCAGCAGGTGCGGGATCTGGTCGGTGTGCGCGGGCATCGGGTCCCACTCGGCGAAGCACAGCCGCGACCCGAGCTCCCGCGCCTTCCGCAACGTCTGCTCCAGCAACCCGGCCGACGCGAAGTACCAGGAGCAGTGCACGAGCACGACCAGGTCGTACCCGGTGCCGACGTCGTCGGTGAGCACGTCCGTCTCGAAGCGCATGTCGATGCGGGACCCGAGCGGGCCCTCGTGCAGGTGCCGGGCGGAGTCGCCGACGGTGATCGGCGCGCCGTAGCCGGGGACGGCGATGTCGGTGCCGACGACGCGGCCGTCCGGACCGACCTGGTCGGCGAGCACGGCGGTCATGTCGCCCTGGCCGCAGCCGATCTCCAGGACTCGCGCGCCCTCCGGGATCTGCCAGGTTCGAGCCAGGTCGAGGCGGTAAGCGGTCTGCGTGAGCTGGACGTCCGGGCTTACCTCGTAGGCCGCCATCAGCTGGGCGAGTTCGTGAGCGTTCATATGGCTCGGAGGGTACGTCCGGAACGTGCCGGTCGCGGAACCGGTTTCTCCCACGTCAGCGGGTTTCGTCAGTGGCCGAACATTCTCAGTCTTAAGTGGATTTAAGGTGAGAGCGTTCTCTCGCAACGTCTGTACCAGCACAAACGATGTCCGTTTCATCCCCTTGAACAGGTGGTTTAGACCAGTTAACGTGCCCTTCATCACGTACCCCCTGCACGTGAATGGAGCACCATGAAGAAGTTTCGCTGGCAGATCCTGACCCTCGGGCTGGCGATAGCCACCGTGGTCGGAGGCGTGGTCGCCGCACCCGCGAGCGGCGCGTCGGGCGTGACGGCGGCGTTCACAAAGACGTCGGACTGGGGCAGCGGCTACGAGGCCAAGTACACGATCTCCAACAGCGGCGCGTCCGCGCTCTCGTCGTGGACCGTCGAGTTCACGTTGCCGAGCGGCCAGTCGATCGCGTCGCTCTGGGACGGCAGCTACGCGGCCAACGGCCAGAACATCACCGTCCGCAGCACCTGGAACGGTAACGTCCCGGTGGGCGGCAGCACCAGTTTCGGCTTCACCGTGAGGGGTTCCGGCGCGAACCCGTCCAACTGCAAGGTCAACGGCGGTACGTGCGACGGCACCGGCAACCCGCCGACGACGACCACCACCACGACCACCACGACCACGACGTCGAACCCGCCGCTGCCCGGCAGCGGCCGCGGCGCGCCCTACCTGTACCTGGGCTGGGGCAACCCGCAGAGCGCGACGCAGGTCATGAGCCAGACCGGCGTCAAGTGGTTCACGCTCGCGTTCGTGCTGTCGAGCGGCGGCTGCACCCCGGCCTGGGACGGCCAGCGTCCGCTGACCGGTGGCGCCGACCAGCAGACGATCAACGCCATCCGCGCGGCCGGTGGTGACATCGTGCCGTCGTTCGGTGGCTGGAGCGGCAACAAGCTCGGCCCGAACTGCTCGACCCCCGAGGCGCTGGCCGGCGCGTACCAGCAGGTCATCAACGCCTACGGGCTCAAGGCGATCGACATCGACATCGAGAACACCGACGAGTTCGAGAACACCGTCGTCGCCGACCGGATCGTCACGGCCCTGCGCATCGTCAAGCAGAACAACCCGGGCATCCAGACGATCGTCACCTTCGGCACCTCGACCACCGGCCCGAACTTCTACGGCAACCGGCTGATCGACCAGGCCAAGGCGCTGAACGCGAACATCGACGTGTTCACGATCATGCCGTTCGACTTCGGCAGCTCCAACGTCCGCCAGGACACCATCAACGCGGCGACGGGGCTGAAGAACAAGCTCAAGTCGACGTTCGGCTGGAGCGACGCCGAGGCGTTCAAGCACGTCGGCATCTCCGGCATGAACGGCCTGTCGGACCAGCGCGAGCTGACCACCGTCGACGACTGGACCGCGATCCGCGACTGGTCGAAGTCCAACGGCCTCGGGCGACTGGCCTTCTGGTCGGTCAACCGCGACCGCGGCGGCTGCGACGGCCAGGTGGCCGCGAACTGCTCCGGCATCGGTCAGGCCGAGCTCGCCTTCACGAAGATCACCGCCGGCTTCTAGTCACGACCGGTACCCGCTCGACCACGAGCCGTCAGCGCCATTTATTCGGTGGCGCTGGCGGCTTAGTCTTGTGCCATGCGTCGACGACATTGATCTTCAACCGATCTCTCCCGAACCGCGACGGCGTGGGCGTGGTGTTCGCACCTCGTGCCCATCTACGCGCTGTACGCGTTGCTCTTCGCCGACAGCGGGCTGTCGGACGCCTCCATCTCGGTGCTGCTCACGATCTGGTCGCTGACCGCGGTCGTGTTCGAGGTGCCGTCGGGTGCGCTGGCGGACCGGTTCTCGCGGCGGAGCTGTCTGGTCGCTTCCGGTGTGCTGCAAGCACTCGGGCACGCGGCCTGGATCCTGTTCCCGTCGTTCTGGGGCTTCGCGGCCGGGTTCGTGCTGTGGGGCCTGGGCGGCACGCTGCAGTCGGGTTCGTTCGAGGCCCTGCTGTACGACGGGCTCGCGGCCAACGGCGACGAGGACCGGTACGGACGCCTCAACGCGCGCATCGACACCATCGAGCTGGTCGCGCAGGTGCCCGTCGCCGTCATCGCGACCGTTCTGTTCTCGTTGGGCGGCTACGAACTGGCGGGCTGGATTTCCGTCGCCGTGCTGCTGGCCTCGTCGGTGATCGCCTTGCGGTTCCCGGAACCCGAGCGCGGTGAGGACGACGACGAGGAACTCGGCTACCTGGACACGCTGAAGACCGGGTTGCGCGCGTCCGTGCCGATCAAACGTGCCGTGCTGGCCGTGGCTCTGGTGTACGCGATCGACGCGTTCGAGGAGTACTTCACGCTGCTGGCGCAGGACTGGCACGTGCCGACGGTCTGGGTGCCGATGGCGACGATCGGCGTGCCGTTGCTGGGAGCGGCCGGGGCGTCACTGGCCGGGCGGTTGCCGTTCCGCGGCTGGGTGCTGTTCGCCTCGGGCTTGGTGCTGCTCGTGGCGGCGTGGCTGGCCGTCCCGGTCGCGATCGTCCTCTTGGGACTGTTCTACGGCCTGTACCGGTTCGTGCTGGTGCACGTGGAGACCGAGCTCCAGCACCGGATCGAGTCCGACGCCCGCGCGACCATCACGTCGGTGGCCGCGATCGGGTCGGAGTTCGTGGCGTTCGCGATCTACGGGTTGTGGGTGCTGGGCTCGGCGTTCGCCATCGCCGTGATGATCCTGGTGGTGGCGCTGGTGGTGCGGCGTCAGTGAGGCAGCGCGCGCTTCGGTCGGCGGTCGTCCACGCTCTCGCGGTAGTCCTCGATCGCGAGAGCCACGTCGAACGCCGTCCGCGTGTTCTGCAACGCCGGCAGGTAGTGCACGCTCCGCGCGAGCGCGTCCAGGTCGACGCTGAAGTACACGCCCATCAACGGGTTCACGAACAGCTCGCTGCCCTCGGTGCGCGTCGTGAACTGGACGTTGCCGAACTCGCCCTGCAACGAGGCCGCGATCTGCCCGTTCACGATGCTCGGCGACAACGGCGTCGCCTCCTGCGCCTGCCGGACCGCGGTCGTGTAGGCGCGGGCCTCGTGGCTGTCCGACGGGATGGACAACGCGCCGAGGTACGCACCCTGCTTGTCCAGCGCCGCAAGGTTCTCCAGGACGTGCGCATGGCACACGCCGTGATGCGCGTCGATGCCGAACCCGAGGCTGGTCACGACCTTCGTCAGGCCGTCGACGCCGGTCACCGCCGCGAGGCTCGTCATGTCCTCGGTGGGCGTGCCGAGGTGCTGCTCGTCGCCGCGCAGCAGGATGTCCGTGCCGCCGTCGACCAGCACGATCGCGTCGATGTCGTGCTTCCTGATGATCGTGCGGTAGGCGCTGCGCAACGGCCGCACGCCCGTGCGCGGGAACGCGTAGACCGTGTCGTTGAGGAACCGCGCCAGCTCGCGTTCGGGGAAGTACGCGTCCTCGCCGGACGTCTCGGGTCCGACGGCGGCGAGCCCCGGCTCCAGCCAGGCGTCGAGGTCGAGGCGTTCGAGGTCGCTGAAGCTCAGGCTCGCGTAGTGCACGCGCTTGCCGAGATCGCGCAGCGCGACGCCGAGCGGGATGCCGGCGAACACGTCGAAGCCGCCGCCGGCACCGGCGATCAGGACGTTGTTCGCTCTCTTGAGCCGGGCGAAGAGCGGCGGTGTGGCAAGGCTGAACACACCTGCGACCTTAGCTTTTCGATTTCGCCGGGGCTTCCGACTTTGATCAGCAGCCGGTCGGGTTCGTGCGCGAGGCCCTCGTCGAGGGTGTCGGCCAGCACGCCGATCCTGGGGTGCGCTGTCTGGTCCCGGTACCTCGTGATGGGCTCGGTCCGGCCGGCGAACACGAACAGGCCGTCGTCGTGCTCGGCGGCCAGGTCGGCGACCTCGGGGGAGTGCGTGACCGCGTGCCAGACGTACGGCTTCCCCGGCCACAGCTCGGTGAGCCGTGCGTAGTTCTCGATCGTCAGCGGCAGCCCGTACTCGATCTCCTTGCCGAACCAGCCGAACACCTTCGCGGTGTTGCCCCGGCCCAGCACCAGGTCGGTGCGGCCGGGTGCGAGCAGGTCCAGCGTCCGGTACTCGGCGGCGAGCCTGGCCGGGTCGTTCGTGGTGATGAGCGTGGTGGCGGTGGAGAGCGCGATCGTCGTGCGCGCGGCGATGTGGGCGAGCAGCGTGGCCGGGCAGGAAGAGCTGTACGGCGGGTTGTGGTGCTCGCCGACCGCGAAGACGTCGAACCCCGCCGCGTCGGCTGCCTCGGCGAGCGCGACGATCCCGGCCGGATCCTGCTCGCCCGCGGTGAAGACGCCGATCTGCACGTCCGTCAGTGTCGCAGCCGCACTAGCCGGTCTCGGACAAGAAGCCGGCGAACGTGCGCAGGCCGGGGTGTAGTGCGCGCAGGCCTGCGATGTCCACGGCGGGTTCGGCGCCCTCGCTGAACACCTTCCGCAGCTCGGGGTCGTCCACTTGGAACTGTTCGTACTCGGCGCCCATCAGCCCGGCGATCTCCACCGGGGTGAGCAGATCCCCCGCCAGGGTGAGCGACTGGCTCGCGAACCGGGCCGGGTCCGCGAACACGCGCGCGGCGATCGCGCCGATGTCGTCCACCGCGATCAGGTGGTAGCGGGTGTGCGGGTGCAGCAGGTGGGTGAGCTTGGTGAGGCCGGGCGCGTACAGGCCGTCCATGAAGGTCGTCGGCCGCAGGACCGTCGTCGGCAGGCCGATCTCCGCGATGTGCCGCTCGACCAGGTGCTTGCTGTCGAACGAGGCGACGCCCGTTTCCTTCGCCGCCTCCACGAGCGAGGCGTAGACGAGGTGCCGGACGCCTGCCGTCTGAGCGGCGTCGGCGACGTTGCGGCCCCACGTGGTCTCGACGGCGGGGGAGTAGCCCTGCGGTGCGCGCGGGTCGTGGGGCGCGGGCTGCACGCTGAAGACGGCGTCGGCGCCGGCGAAGGCCTCGACCAGCGACTCCGGCGAGTTCTGGTCTGCCCGGACAGGTCCCTGCCGGCCGATCGCGCGGACCTCCCAGCCCGCCTGGCGGAGGTGGTGGGCGACGGCGCCGCCCTGCTTGCCCGATGCCCCGAGTACCGCCGCGATCATGTTCTGCCCCCAGAAGGTTTTCTACAGGACTATCACGAGGGCCGGAACGGTGCCACCACCTGGCCGATTCCATCGAGAGCGGAGTAACGCCAGGATCTTCCGAACAGATCAAACCGCACAAAGCTGGACATTCGCGGAGGCCGCCGTGCTAGTCGTACAGATCTTCCTGCCACTGGCGCTCGGCCTGGTCATGTTCGGCCTCGGCCTGACGCTGACCACAGACGACTTCGCGCGCGTCGCCAAGTACCCCAAGGCCGCGGTCATCGCGCTCGTCTGCCAGGTGATCGTGCTGCCCGCCGTCTGCCTCGGCCTGGTGCTGGCGTTCGGGCTCAAGGGGGTGCTGGCGGTCGGCATGATGTTGCTGGTCGCCTCGCCGGGCGGGACGAGCGCGAACCTCTTCAGCCATCTGGCCGGTGGGGACGTGGCGCTCAACATCACCCTCACCGCGATCAACTCGGTGCTGGCCGTGTTCACGCTGCCGCTGGTGGTGGGGTTGAGCATGGCGCACTTCATGGCCGACGACGCCGAGGTCGGGTTGCAGCCGGCGAAGTTCGTGCAGGTCTTCGCGATCGTGCTGGTGCCGGTCGCGATCGGCATGCTGGTGCGGCGCAGGTTCGAGGCGTGGGCGCTCAAGATGAACGACCCGGTGCGCATCGCGTCCGTGGTGGTGCTGGTGCTGGTGATCATCGCGGCGATCGCGCAGGCGTACCGGCAGCTGCTCGACAACATCGGGACGCTGGGGCCGGTGGCGTTGTTGCTGAGCATCTTCAGCCTGGCGATCGGCTACTACGTGCCCAAGTTGTTCAAGGTCGAGCGCAAGCAGGCCATCGCGAGCGCGATGGAGATCGGCATCCACAACGCCACCATCGCCATCACCCTCGCGCTCACGGTGCTGAACGACGAGACGATGGCGATTCCGCCGGCCGTGTACGGGGTGCTGATGTACCTGCCCGCGGCGGTGGCGGCACGGCTGTTGTCACGCAACAAGGCTGCTGCTGTCTAGGCGAGGCGTCAGTCGCTCGGCCCGGTGCGCCAGGAGGATCAGGACGGCGGGCGCCAGCACGTCGTAGATCAGGATGCCGCCGGTGTTGCCCGGGGCGTGGTTGCCGGCCGCGAACCACTGGTAGACGTGGCCGGCCGCCGCGCCCCACAGGAACATGCCCGCGCCGAGGCCGACCAGCACGCGTTCCCTCGTGGTGGCCGAGGGGGACGCGGCGCGGAAGGCCAGCACCGCGAGGGCGAGGTTGGCGAAGGCGATCTCGAACTCGAACGGCGTGCGCGCGAAGCCGATGGTGGTCGCCATCTCGTCCGGGACGGCGAGGAACGCGATGACGAGCCACGCGCTGCCGCCGCCGAGCGCGGCGCCCGCCCACCACCGTTGCCAGGTCTCCAGGCGCGCCGCGGGAGAGGGGTTGTGGCGGGTGTTCACGAGTGCGCCGACTACGGCGATCAGCAGCCAGAGCAGGGGAAACGAGGTCTTGGCGAGGTAGGGGAGCGTGTCCATGGCATCGAGTGTTGCATGGTTAATATTAACCGCGCAACACTGATGTAGGATCAACGGCGTGGACGACGGACTCGCGGACCTGTTGCATCGGGTCGTGTACCTGCTCGGAGACGCCGCCCGGCAGCGGGAGGCGGACCCGGACGGGCTCAGCTACAGCCAACTGCGGTTGCTGGGCACCTTGGAGGAGATCCAACCGGTGACGCAGCACCAGCTCGCGCAGGCGTTGTCGGTGTCCGACCCGGCGATCAGCAGGGCCCTGAAACCGCTGGAGGCCGCGGGGCACGTGCAGGTCCGCGTCGACCCCGAGCACGCGCGGCGCCGGTTGGTCAGCCTCACCGAGGCGGGCAGCAAAGCGTTCCACGACAACGGGAAACCGATGTACGACGAGCTGCGCACCGCCCTGCTGAACGCCGGCTTCCCGTACGAGCGGTACCTGGACGACACCCTGCGGCTGGCCGAGATCCTGGAGCGCTGAAACGCGGTTGCGGCCGTCGTTAGGTTGGGCGTGACATGCGTTCAACCTCAACCATCGTGCTCGCGGCCGCACTCATCGCCGCAACCGCCGTTCCCGCCCACGCCGCGGGACTCGTCCGCACCGACACCGGATTCGTGTCGGGAACCACCACCGAGGCCCTGCGCTCGTTCCAGGGCATCCCGTTCGCCGCGCCTCCCGTCGGGGAGAACCGCTGGCGCGACCCGCAGCCTGCCCGGCCCTGGCAGGGCGTTCTCCGCGCCGACCGGCCCGGCCAAGCCTGCGACCAGGCCGAAGACTGCCTCCACCTCAACGTCACGGCACCCCGGCACGCCTCCCGCAAGCCCGTCCTGGTCTGGATCCACGGCGGCAGCTTCGTCACCGGTGCCGGAGCCGACTACGGCCCGGACCGGTTGGCACGCAACGGTTCCGTCGTCGTCACCAACAACTACAGGCTCGGCGCCGCCGGTTACTTCGGCTTCCCAGGCCTCCCGGGATCAGGCGCGTTCGGGCTGAGTGACCAGCAGGCCGCCTTGGAGTGGGTCCAACGCAACATCCGGCAGTTCGGCGGCGACCCCCGCAACGTCACGGTGTTCGGCGCGTCGGCGGGCGGGCTCTCGACGTGCGCCCAGCTGACCTCCCCGAAGACCCGCAGGCTGTTCCACAAGGCGATCATCCAGAGTGGACCGTGCGCGTTCGGCACCCCGGCCGGCGAGAACCACGTCGAGCACGCCTGGAAGAGCCGTGAGGACGTCGAACGGTTGGGCGCCGCGGCGACCGCGTGTCCCGACATCGCGTGCCTGCGCGGGCTCACCTTCGACGAGGTGAAGGCACTCCAGCAGTTCGCGTCCCCCGCGTTCGGCACGGAAGCGTTGCCGGAGAACCCGATCACGGCCCTCGAACAAGGTCGCTTCCACCGGGTCCCGATCCTCGCGGGCACCGCGCGCGACGAGTTCTCGGTGTTCGCCGCCTGGTTCTACCCGCCACTCGACGCACAGGCGTACGAGCAGGCGCTCACAGACGGATTCGGCGCCACCAAAGCACAACGCGTCCTCGCCGCCTATCCACCGAAGGGCGGCGACGAACGAGTTCAGCTCTCGAAAGCCCTCTCGGACATGACGTCGACCTGCCCGACGCGGGAACTGCGCCGGCAGACCGGGGCGTTCGGCTACGAGTTCACCGAACCGGCCCCGCCGATGATCTTCCCGGACATGCCCGACTTCCCGTACGGCGCCTACCACGGCTCGGAGCTGCCGTTCCTGTTCAACTACGCGAACACCACGCTCACGCCGAAGCAGCAGAGGCTCTCCGACGAGATGGTCGAAGCGTGGACGAGGTTCGCGCGAACCGGACACCCTGGCTGGCAACGCCAGGACGTCCGGCTCCTCGCGACCGAGCAGGTCGCACCGGCCGATCACCGGTGCGACCTCTGGTCTAGCTAGAGGATCCCTGCGGCGCGCGTCCGTGCGACTTGCCGGGCGCGCGCACGCCGTTCACCGTCGACGTGTCGAACGCGAACGTGATCACCGCCGTGGCGATCGCGTCGGCGTTGACGTCCAGCGCGGTCAGGTTCAGGTTCGACCTGTCGTCGCACGGCTGGTGATAGCACGGGTCGAACGCGACCCCCGCCGTCCCGCCGTACAACGCCGCCTGCGCCGCCGTCTTCACGTCCTCGGCGCCGGTGAACAGGCCACCGGCCGGGATGTTGACCGCGATGAACGGCCCGTAGTCGGACCGGCCGGAGAAGTCCGTGTCCTCCGACGGCAGGCCGCGGTCGGCGTAGAACTTCTCGAACACGTCCTCGATCTGCGCCGAACCGGGCGGGATCGGCACGGGCGCGGTGCCGCTCGAGTCGTCGCCGTCGTAGATGCCGTAGAAGTGGTTCGGCGAGCCGACCATGTCGAAGTTCAGGTACAGCGCGATCTTGTCGCGCTGGGCCTGCGGCAGGGTCGCGACGTAGTGCTCGGACCCGAGCAGGCCTTCTTCCTCGGCGCCCCACCACGCGAAGCGGATCTTCGCGTTCGGCTTGACCTTCTTCATCTGGATCGCGGTCTCCAGCAACGCCGCGGAGCCGCTGCCGTTGTCGTTGATGCCCGGCCCGTCCTGCACGCTGTCGAGGTGCGCGCCGGCCATCACGACGTTGTTCGCGTTGCCGTCGCGGGTCTCGGCGAACACGTTCCAGGCCTGCCGCGTCTCCTCGGTGAAGTCGACCGTGACGCGAACCGTGGCACCGGGCGTGTTCAGGATCAGGTCCTGTGCGGCCGCGAACGTCGCGAACACCACGGGGATCGTGAGGCCCGTGACGTCACCGATCGGCGTGACCAGGCCGGTGCGGCCGGGCTGGCCCTCGTTGAACAGGATCACCGCCGCCGCTCCCGCTGCCTGGGCGTTGAGCGCCTTGACGGTGAACCCGCAGGTGCCCCGCTGGAGCATCGCGACGCCGCCGGGCACGAACCCGGCGAAGTCGGCGGCCTCGCAGCCGCTGCTGTTGCCGTTCGGCAGCGGGGTCGGCGGCAGCACCACGTCGACCGGCTGGATCGCGCCGGTCGCGGTGCCCTCGACGGGCTGGTCGAAGCCGTGGCGGTTGAAGTCGGTGTCCCGGACGAACACCCGCGGTACCGGCGCGAGCCGGTCGAGCCGCGAGTTGTCCTCCACGTACGGGAAGTCGAACGCCTGCACGCTCGGCGAGAACCCCGCCGCGGACAGTTGCGACACCACGTAGTTCACCGACGCCTGGTATCCAGGACGTCCGGCCGCGCGGTCGCCGTGAGTGTCCGCGATGGACTGGAACGCGTCGAGATGTCGCAGGACGCCGTTCAGCGTCACGGCCTTGGTGAGCTTCGCGGGAGAGTTGTTGTTGGGATCAGCGAGTGCCTGTCCGGTCACGGCCAGTGGTAGAACCAGTGTCAGGACCGCGAACAGTGCGAACCGCCGAGGACGTTGAACCATCGGTATGCCTCCATGCGTACTTCGCCGCCGAATGCACCCCCGTGATGTCTCTCGTCCCAAGTGTCCGGTGTTACACCGTTTGGAGGAGATGGTTGTTCCGCCTGCTGGAGACCGCCGTCCGCGTCGAGCCGCTGGAGGGGGAGGGCCTCACCAACGTCCTGCACCTCGTGACGCTCGCCGACGGTCGCAAAGCCGTGCTGCGCCAACCCAAGGTGGCGCGCGACCTGCCGAAGTTCGTCGTGCCGGGCGCGCCGGAGATCCTCGCGCACAACGGCCGCGGCGACGTGCTGGTCGAGTACGTCGAGGGTCGCCCGCTCGCGGACTCGCTGCCGGTGTCCGAAGAGGTCTGGCGCAGCATCGGCCGGGCGTTCCGCAAGATCCACCGCATCGGCGTGCTGCACAACGACGTCAACCTCCACAACATCATCGTGGGGGACGGGAGAGCGACGCTGATCGACTGGGACAACCCCGGACAGGGCAACCCGCTCGACGAGCTCGCGGCGTTCGAGGAGCACCTCTACCTGCACGGAACCGTGCTGCCCCAGGCGTTCTGGACCGGCTACGGCTCCACGCCCGATCCGGACCTGTTGCGCGTGCACCGGATCGCGGGCTGCATCGGCTGGCTCGCGAGCGGGGACTGGCGGGAGTGGGAGGACGACAGGACCCTCAGCGCGGACAAGCTGGCCAGGGTCCGGAGCTGGCGGCGACTCCTCGCGAAGTGGCTCGCCGACCAGCTCCGGAACGATCTCCTAGCGGCTGAGGTTGCGGTACTTCAGGACCGAAAGAGGCCAGAAGATCGCCACGAACACCGCGGGCCACAGCACGGCGAGTAGCAGCGAGTGCTGCGCGGCCCACGAGTCGCCGCCCACGCCGGGGTTGCCGAACAGCTCCCGCGCCGCCGCCACCGTGGACGACAGCGGGTTCCACTCCGCGACCACCCGCAGCCAGCCCGGCATCAACTCGGGCGAGACGAACGTGTTCGCGAACATCGTCAGCGGGAACAGGAACATCCACGACGCCTGCGCCGCCTCGGGCTTCACCAGCAGGCCGAGGTAGATGCCGACCCAGACCAGCGCGAACCGCAGCCACAGGAACAGCGCGAACGCCACCAGCGCGTTGATCAGCCCGTCGCGGAACGACCAGCCGATCAGCAGCCCGCACAGCGCGAGCACCAGCAGTTCCAGCGACGAGTTCACCAGGTCCGCGATGCTGCGCCCGGCCACCACGCCGGTCTGCGACATCGGTGACGCGCGGAACCGGTCCGTCACGCCCCGGTCGGCGTCCATCGACACCATCATCATCGTCGAGGCGACACCGAACGCGATGGTCTGGCCGAACATGCCCGGCAGCAGGAACTCGATGTAGTCACCGCCGCCGAAGACGTTCATCGCGCTGCCGAACACCAGTCCGAAGATCAGCACCGAGATGATCGGGTAGGCGAGGTTCGCGAACACCCTGACCGGCTCGCGCACCCAGTGGATCAGGTCCCTCTTCGCGACGACCCACGAGTCGACGACCGCGTACCTCATGCCCGTCCCCCAGAAGAAGCGTCGACCGCCTTGTGGCCCGTGATCGCGAGGAAGACCTCGTCCAGCGTCGGCCGCCGCAGCGCGATGTCCTCGGCCTCGACCCCCTTCGCGGCCAGCGCCGACGTCACGCGGGTCAGCGCGGCGACCCGGTCCGCCACGGTCGCGCTCACCCGGAACGTGTCGGGGTCGGCCTCGGCGTCCGGCCCGAGCACGTCCGCCACGACCGGCAGCTCGTCGGCGGTGCGGACCACGACCTCGATCCGGTCCCCGCCGAGCTTCGACTTGAGGCCCTCCGGCGTGCCCTGGGCGGCGACCCGGCCGGTGTCCAGCACGACGATCTGGTCGGCGAGCTGGTCGGCCTCGTCCAGGTACTGCGTGGTCAGCAGCACCGTGGTGCCCTCGGCGACGACCCGTTTGACCTCCCGCCACACCTCGCCGCGGTTGCGCGGGTCGAGGCCGGTGGTCGGTTCGTCCAGGAACAGCACCGACGGCCGCATGATGAAGCTCGACGCCAGGTCCAGCCGTCGCCGCATGCCGCCCGAGTAGTGCTTCGCGCGCTTGCCGGCCGCGTCGGTGAGCCCGAACTGCTCCAGCAGTTCGTCGGCCCGAGCCGCCGCCTGGCGCTTCGACAGGTGGTAGAGCCTGCCCCACATGATCAGGTTCTCCCTGCCGGTCAGCACGTCGTCGACCGTGGACTGCTGGCCGTTCAACGCCACCTGACGGCGCACGGCGGGCGCCTCGCGCGCCACGTCGTGCCCCGCGACCTCGGCGCGGCCGCCGTCCAGGCGCAGCAACGTGGCCAGGATGCGCACGGCCGTGGTCTTGCCGGCGCCGTTCGGGCCGAGCAGCCCGCACACCGTGCCGGCGGGCACCGCCAGGTCGAACCCGTCGAGCGCCGCCTTCTCGTCGAATCTCTTGCGCAGGCCTTCCGCGAACACCGCGTGTCCCACGACTTCACCCCCGTGATGTAACTGCGTACGTTGTAAGCTGAGGCGTACGTTGTACACGGTTCTAGGATTCACATGCAAGCGCGTTGTGAACGAGGGGGCTGGGTGAAGAACGACCGGGACCGGAGCGTGCGGCTGCTGTGGGAGACGCCGGCCGAGGCGACCAGGGGGCCGAAGGCCGCGCTGAGTCAGGCACGCGTGGTCGAGGCGGCCATCAAGGTCGCCGACGCGGACGGGATCGACGCGCTCACCATGCGCCGGGTCGCCGAGACGCTCGGCAGCACGGCGATGGCGCTCTACCGGCACGTGCCCGGCAAGTCCGAGCTGCTGGACCTGATGGTCGACGCGGTGTGGGGGGAGACCGAGTCGACGCCGAAGGGACAGTGGCGCGCCGGTCTGGAGTTCTTCGCCCGGCAGGTGTGGGACATGTACCGCGCGCACCCGTGGATGCTCCAGCTCACGACCTCGCGCCGGGTGCCCGGTCCGCAGGCCATGACCCGGTGCGACGCCGCCTACGCGGTCGTCTCCGAGCTCGGCCTCGCGCCCGAGGAGATCGTCGCCGTGGTGACCGCGGTGGCCCAGTTCGTCGACGGCGTCGGCCGCACGATGGCCGACCGGGTCCAGGCCGAACGGGAGACCGGCGTCTCCGAGGAGGACTGGTGGAACGGCCGCGAGGCGCTCTGGGAGCACTTCACGCCGGAGCGCCTGCCGATGATGAGCCACATCTGGAACACGGGCGGCTTCCACCGCCTCCTGGACGAGTTCGAGTTCGGTCTGGCGAGGGTCCTGGACGGCCTCGCGGTGTTCATTGAGACGGAGGATCGACCGCTGGTTCGTCCACAGACGTGCCTGTAGTCATTCAAGGCACCTTGAGTCGTCCGATCGAGTGAAAAGGGCAGCTCAGCGCGGGGCGGAAGGGTAGTTGGGCGGTTACGTAATGCCATTGTTATGCGATATCAGAATGAACTCGTTCGAACGCTGAACCGACCACTCCTATCTGCCCGTTTTCCTTCGTGACACCGTTTCGCCGCGGGGGTCGAATCGGGACGACGAGGAGGTCGTATGACAGCTGGCGCGCACGACGCGGTCACCCTTGGCTGCTACGCGCTCGGCGTTCTGGACGCGCACGAGAGTCTTGGCGTGGAGCAGCACCTTCGGGGCTGTCCGTCCTGCCGTGCGCAGGTCGCCGACTTCCATCGGATCCGAACAGCACTTGACGACGTGCCTCGTGAGGCATTTCTGCACGAGCTAGAGGACGACCTGCCCATGCCGTCGGACCTGGTGCTGCAACGCACGTTGCGGCAGATCAGGCAGGAGTCGGTCATCCCGCAGCAGCGGGAGTCCGCTCCGCACCTGAGAGCCAGTCCGGCGCCGCCGCCGGTGGAGGACCTGCCTTCACCGCAGCACGCCAAGTCCCGGCGCTGGCCGGGCTATCTCGCCGCCGCGGCCGTCGCCGCGGTGGTCGCGTTCGGGGGTGCCGCGGTGTTCATGCAGAACCAGGCGCCCGGCACCAGCGTCGCCTCCACTCGCACGGGCGAGGGGACGGCGGGAGCGATCAAGCTGGTGGCGGAGATCGGTCCGTCTTCGCAGGACCGCTACCTGGTGTCGGCGAACGTCGACGGGCTGCCCGCCGCGCAGAAGTGCAAGCTGATCGTGGTGGGCACAGACGGGACGAAGACCGAGGCCTTCGCCTGGACCACGACCGAGAAGCAACGGGTCGAGGGCTCCAAGCTGCGGGTCAACGTCAGCGTCGCACCGGACAAGGTGCAGTCGATCGCGGTCGAGACTGCCGAGGGCAAGTCGATCGTGGTGGCGAACCTGTAAGGGCGGAAACAGACGGAAGGGCCCGGATTCCTCGGAATCCGGGCCCTTCGTCTTGCATTGGTGTAATTAGACGGCCTGCAATGTCAGCCAGGCGCCGACGACGATCACCATCGCGGCTGTGCCGACAGGTGCGTAATGAGACAACAGACGAGTTGCACGACCGTCCAGGATTTTCTCCACGCGTTCGCGCGCCTTCACGAGCAGCAGCCCGACCGCGGTGAGCGTGCCGGCCATGCCGATTCCGTAGCCGACGACGAGAAGCACGCCGAACCACGTGCGGCCGAGCGCCATCGCGCCGAGCAGGACCACGAGCGCGGACGGCGAGGGCACCAGGCCGTTGGCCGCGCCCATGCCGACGAGGCTCGCGCGGCTGTACCCGTGGCCGTGCCCATGACCGTGCCCGTGGCCATGACCGTGCCCGTGACCATGGCCGGTGAGAGCCCCGGCGAGTGCGGGTTCGCGGTTCGCCGAGAGGGCCGAGCGCAGCAGCATCACGCCGATCCCGGCGATCACCACCCCGCTGACCAGGCCGAGCCAGCGCAGCACCTGTTCACCGGCCAGCGCGCTGGAGGCGCTGATGATCAGGCCGAGGACCAGCACGCCGCCGGTGTGCGTGGCCGTGACCGACGCACCGACGATGAACGCGTCCTTGGGCGTGCCCTGCCGTCCGGCCAGATAGGCCGCGATGAGCGTCTTGCCGTGACCGGGCAACGCGGCGTGCGAGGCACCGAGCACCAACGACAGCAACAACGCCAAAAACCCGAGCCACGGCGTGAGGTCGTCGCTGCCCAGGATGTCGTTGAGCTTGGCCGCCGTGACGCTGAAGGACTGGATGGGGGAGCCGGTGGCCTTCTTGGGCTCGGACCCCGTGCCCGGTTCGGCGCTGAACGCGACGGTGCGCACGTCCATCGGACTGCTGAGCAGGTCCTCCGGGTACGTGCGCAGCTCGTCGCTGATGCTCTCGGTCGGCACCTTCGAGTCGGCGATCCGGATCCCGGTGCCGGCGGCGGTGATCTCCCGCCAGCCGACCCGGTCGGCGTTGGACTCGTCGTGGAACTCGAAGCGGGCGGGCCGGTCCAGGTCCACCTTGGCGGTGAACTCGCAGACCAGCCGCGTCGTGGCGAGCTCGGCCTGACCGAGCGGATGATCCTTGGTGGAGCTGGAGAGCGTCCAGGCGATCTGCCGTCCGTCCACGGAGGAACGGTCGGTGCGGGCCACCTCCTCGCACCACTGCCGCGCGTCGCGGGTCTTCAGGTTCTCCTGCAGCGTCGGGATCTCCGCCACGTCGACGACGGACCTGAGATCGATCCGGTCTGGGTGCAGGTGCAGCCCGTGGTAGTGGTTGACGCTGAAGTTGCCCAGCGGGTGGGCGGACGCCTCGCCGTTGATGAAGAAGATGCCGGCGAGCAGCAACGCGACCACCAGAACGGGTCGCACCACCCAGCTGGACAGGCTCACCTGCCGCCTCGAAGCTCCGCGAGCTTGCGGCCTGCCTTGAGGGACTGCAGGGGCGAGAAGTTCGCGTTCAGCCGGAGTGCCTGCACCAGCGCCTCCTGGGCCTCGGCGACCCGGCCGAGCGCGGCCAGGATCATCCCGCGGTGGTAGGAGAACGTGGCGTTCTGCCAGCCCAGCGCCACCGCGCGGTCGGAGTAGCTCAACGCTTCCGCGTCCCTTCCGTTGACGTGCAGTGCCCACGCCATGGCGTCGGCGACGAAGACGCTCTGCCGGCGGCTCCACTCGGCTTCCGCGCGGCGCAGTGCCTGCATGCCATCACCGCGGTCTGCGGCGACGAGGGCCGCGGCCAGATCGTCGGAAGCACCTTGGGACTCCATCAGTCGTTGCTGCTCGGAGAGCACCGCGTACTGCTGCGCGGCCTCCTCGGTCTTCCCGTTCGCTTCCAGCAGCTCCGCGTACTCCTGCAGGTACTGGGGCAGGGGAGCGCGCGCCACGAGCCTGCGGTACGAGTCGAGCGCGACGGGGGCGTCACCCCGTGCCGCCGCGACCTTGGCCATGCCCTGAGTGAGAGTCATGTCGTCTCCTCTCGCCGCCAGTCCCTGCTCGTAGTGCTGCGCGGCAACGTCCAACTGGTTGTGGTCGAACGCGAGTTCGCCCAGCCGGTAACGGCAGAACGCGATCTCCTCCGGCGTCGTGGAGGCCTTCAGCGCGCGTTCCATCGCGTCGCGGGCACCGTCGACGTTGCCGTGGAGTTCGAAGTGGAAGGAGGCACGGGCGAAGGACGCCGTGTTGGGCTTGAGGTCTAGCATCTTCTGCACCGCCTCCTCCGCGCCCGCGTCGTCGCCGAGCTGCGTCAACGCGTCCGCCAGCACGCCGTGCGCCTCCGCGGAGGCGGGCAGTGCGGCAATCGCCTTCGCGGCCCAGTCGCGGGCCGCGTGGAAGTCGTGGCGGGCGTTGGCGAGCGTCCCCATGCCGATGGCGGCGAGGCCCGTGTCACCCGCGTTCTTCAGAGCACCCTCGGCCTTCGCGTAGTACGCCGGGTCGGCCGTGACCCGTGCCAGCTCCACGTAGGACGATCCGAGCCTGGCCCAGGAGTCCTTGTCCTGCGGCAGCTCGTGCAGCCGTTGCTGGAGCTGGTGAACGACCTTGTGCATCTGGTTCTGCTGCGCCACGGCCGGAACCGCGGGCTCAGGGGGCGCGCCCCCGGCCCTGCTGTCGGCAGGACCGGAGGCGGCGAGGTAGGCAAGCGCCGCGGTGACCAGGAGAACCACCGCGACGGCCTGCCGTTGTTGGTACTTCACTTCGAGTGCGACCCGTACTTGCGGATGTGCTGCTGACGCTTGCGCCACAACAGGAAACCGGCGCCGAACACGACCGCCGAGCCGACCGCGGTGGTCATCGCCATCGGGTCGATGTTGCCGATCTTGCCGACCGGGTTGACCGCGACCTCGGCGGTGTTGCCCGAGGTGTTGACCGCGGTGCCGTTGCGGGGCAGGCCCACGTACGGGAAGTTCGCCTCGAACGGCTGGTCGTTCGCGTCGACCTTGTCACCGGTGGCGAGCGCGTCGACGAGCTTGCCGGACGCCGCCGCACCCTCCATCGCCTGGATGGCGATGTCCACGACGTCGTCGGTGAGGCGACGGCCGTTCGGGAAGCCCTGGGTGTCACCCGCGAGCAGGCCGAGGCGGTTCGGGTTGGCGTTCGGGTCGATCATCATGTTCAGCCGCAGCATCTCCGCCGGGCGGAACTTCTGCGCGTTCGCGTCGGCGTTGTTGACCTGCGAGTTCAGGTCCGCGTTGATCTGCGCGCCCAGCTTCTTCGTGATGCCGGTCAGGAAGATCTCGGCCAGGTCGTCGCGCTGCCCCTGCGGCGCCGGGATCTTGTAGATCGCCTCGATGAGCTTCGGCAGCTCCGGGTTCACGACCCGGTCCACCAGCTCCTTGACGTTCGCGTCCTGCTCGGGACGCAGGCCGTTGAACGCGTCCTTCAGGCCCGCGGGCGCCACGACCTCGTTGACCAGCGGGTTGCCCAGCCGCGAGACCTGCACGAAGTCACCGGTCGGCTCCGCCTTGCCGGGCGAGAGCTTCAGGCTGCGCTTCTGCGTCGTGCTCCAGACGCCGATGTTCGGGTTGCGGTGGTTGTCGTTGCGCAGCGCCAGCGCGTTCTTCGGCAGCTGGATCGCGATGGTGTTGACGTTGTAGCCGCGCAGCGTGTCCTGGCCGACCTCGCTCAGGTTGCCGCCGTAGAGCAGGTCGAACACCCGCAGGTCGGCGAAGAACGAGTCCTCCGACGGGCCCACGTAGACCTTGCCGCCGCCGGCGATCTGCGTGATCGCCTGGTCGCGCAGCTTCTTGAAGTCCGGCATCGACGCCGGGCCGTTCGGGGACGGCGCGACCGGGGCGTTGTTGACCAGCTTGACCTTCTGGCCGTTCTGGTAGATCGCCTCCAGGTTGTACCGCTGCCGGAACAACAGGTTCTCGTCGTCGAGCGAGTCCACGACGCCGTTCGCGTACAGGAACGTGTTGTTCTTGCGCCGGTCGTCGGTCTGGAACGTGAACCGCAGCGTGACGTCCGGCTTCGCGTCGCCGTCGTTGTCGACGTTGAAGTCGTACTGCGCGTCCTCGGCCCACGGGAAGAAGTTGGGGCCGCCGTTGGGCTCCTGGAAACCCGACCAGTTGCCGACCAGCGTCACGGTGTCCTTGTGGTCCGGACTCACGAACGCGTACAGGTCGGTGTTGTCCACGGCCGGGTCACCCGCGATGAGCGGAGCCTCGCGGTGCGACGACGCCGTGGCGTTGGTCCCGCCGAACATGGCCGCGTTCAGCAGTGTGGCGGCCACCAGCGCGGCCGCAGCCACCTGGCCGCGCCGACCGCTGAGGGCGTGCGGTGATGACATCTCTGGGCAACCTTTCGGAGAAATGGTTCAGGTGCGCTGTCAGGCGCTGTGCATCAGCAGCGACGGTTCGCTGGAGTGGCTCGAATGGCTCGCGTGGTCGTTCGTCCACCTCGCCTGGGTGAAGTCGCGGATGCCCTCGACCAACCGGTCGACGTCGTGCTCGGGACGCACCACCAGCCGGGCGAACCTGCTGGTCATGCCGAGCTTGTTGCCGCATTCACGGATGAAGACCTGGTGGCGGGACAGCAGGTGGTCCCGAAGCTCGCGGCCGTCCATGCCGCCGCCGAGCTTGACCAGCAGGAAGTTGGCCTGCGAGGAGTAGACGGTGAGGTCCGGGATGCGCGAGAGCTCCATGCCCATCCGGTACCTGTCCCGTGACAGCAGACGCAGGCTTTCGGCGTACTCCGCCTCGTGTTCGGCCAGCATGAACACGACCGTTTCCGCCAACGAGTTGAGGTTCCACTTCGGCAGGATCTGGCGCATCTTCCCGGCCAGACCGGGGTTCGCGACCAGGTAGCCGAACCGGATGCCGTGCAGGCCGAAGTTCTTGCCGAGGCTCTTCAGCACGACCACGTTGGGCCGGATGGACGCCTCGGCGGCGACACTCGGGTTGCGCTCGACCTCGACGAAGTCGATGAACGACTCGTCGATGACGACGAGGTCCAGGTCCGCGAGCTCGTCCATGAAGCGGATGATCTCCCTGCGGGGCAGGTAGCCGCCGTCGGGATTGTTCGGGTTGCAGATCACGGCCACCTTGGAGCCGCGGGCGCGGATGAACTTGATGTACTCGTCGATGTCCAGCTCGAAGTTGTTGCTCTCCTGGAGCAGGAACATGTCGACGCGCTTGTTGCTCTCCATCGGCTGGTCGGTCCAGCGCCCGAACGTCGGGATCGGGATCGCGACGCTCTCGTGGATCCACATGTGGTCCATCCACGTGATGAGCTCCGTCGACCCGTTCGACATGGCGATCGTGGCCGGGTTGAGCCCCAGCACGGCGCTCAGCTGGGCCGCGATCTTCGACGAGTCGCTGGGGTAGAACTTCAGCACCGCCTCGAGGTTCTTGGAGAGCTCCTCGAACATCTGCGGGGTCGGAAAGTACGGATTGCACGGGATGCAGAAGTCGACGAGCTCGCCCGCACCCGTCCGCGACAGCTCGAAGTAGGACGGGCTGTGCGCGGTCTGCTGGAAGAGACCCGAGTCCACACCATGCCGCACTCGATCACTCCGTCCCTCGGTCCGTTTCCGACACCGGGGCATACGTGCCGATGTTCATCGCGGTTCACGGGTCCGTTTCGGGAAGGTCTCGGAACGGTCTCGCACGCAACCTCGGCTCTTCGCGTCGCCGACCTGCCCGGCCGCTCCATTCGTGTCCACATAGGACGGTCCAACGGCGCTGATCCGGACCGCTGGGTTGCGTGCTCGCGTGCTCGGGTAACCGCGCTTGACGCGCGCTCGCGTGCGTGACGTTCGCCAACCGGTCTCGTTTGGGGCTGTTCCGACTGTTTTCGCAGGTAAGCGAGTTGTGGATGTCGGTTTTGTGTTTCTTTGAGGTGCCGGTCGGGGCGGTTTCCACTTCCGTGACGGGCGTCCTGCGAAAAATTGTCAGTCGGGACGGATACCCTGCTGGCAGTCCGCACACAATCAGGGAGCAGTACCCGTGACCGCAGAGACCCTGTACGGGGCCGACGACCTCACCCATCTGGAAGGTCTGGAGGCCGTCCGCAAACGGCCAGGCATGTACATCGGGTCGACCGACAGCCGGGGCATCAACCACCTCTTCAGCGAGATCGTCGACAACTCGACCGACGAGGGCGTCGCCGGGCACGCGTCCCGCATCGTGGTCACCCTGCACGCCGACAACAGCGTCCAGGTCGACGACGACGGCCGCGGCATCCCGACCGACGTGCACGCGAAGTCCGGTCTGTCCGGTGTGGAACTGGTGCTGACCAAGCTGCACGCCGGCGGCAAGTTCGGCGGCTCCGGCTACAAGACCTCCGGCGGCCTGCACGGCGTCGGCGCCTCCGCCGTCAACGCCCTCTCGCACCGCTACGACGTCACGGTCCGCCGCGGCGGCAAGGTGCACGAGATGTCGTTCGCCCACGGCGTTCCCGGCGTCTTCGACGGCCCCGGCCCCAAGGCGAAGTTCACCCGCCAGTCGGGCCTGCAGGTCACCGGCAAGATGAAGCGGAACGAGTCGACCGGCACCTCGACCCGCTACTGGTACGACGCCCGCTACTTCGAGAACGGCGCCGTCCTCGACGTCGACACCGTCCGCGCCAAGCTGCGCAACACGGCGTTCCTCGTCCCCGGCGTGACCTACGTACTGCGGACAGCGCTGGAAGACTCGATCTCCGAAGAGGTCTTCCACTACCCCAACGGCCTCACCGACATGGTCGACTACCTGGCGCCCTCAGGTGACCGCGCCGTCTCCGGCACGTTGGTGATCACCGGCAACGGCACCTACTTCGAGAACGCCGCCGACGAGAACGGCGTGATGCGGTCCAAAGTGGAGCGTCAAGCCGAGATCGAGGTCGCCCTCCGCTGGGGCACCGGCTACGACCGCACCGTCGAATGCTTCACCAACACCATCCGCAACGTGCACGGCGGCACCCACCGCCGGGGCTTCGACCGCGCGGTGGTGAAGTCGATCCAGGACGCCATCTCCAAGACCCGGGGGCTGCTGAAGCCCAAGGAGGAGATGCCCACGCTGGACGACGTGCTGGAAGGCATGACGGCCGTAGTCCACGTCCGCATCCCCGAACCGCAGTTCACCTCGCAGACCAAGGACGAGCTCTCCACCGCCGGCATCACCAAGGTGCTCCAGGGCGTCGTGGACGCCCACGTCCGCGCGTGGACCGAGGACCGCAAGAGCAAGGTGGAGGCCAAGACCGTCCTGCAGAAGGTCGTCGACGCCTCCCGCGTGCGGCTGACCCAGAAGCAGCAGAAGGACGCGGCCCGCCGCAAGACGGCCCTCGAAGGCGCCGCGATGCCGGCGAAGCTCGTCGACTGCCGCACCACAGGTGTTTCGCGGTCCGAGCTGTTCCTCGTCGAGGGCGACAGCGCCCTCGGCTCAGCGCGCATGGCCCGCGTCTCCGAGTACCAGGCGCTGCTCCCGTTGCGCGGCAAGATCCTCAACGTCCAGAAGGCCTCCCTCGCCGACACCCTGCGCAACGCCGAGATCGCCTCGATCGTCCAGGTCCTCGGCGCCGGCACCGGCCGCACGTTCGACATCTCGGCCATGCGCTACGGCCGCGTCATCCTGATGGCCGACGCGGACGTCGACGGCAGCCACATCCGCACGTTGCTGATCACGCTGTTCGCCAAGTACATGCGCCCGGTCATCGAGGACGGCCGCCTGTACGCGGCCATGCCCCCGTTGCACAAGGTCATGACCCGCGGCCGCAACGCCGAGACGCACTTCACCTTCACCCAGCGCCAGATGGAGCAGAAGGTCGCGTCCCTCGAAAAGGCGGGCAAGCAGGTCGTCACCCCGGTGCCGCGGTTCAAGGGCCTCGGCGAGATGGACGCGGACGAACTGTGGGAGACCACGATGAACCCGTCCAGCCGCTCGGTCCGCCGCATCACCATGGACGACGCCGACGCCGCCGAAGAAGCCCTCGAACTGCTGATGGGCGAAAAGGTCGAGCCGCGCCGCAACTGGCTCGTCGAGTCCGCCGCCAGGGTCGACCAGTCGGCCATCGACCTCTAAGCCTTCTTCAACGGACAGACGGAGTTACGAAGTCATGGCACGCCGCAAGGGACCCACGACCAAGGTCGACCCAGCCGCGTTCGACCGCGCCGGTGCGACGGTCCTCGACAACTCGCTGAAGACGGAGATCGAGGACTCCTACCTGGAGTACGCGTACTCGGTCATTCACTCGCGCGCCCTCCCGGACGCG
Source organism: Lentzea sp. NPDC058450 (assembly GCF_042721395.1). Lineage (NCBI taxonomy): Bacteria > Bacillati > Actinomycetota > Actinomycetes > Pseudonocardiales > Pseudonocardiaceae > Lentzea > Lentzea sp. NPDC058450. The sequence continues at coordinate 113,832 of NZ_JBHXLO010000009.1, forward strand.
CGCGACGGCCTCAAGCCGGTGCACCGCCGAATCCTCTACTCGATGCACGAGCAGGGCTACCGGCCGACGCACGCGTACGTGAAGTCGTCGCGCGTCGTAGGCGACTGCATGGGCAAGTACCACCCGCACGGCGACACGGCCATCTACGACGCCCTCGTGCGTCTCGCCCAGGACTTCAGCCTCAACGAGCCGTTGATCGACGGCCACGGCAACTTCGGTAGCCCGGACGACGGCCCGGCCGCGTCGCGTTACACGGAGTGCCGCATGTCCCCGGTCGCCATGCAGCTGGTCGGCGAGCTCAACGAGGAGACCGTCGACTTCCGCCCGAACTACGACGGCTCGCTCCAGGAGCCCGCCGTGCTTCCGGCGGCGTTCCCGAACCTGCTGGTCAACGGCACGTCCGGGATCGCGGTCGGCATGGCCACGAACATGATCCCGCACAACCTGCGCGAGGTCGTGGGCGCGGCGCGGTGGCTGATCAACCACCCGACGGCCGACCTCGACAAGCTGATGGAGTTCGTGCCGGGCCCGGACCTGCCGACCGGCGGCATCCTGCTCGGCCTCGACGAGGTCCGGAAGGCCTACGAGACCGGCCGCGGCGTCGTGCGCATGCGCGCCAAGGTCGAGATCGGCCCGCTGGAGGGCTCGCGCGGCCGTCAGGCCATCACGGTCACCGAGCTGCCGTACGGCGTGGGTTCCGAGCGGATCGTCGAGAAGATCACCGACGAGGTCAACAAGTCCAAGCGCCTCACCGGCATCGCGGACGTCAAGGACCTGACCGACCGCGAGAACGGCATCCGCCTCGTCATCGAGTGCAAGGTGGGCGTGAACCCGCAGGCGTTGCTGGCGGACCTCTACCGGCTGACGCCGATGGAGCAGTCGTTCGGCATCAACAACCTGGTGCTCGTCAACGGGCAGCCGCAGACGTTGGGTCTCAAGGAGCTGCTGGAGGTCTTCCTCCAGCACCGCTACGAGGTCGTCACGCGCCGCACGAAGTTCCGCCGCCGCAAGCGCGAGGAACGACTGCACCTCGTCGAGGGTCTGTTGCTGGCCCTGCTCGACATCGACAAGGTCATCAAGCTGATCCGGGGCAGCGAGAACGCCGCTGCCGCCAAGGACGGCCTGATGAAGCAGTTCAAGCTGTCGGAGATCCAGGCGAGCTACATCCTCGACACGCCGCTGCGCCGCCTCACCAAGTACGACAAGCTCGAGCTCGAGAACGAGCAGGACAAGCTCCGCCAGGAGATCGCCGAGCTGACCGCGATCCTCGACGACGAGGGCGTGCTGAAGAAGCTCGTGTCCACCGAGCTCGCGGCCGTGGCGAAGGAACTGGGCGGCGAGCGCCGCACGAGCCTCATCGACGGCGACCTGAAGGAGGTCCTGGCGGCCTCGAAGCCGGCGGGCCCGCTGGAGGTGGCCGACGACCCGTGCCAGGTCATCCTGAGCGCCGCGGGTCTCGTGGCGCGCACCGCGGCCGAGTCGGAGGAGGCCTCCGAAGGCAAGCGCCGGGCGGGCCGCGTGAAGCACGACGCCGTCGCGGCCGTCGTGCACTCCACGGCACGGGGCCAGGTCGTCCTGATCACGAATCTGGGCCGAGCCTTCAAGACGGACGTCCTGCCACTGCCGGTGCTACCGGAACAGAGCGGCACCGTGTCGTTGCGCGGCGGCATGGCGGCCTCCGAACTGGTCCCGCTCGACAAGGGCGAGAAGGTCGTCGGCATCGCGCCGCTGGACCCGAAGGACTCGCCGGGCATGGCGCTGGGCACGAAGCTCGGCACGGTCAAGGTGTGCGTGCCGGAGTGGCCGGTGAGGTCGGACGAGTTCGAGGTCATCACCCTCAAGGACGGCGACGAGATCGTCGGCTGCACCTGGCTCACCGACGGCAGTGAGACGCTGGCGTTCGTCAGCTCCGACTCGTCCCTGCTGCGTTACGACGCCAAACTCGTGCGCCCGCAAGGCCTCAAGGGCGGCGGCATGGCGGGCATCAACCTGAGCGGCGACGCCCAGGTGGTCTTCTTCGGCGCCATCCGCACGGACGACGACGTGCACGGCGAGCCGATGGTCGTCACCTCCTCCGGCCAGAGCGTGAAGGTCACCCCTTTCAGCGAGTACCCGGCCAAGGGACGCGCCACCGGCGGCGTCCGCTCGCAGCGCTTCCTCAAGGGCGAAGACCACCTGGTGCTCGCCTGGATCGGGTCCCGCCCGGCGGGTGCCGACGACAAGGGCAGCCCGGTGGAGCTCCCGGACATCGATCCGCGCCGTGACGGCTCGGGCCACGCGCACCCCGGCCCGGACGTGATCGGCCACCTGATCGAACGCGACTAGCTCGCGAGGTTCCACGCACGGGTGAGGGCGAGGCCACAGGCCTCGCCCTCACCCGTTTTCGCGTTCGAGGCCATCTCCCCACCGTCGACCGACTGTCGACGGACTGCAGACGACCCCTGGCAACTTCAAGGGCGTCGTTTGACCCGTGGGGAGGAGGAACCATGCAGAAGATGTCGATTCGCAAGGCCGGGACGATCCGCCTGACCAGCCCGAGCTACTACTGCCCGTGCTCGGCCAGCTGATCCCGTGACACGACCGGGGCCGGCCTGCGGATGGCGCGTCCGGCCCCGGTCTTCCACCTCAGAAAGGGTGTGCCGCATGTCCGTGCGCCTGCACCGGCTCACGATGGTGGCGGAACGCGACGGCGTCATGGTCGGTCGCCCGGACACCGGTTCCTACGCGATGTTCCCGGAGGAGGGCGCGGAGACGTTGCGCCGGTTGGGGGCCGGGACGCCGCTCGACGAGGTTGCCGCCTGGTACGAGCGGGAATGCGGTACGCCGCTGGATTTCGACGACTTCTTCGAGGTGCTCGACGACCTCGGCTTCCTGGTGGCCGAGGGTGCTGACGCACCGGTGCCCGAGCCGGTGCGCTGGCAGCGTGCGGGACGGTGGGCGTTCTCGTGGCCGGCGTGGTGCCTCTACGTCGCGTTGATCGTGGGCGCGGTCGTGGCGATGGTGCGGGTGCCATCGCTTCGGCCCTCGTACGAGGCGTTCTTCTTCACCGACCACATCTCGTTGATCCCGATCGTGCTGACCTTCACGCAGATCCCGCTGGTCTTGTTGCACGAGTGGTTCCACGTGCTGGCGGGGCGGCGGCTCGGGTTGCCGTCGACGCTCGGGATCGGGCGGCGGTTGTACTACCTGGTCGCGGAGACTCGGCTGGACTCGTTGCTGAGCGTGCCGCGACGGCAGCGGTACTTGCCGTTCCTGGCGGGGATGTTGCTGGACACGATTTTGGTGGCGGTGTTCACGTTGAGCGCTGCCGCACTCGACGACACCGTGCCGGCGTGGGTGTCAGGGATGCTGCTCGCGATCTCGTTCAGCACGTTGCTGCGGCTGGTGTGGCAGTTCATGTTCTACCTCGAAACCGATCTGTACCACGTGATCGCGACGGCGCTGCGCTGTGCGGACCTGCAGAACGCCACGCGGTTCCTGATCAAGTCGCGGTTCCGGCGGCTGCTCGGGCGCGCGCCTGCAGCTCCCGACGAGGAGTGGACGGACCGGGACCTCGTGGTGGCGCGCTGGTACGCGCCGCTGCTGGTCCTCGGGTACGGGTTCTCGCTGGGAAGCCTTGCGTGGGCGGGGATTCCCACGGTGTGGCGGTTCTGGTCGACGGTGTTCGAACGGCTCGCGGCGCCGGGCACGCCCACCTCGGAAGTGATCGACACCTTCATCTTCCTCGGCATGGCCGCCGCGCAGGCGGGTCTGCTGATCTACGTCACCGTGCGGGACCGGCGCGCCCGGAACCGCACCAGGGCTCGGCAAGGAGCGTTCGCATGACCTCATCGCAGGCCCGGCACAGCTGGGCCGTCACCTCGGACTCGCTGGCACCGGCGCCTGTCGCGCACGTCGGCGTCACGTGTCACCGCCGGCTGCGCGGGCCGTACACCGGCGCTGGTGCGCTGCTGCGGCAGATCGTGCCGGAACTGTTGGCGCACAACGCCGATCTGGTGCTGCCCAGGGCCACGAACGTCGTGGCGATCGCGCCGGAGCTCGCCGCCGTGCTGCCGTTGCCGGAGAAGACGCTCACCGAGGCGGCCGCTCCCAGGGAACGCACGCGGTTCTACTCCGCGGGCCGCACCGAACGGCTGGTGCACGGCGTCGCGGAGCTGCTGATGGACTGGGCACGGGTGCGGCACCCGGACGGTGTCGTCGTCGCGTTCCGGGACGTGGCGCAGGCCGATGAGACCGATCGCGAACTGCTGCGGGTGCTGTTGCGCCGCTGCGACCCGCGCGAGCTGACGGTGGTCGTCGAGCTCGACGACCCCGGTGAGGACACTGTGCTCGCGGAGGCGTTGACGAGGTACGCGACGACGAGCGCCCGCCTGCTGCAGAAGCCCGTGCTGGACGGGGACCTGGCGCAGCTGCACATCGACTCGGACGGCGTGCTCGACGTCGAGGAGGTGTTGAGGGCGTACGACGCGCTGGCGCCGGACGACCGGGCCCGCCGGCACGCCGAACGGGCGGAAGTGCTTGCGGCGTGGGGAGATCCGAGCTTCGAGCTCGGCGCCATCCCGTACCACCTGGAACGCGGCACGGACCTCGCCGCCGCGGGCGAGGCACTGCTCACCGCCACCACCCGATGCCTCGAGCTGGGCTACTACCACGCGTCGATGGATCTGGCGCTGCGCGGACGGGAGCTCGTCTCGGCGCAGGAGCACCCGCACCTGTACTGGAACCTGACGACGAAGGTCGCCGCGTGCCTGTCGTACCTCGGGCCGGGGGAGGAGGCCGCGCGGTACCTCGGCGAGCTGCGGCACACCACCGACGCCGAGATGCACATGCGGTCGAGCTACATGACGGCGATGCTGCACACCCGCTACCTGCCGAAGGACACCCTCGACCACGAGCTCGCGCTGGAGTGGTCGAACATCTCGATCGTCCTCGCCGACAACTACCCGAAGCCCGAGCGGCGCACGTTCAACGGCGCGTTCATGCGCAACGGCAAGGCGTTGGTGGAGTTGCACCGCGGGGATCTCCAGGCCGCGCTGGACCTCGTGAACGAGGCGATCCGGATGACCGACTCCCACCTGGGGCACGAGGAACAGCTGCTGCACCGCTCGGTGCTCACGCACAACCGGGCGCAGGTGCTCGCGGCGATGGGGAGGCACGCCGAGGCGTTGCTCGACTACGACGACGTCATCCGGCGCGATCCGAACTACGGCGAGTACTACTTCGACCGGGCCACCGTGCGCCGGGCGGCGGGGCGTGAGGCCGAGGCGCTCGAGGACTACGCGGCGGCGATCCGGCTGAGCCCGCCGTTCCACGAGGCCCACTACAACCGCGCGGACCTGCTGCGCGAACTCGGCGACGACGAGGCGGCGCTGCGGGACCTCGACTACGCGCTGGTGCTCGAACCGGACCACGTCGACTCGCTCGTCAACCGGGTCGACCTGCTGCTCGCGAACGGGGACGTGGAACGGGCGGCCGCGGACGTCGGCCACGGGCTCACGCTCGACCCGCGCAACGCCCGGTTGCTCGCGGCCCGCGGGAGCCTGCTCGCCGACGTCGGCGAGAACGAGGCCGCCTGGGAGCACTACTCCGCCGCGCTGGCCGAGGACTCGACGCTCGTGGCGGCCTGGGCGAACCGGGCGGTGCTGGCGTTCACGACCGGCAGGCCGGACCAGGCGGTGGAGGACCTCACGGAGGCGATCCGGCTGGAGGACGGTGGAACGCTGCGCGCGAACCGCGCGATCGCGTTGCAGGAGCTGGGAAACCACCGCCAGGCCGTCCGGGACCTCGACGCCGCGCTGGCCGGCGGCGCCGACGACCCGGACCTGCTCTACCTGCGGGGTGTGAGCCGGCACGCCGTCGGGGACGCCATCGGTGCCCGCGCGGACTGGGAGGCGCACCTCGCGGCCTACGGCGACGACGTCTCCCCGTACGCGGACCGGATCGCGGAGGGCGTGGCGTGACGACGACGGTTCCGGAGGGGCTTTCCTCGGCGCTGCATCAGCACGCCAAGGGCGTCGCCGTGGTCACCGCGGGACTGGTCACGCCGGTCGGGTTCTGCGCCACGTCGATCGCGCCGGTGTCGCTCGACCCTCCGCTGCTCTCCTTCGCCATCAGCACGAAGTCGGCGTCCTGGGCCGTCGTCGAGACCGCCGAGCACGTCGTGGTCAACCTGCTGGCGGACGACCAGGAGGACGTCGCCCGCGCGTTCAGCAGGCCGGGTGCGGACAAGTTCGGCCCTGGGACCCGGTGGTACCGCGACAGCGCGGGGTTGCCCGCGCTGCCCGGTGTCCTCTCGCGCTGGAGGATCGCGCCGCTGGAACGGATCCGGGTCGGCCGGCACGCGCTCGTCGTCGGTCTCGTGGTGGCCGTCGAACGCGAGTCGCCAGCCAGGAAGCCCCTCGTGCACTACGACGGCGGGTATGGCCGTTTGGCCCGCGGATGACCGTTTCTCTTGTGCGGCGGCAGTTTTGTCGCTCTGAGACAGATGCGTATCCCGGTTGTCGCGGGCGACTCCTTGTACAGCGTGGACACGGACCTCGCCGCGCGACAGCCCCAGTTCCAGGTGCTGGGGCCGTTCGAGGTGCGCGTGGACGACGAGGTGCTCGACCTGGGCGGGCCGCGGATCCGGACGTTGCTCGCGCTGCTGACGGCGAACGCGGGCCGGGTGACGACGGTCGCCACGATGGTGGAAGCGTTGTGGGGCGCGGTGTCCCCGCCCGACGCGCACCGCACCGTCCGCAGCTACGTCTCCCGGCTGCGCCGCGCACTCGCCGTCGAGCGGCTGATCGTCACGCACCGGGCGGGGTACGTGCTGCGGCTCGAACCGCACCTCGTGGACGCCCGGCGGTTCGAGCGGCTCGTCGAGGCGGGCCGGGACGCCCTGGCCGCAGGGCGGGCCGCGAACGCCGCCGAACAGCTCTCGCTCGCGCTGACGATGTGGCGTGGTGATGCGTACGGCGAGTTCGCCGCCACGCCGGTGCTGCGCACCGAGGCGGCCCGGCTGGAAGGAGTGCGGCTCGGGGCTGTGGAGGACCGCGTCGACGCCGACCTCGCGACCGGTGCGGGTGTGACGCTGGTCGAGGAGCTCGCCGAGCTGACCGAACGGCATCCCGGCAGGGAACGCCTGTGGGGACAGCTGATGACCGCCCTCTACCGGGCCGGCCGGCAGGCCGAGGCGTTGCAGTCCTACCTGCGCGCCCGTGCCGTGCTGATCGACCGGTTCGGGCTCGACCCGTCCCCGCGCCTCGCAGAGATCCACCAGCAGGTGCTGGACAACGACGCCCGGCTGTTCGGCGTGCCCGTCGTGGCACAGCACGATCCCGCCCGCGACGACCTCCCCGGCGACGTGCCCGACTTCGCCGGCCGCGACGCCGAGCTGGCGTTGCTGGAGACCGCGCGGGCCGCAGGCAGGCACGCCGTCGTGATCGAGGCGATCGACGGGATGGCCGGGGTCGGCAAGACCACGCTCGTCGTGCACGCCGCGCACCGGTTCGCCGGGGACTACCACGACCGGCTGTTCATCGACCTGCACGGGCACGCGCCCAGCCAGCAGCCGATGGCGCCGATGACCGCGCTGGACACGTTGCTGCGCGCCCTGGACGTGCCGCCGGACCGGATCCCGCAGGACCCGGACGCACGCGCGGCGCTGTGGCGGGCCGAGCTCGCGACGCGGTCGGTGCTCGTCGTGCTGGACAACGCCGCCGACGCGGCGCAGGTGCGCCCGCTGCTGCCCGGCACGTCGCGCAGCCTGACCCTGATCACGAGCCGGCGCCGCCTGGTCGACCTCGACGCGACCAGGGTCGTGTCGCTCGACGTGCTGCCGGAAGCCGACGCGGTCGCGTTGTTCACCAGCGTCGCGGGCGGCGGCGACGATCCGGCGGTGCACGAGGTCGTGGCGCTGTGCGGCCACCTCCCTCTGGCGATCCGCATCGCGGCCGCCCGGTTGCGGGCCCGTCCCGCGTGGACGGTCGGCTACCTGGCCGAGAGGCTGCGCCAGGCGCACTCGCCGCTCGTCGAGCTGGAGGCGGGGGACCGCAGCGTCGCGGCGGCGTTCGCCCTGTCCTACCAACACCTTCCGGCACCGCAGCGCCGCCTGTTCCGGTTGCTCGGCGTCCACCCCGGCCCGGACTTCGACGCGCACGCGGCGGCGGCGCTCGCGGCCGTGGACCTGGTGGAAGCCGAACGGCTGCTGCAGAACCTCGTCGACGACCACCTGCTGCAGGAACCCGCGCCGGGCCGGTACCGCTTCCACGATCTGGTCCGCCAGCACGCCCATTCCGTGGCGCTGGACGACGAGCCGGAGCGGGACGGGGCACTGCGGCGCGTCGTCGGCTACTACCTGCACACCGCGCACGACGGCAGCAGGCTGCTCGACCGGCAACACCCGCCGATCGCCCTGGACGCGGCCGACTGCGTCCCCCACCCGTTGCCTGATGGCGCGGCGGCGATGGCGTGGTTCGACGCCAACCACCGCTGTGTCCTGGCCGCGCGCGCCGAGGCCGAGAACGCGGGCTGGGACACGGTGGTGTGGCAGCTCGCCTGGTCGCTCGACAACTACCACTACCGCCGCGGGCACCTGCACGACAACATCGCCTCCTGGCAGGCGGGACTCACCGCCGCGCAACGACTGGGCGACCTCGCCGTGCAGGCCCGCGCCCACCGCAGGCTCGGCCTCGTGTACGCGCCGCTGGGCCGCGACGAGGACGCGTTGCTCCACTTGAGACGGTCGCTGGGGCTGTCCGCGGAGGTCGGCGACACCCTCGGCGAGGCGGGCGCGCACCTGGTCCTGGCGCTCGCGCTGACGTGGCGCAAGGACGACCTCGCCGTGCTGACCCACCTCACCGAGGCCAGGAACCTGTACCGGGTCGCCGGGAACACGCGGTGGGAGATCCGCGCCCTGAGCATGATGGGCGCCGCCTTCACCCGCCTGGGGCACCACGCCCGCGCCCACCGCATCTGCGAGGCCGCGCTCGCGCTGTGCCGGCGGGACGACGACGTCTACGGCCAGGCCGACAGCCTGGACAGCCTCGGCGCCATCGCCGGCAACACCGGGGACCACCGCCAGGCGCTCCAGCACTACACGAGCGCGCTGGCGCTGTGGCGCGACCTCGACAACACCTACCGGCAGGCGGGCACGTTCGCCGCGCTCGGCGACACGCACCGCGATCTCGGCGAACCCGAGCAGGCGAGGCGGTGCTGGCAGTCGGCGGTCGACCTCTACCGCGGCCAGAACCTCCACCAGGCGGCCGACCGCATCGCCCGGCGCGCGGGCTGAAGGCCTGTCGGCAGGCTCACCCGTCGGCGAGGCGCTGGATGGCGGCTCCCAGCCAGGCTTCGAGCTCCGCCGGGTCGCCCAGCTCGTCGCGCAGCACCCGCCGCCGGGTCGACACACCGAGGACGAGCGCGTCGATGGCCGCCGCCCTGCCGAACGCGTCCGCGACGCCGTTGTCGTGCAGGTAGCGCCGCAGCGGCAGCAGGGAGTGGGTGTCGAGGAACGCGGCCAAGGTCTCCGCCACCTCCGGGCGGTCGCCCGATGCCCGGTGCAGCACCAGCAACGGGTCCTCGCCCGGCTGGCCGCACCAGCGGCGCACGATGTTCGCCGCGAGTCGCGCGCCCAGGCCGGAGAGGTCGCCGTCGAAGGAGTTCTCGACGGGGATCTCCACCTCGCCGGCGGCGAGGAACAGGCCGTCCTTGCCGCCGAAGTAGCGGGTGATGAGGTTCGGCGAGACGCCGGCCGCGTCGGCCACCCCCTTGACCGTGACCGCCGTGTACCCGTGCTGGGCGAACTGGTGGCGTGCCTGGTCGAGGATCCGGGACCGGGTGGCGGCGGCGTTGCGGGACGTCATGTGTACGACCATACACAACGATGTGTATGGTCGTACACATGACTGAGGAGACACGCGAACGACTTCGCCGCACGCGACGCGTGACGACGCCCTGGGCCGACGACCCGGCAAGGGGGATCAGGCGTGCGCGCCTGGACGAGCTGCTGGAGCGGTGGGCTGACGGCTACGACTGGGCCGTGCACGAACGGCGCATCGCCGCGCTCCCGTGGGAGACGGTGCCGGCCGGTGAGATCGACCTGCGCGTGATCCACCGGCGGGCTGCGGACCCCGATGCTCCGGTCGTGGTCCTGCTGCACGGCTGGCCGGACTCGGTGCTGCGGTTCGAGCGCGTCCTGCCGCTGCTGACCGACGTGCACCTGGTGGTCCCCGCGCTGCCGGGTTTTCCCTTCGCGCCACCGCTGGACACCCCCGGCGTCTCGGTGGAGCGGATCGCCACGGTGATCGCGGCCGCCTTGGACGAACTCGGCTACGAGCGGTACACCGTGTCCGGCGGGGACGTGGGCGGCACGGTGGCGGAGATCCTCGCGACCCGGCACCCGGACCGCGTGGCCTCGCTGCACCTGACGAACGTGGCCCCGCAACGCGCCCTGACCGCGGACGCGGCGACGCTCGCCCCCGACGCCGCGGCCTACCTCGCCCGCACGGCGCAGTGGTTCCGGACCGACGGCGCCTACATCGCGGCGCAGTCGACCCGGCCGAACACGCTCGCCGTCGCGCTCGGCGACTCGCCGGCGGGCCTGGCCGCGTGGATCGCCGAGAAGCTGGAGTCGTGGTCGGACGACTCGGCCTTCGGCACCGACGACCTGCTCACCTGGATCACCGCCTACTGGGTCACCGGCACGATCGGCACCTCGTTCACCACCTACACCGAGCCCGCCGCGCTGTCCGGCCGGGTCGAGACGCCGACCGTGTTGTCGATCTTCCCGCGCGACATCAAGCCCGAGCCGCGAAGCTACGCCGAGGCGTTCCTGAACGTGTGCGAGTACGTCGAACACCCGGCGGGAGGTCACTTCGCGGCCTGGGAGCAGCCGGCGGCCTACGTCGAGGACCTGCGCCGCGCGGTCGCGCTGGTAGGTGGCCCCTTTGCTGCGGTCGCCGACATCTGACAGCTGAAATCGTGAACACGCGGCGAAAGAGCGTCCTGTGTGGACTTTCGGCGAGGCGCGCTCCTACCTGAAGTCCGCCGCCCTGCGCGCGGTGGCGCAACTCGGGGTCGCCGACCGGCTGGGCGACGAGCCGCGGCATGTCGAGGAACTGGCCGCGGAGACCGGTGCGGACGCCGATCACCTCAGGCGGGTGCTGCGGTTGCTCGCGACCATCGGGGTGTTCCGGCAGGAGGCGGACGGCCGTTTCGCCCTGACGGAGCTCGGGCAGGGGCTGCGCACCGACTCGCCTTACTCCGCGCGGTGGGGAGTGGTCATGAGCACCATGCACACGCACTGGGCCAGCGCGTTCGACCTCGGCCACAGCATCCGGACCGGTGAGCCGTCGTTCCCGGCGCTGTTCGGCAAACCGTTCTTCGACTACGTCGCGGGGGACGCGCGGGCCGAGTTCCACGGTGGGATGGGGAGTTTCTCCGGGGCGGCCCGGCGGCTCGCACTGGACGTCTACGACTTTCCCACCACCGGCACCGTGGTGGACGTCGGAGGCGGGACCGGGGGCTTCCTGCGTGACGTCCTGCACGGTGCCGAGTGACGTCGCACCCGCGCGGTGGAGCGAAGTGGCCGGTGACTTCTTCGACGGGGTGCCGCCCGCAGACCTCTACGTGCTGTCGTGCGTGCTGCACGACTGGAACGACGACGAGTGCGTGTGCATCCTCACCAACTGCCGCAAGGCGATGAGGCCCGGCGGCCGGATCGCCGTGTTCAACGCCGTCGTCCGGCCCGGCGACGAGCCGGACGACGCGAAGTTGGTCTAGGGGATCACGTCCAGGGCGGCGCTGATGATGCTGTCCGTGTCGATGCCGTGGTGGCGGTAGACGCTGTCGAGGTCGCCGGACTGACCGAACGCAGAGACGCCCAGGTGCACGGCGCCCCGGCCGGTGACGCCCGCCAGGAACGCCAGGGTGTGCGGGTGGCCGTCCAGCACGGTGACGAGGGGTGTGGGGGACGGGAAGAGCGTGTCGAGGATCCACGTCGGCGCGGACGAACGTCCGCGACGTGCCTGCACCGCGCGGAAGATCAGGTCCGGGCTCGTCAGGCAGACGACGTCGGCGGTGGTGCCGAGCGCGGCGAGGCGGTCGGCGGCGAGGAGGGCCTCGGTGACGAGCGCGCCCATGGTCACGATCGTCACGTCCGCGGTGGCGTTGCGGCGCAGCGGGTAGCCGCCTGCCACCACCTGGCGACGGCGTCGTTCGCGGGCGGCGGGGTCCACAGGCACCGCTGCCAGGGTCTGGTCGACCGGGCGGGTGGAGAGGCGCAGGTAGGTGGAGGTGCCGTCGGGGCGGCCGAGTTGGCCCAGGGCGGCCAGCAGGCACCACTCGGTGTCCAGGGCGAACGCCGGTTCCCAGGTGGTGCAGCCGGGCTGTTCGATGCCGATGGACGGCGTGGTGATCGACTGGTGCGCGCCGCCCTCGGGGGCCAGCGTGACGCCGGACGGGGTGCCGACGAGGATCGACTGGCCGCCCGCGTACAGGCCGAACGACCACGGCTCCAGGGCGCGGGACACGAACGGGTCGTAGAGCACGCCGATCGGCAGAAGTGGCTGGCCCCAACGGTTCCAGGTCGCGCCCAGCTCGCCCAGCAGGCCGACGAGGTTGGTCTCGGCGATGCCGAGTTCGATGTGCCGGCCGGTCGGGCGTTCGCGCCAGTGCAGGATCGTCTCGGCGTCGTCGGCGAACCAGTCGACGTTCTCGCTGGTCGACCAGACGCCGACCTTGTTCACCCAGCCGCCCAGGTTCGTGCTGGAGCTGACGTCCGGCGAGACCGTGACGACCCGCGCGCCCGCCTCGGGTGCCACCCGGTTCAGGTCGAGCAGGGTGCGGCCGAGAGCCGACTGCGTGGTCGCGGTTCCGGACGGCGTGCGGCCCAGATCCGTTGGCACGGCGGGAGGAGCGGACGGCGGAATCGGCTCGCGGCGCAGGCGGGCAGCGGCGGAGAAGCACAGCAGTTGCTCGGCGGAGCCGTCGGCAAAGCGTTGCCACGGCTGGGAAGCGGACATCCCCGACCGCTCGGCCAGCTCCTCGAACTGGGCGCCGGTCAGCAGCGCCGAGTGGTTCTGCGGGTGCCCGGCGGTCGGCAGGCCGTGTCCCTTCACGGTGTAGGCGATGATCACGGTCGGCCGGCTGTCGTCGATCTCGGCGAACGCCCCGCGCAACGCGGCGTGGTCGTGCCCGCCCAGGGAGCGCAACGCCGTCGCGAGCTCCGCATCGTCCAAATCGGACACCAGCGAGGCGATGCGCGCGGCGTCGGGGCCGTCGCCGGGCAGCAACGAGCGCAGCTTTTCCGGGGTGTGGCGCAGAAGTCGCTGGTACTCGGCGTTCGTCATGGTGTCGATGCGGTCGCGCAACGCCTCCCCGCCGGGCCGGCGGAACAGCGCCTCCAGCGCCGCGCCGTACTTGACGGTGATCACCTGCCAGCCCGCCGCCGTGAACAACGCGCGCATCCGGTCGGCCGCGAGCACCGGCACCACCCGGTCCAGCGACTGGCGGTTGAAGTCGACGATCCACACGATCTCGCCCAGGCGCTCGACCATCGGGTCGCAGAGGGCCTCCCAGACCGCGCCCTCGTCCAGTTCGGCGTCGCCCACCAGCGAGTACTGCCGGCCCAGCGGCTGCTCGGCGAAGTGCCCGCCGACGTACCGCCGCGACAGCGCGCCCCAGATCGGCGCCGTCGCCCCGATGCCCACGGAACCGGTCGAGTAGTCGGCCGGCACCGGGTCCTTCGTGCGCGACGGGTAGCTCTGCAGGCCGCCGAACGCGCGCAACGTCGTCAGGTGCTCGGCGTCGAGCTGCCCCAGCAGGAACTCGATCGCGTGCAGCACGGGGGAGGCGTGCGGCTTGACCGAGACGCGGTCCTCCGGCCGCAGGTGCTCGAAGTAGAGCGCGGTCATGATGCTCGTGATCGACGCGCTGGACGCCTGGTGGCCTCCCACCTTGAGGCCCGAGGCGTTGGGGCGCACCCGGTTCGCGTGGTCCACGATCGCCGTCGACAGCCACAGCACGCGCTGCTCCACGCTCTGCAGCACATCCAGGTCCGTCGCGGTGGGCGCGCTCAACGTCGTCATGCACGAAGTGGAGACGAGCCCGCGAACGCGCCGCAAGTATCACGCGCGATTTCGAGGTCATCGTGCAGTTTTCCGTCGCGGAAACCGCCACGACCTGATGGAAAACTGCGCAAACCACTAGAGTTTGGCTCATGGCGGACTCGATCGACGACCTGGACCGCGAGATCCTCGCGCTGCTGATCGAGGACGGCCGCCGGTCGCTGGTCGACATCGCCGATCGGGTGAGTCTGTCGCCCGCCCCGGTGAAGCGCCGCATCGAACGGCTGGAGCGCCTCGGCGTCATCACCGGCTACACCGCGCTCGTCGACCACGGCAAGCTCGGCGCGGGCCTGGAGGCGTGGGTGGAGCTCCGGTTCGCGGGCGACGTCAGCGTCGAGGAGGTCACCGACGCGATGATGCGCATCCCCGAGGTGCAGGAGATCGTCACCGTCGCGGGTGATCCCGACGCCCTGGCCCGCGTGCGGCTGACCAACGTCGCCCAGGTGCGCGACGTGATCGATCGGATGCGCGAGGGCGGCTTCGTGATCGGCACCAAGACGTTGATGGTGCTGGGCCGCAAACGTCGCTGAGCCACGCCTGCGTGTACCGTCGATCAAGCGCATCTGCGCAGGTCAGCAGGCCAAGTCGGGTGGAATTCGGTGGCGGGTGAACCGAATGCGTTTTCGGCCCGAACGTTGTCGAGGGGACCCCCGTGGAGAGGAACGGACGGTGGAAGCGATGAACCTCGGCATCGATGTCACCCCGTTGGCGCAACCTCCGGGGTATTGCTCTTGTGCTGCCCGAACGGCTTGGTGTGAGGTATCGCGGTGACGACGTCCAGCGGTGCCCCGCAGCGCTTCGACGCGTTCTTCCGCGCCTGCCCGGCGGCCGCGGTCATCACGGATCCCGATGGCGTCGTGCGGGCCGCCAACCCCGCGTTCACCGACCTCGTCGAGAAGACCGAGATCGGGGCGCGCCTGGGGTTCGGCATCGGCGAGATGGCGACGACGAGCACCACCGGGGCGTTCCTGGCCGACGCGGTGAACAAGCTGCGGCTCAACGCCGACCTGGTCGTGCGCGGCGAGGCGGAGATCGTCTCGGCCGAGACGCCGAGCCGGTACGTGCGCGTGTCGGCCACGGCCCTGCCGGAGGAAGGGCTGCTGTTCCTGTTCGAGGACGAGCAGGAGCTGCGGCAGCTGCAGGAGACGTTCCGGCACCAGACGTTGCACGACTCGTTGACGGGCCTGCCGAACGACGCCTACTTCCGCTCCAAGCTGGAGGGCATGGTCGCGGGTGACGGCGACCGGATCGCCGTGCTGTTCGTGGACGTCGACGGGTTCGGCGTGATCAACGACGGCCTCGGGCCCGACCTCGCGAACCGTGTCCTGCACGCCACCGCCGCCACCCTGCGCGAGGTCTTCGCCGGCGAGGACGCGTTCATCGCGCGGCTGTACCGCGACGAGTTCGCCGTGGCGCTCAAGGGAGATCTCACCCAGCAGTCGGTCGTGGCGCTGGTCGAGGAGATGATCGACCGGCTCGCGCAGCCCGTCTACCACGGCTCCGACATCGGGGTCGGCGTGAGCGCCAGCGTGGGCATCGTGGTCGCGGACCGCGCGGGCGCCGACCACGCGGCGCTGGCCCGGTCCGCCGAGGTCGCGTTGCACCGGGCCAAGGAGCTCGGCAAGTCGCAGTGGGTCCTGTTCGACCCGGAGACGGACCGCGCGGCGCGGGACCGCTACTTCCTGGCGGCGTCGCTCGCCGGTGCGATCGAGGTCGGTGAGGTCGGCTTCGTCTACCAGCCGCAGGTCGTCCTGCCCGACGCCCCGGTCATCACCTCGCTCAAGGCGAGCCTGGCCTGGCGGCACCCGTCGCTCGGGATGCTGCGCGCGGACGAGGTGTACGCCCTCGCCGAGCTCACCGGCATGACCATGCCGCTGGGCCGGCACCTGCTCGCGGAGTCCGTCGAGACCGCCGCCGACTGGTACGCCCGGTTCGCGGACGGAGCGCCGGTCGTGTGCCTGAACCTGCCCCAGCGCATGGCGATCGACCCCGACCTGGTCCGCATCATCCGCACCGAGCTCGAGCGCCACGGCCTGGAGGCGCGGCGG
Source organism: Lentzea sp. NPDC058450 (assembly GCF_042721395.1). Classification (NCBI taxonomy): domain Bacteria; kingdom Bacillati; phylum Actinomycetota; class Actinomycetes; order Pseudonocardiales; family Pseudonocardiaceae; genus Lentzea; species Lentzea sp. NPDC058450. The sequence goes on from NZ_JBHXLO010000009.1 coordinate 129,988, forward strand.
CTGATGCTGTGCACGAACAGCGCGTCGCTGCTGGACAAGCGGGGCGACCTGCAGGAGTCGATCGGCGTGCTGGCGCGGCTCGGCATCGTGTTCGTGATGGACGTGGCCGGGCTGCCCGACCTCGAACTGCTGTCCGCGCTGGAGCTGCCGGTGCCCGGGGTGATGCTCGTCGGCCCGGTCGTGGCCGTCACCGCCACCGGCGACGCTCCCGAGTGGGCCCGGCGCCAGATCAGCCACATCGTCGAGCGGGCGGCGGAACTGGGCATCGTGGTGGGCGCGCACGGCGTGGCCTCGCAGGCGCAGGCTGACCTGCTGCACTCGCTCGGCGTGCTCGTCGCCGCCGGCCCGTACCTGCCCCAGTACGAGAGCAGGGAAGAGGCCGAGATCTGGGCCGGCCGCGTCTGGTCTGCGGGCTGACGGTCCCTGTCGAGACGGAGTGGGAACGCTCTCACCCATCCGGACGGTTGTGACGCGCGCTCGTTCCGGGCCACGGTGACCAACGGCTGACAACGTTGTCCCGGGAGGTCTCGTGCGTGCGCTGCTGGTCGTGCTGCTCGTCGCCCTGTTCGTCCCGGTCGGTCCCGCTGCGGCGGGCACGACCCCGGAGTACCCAGAGTTCCCTTACGCGCCAACGACTTACTCCGAGCCGTTCCGCGGTCAGTTCCACTTCAGCTCGCAGTCGGGGTGGATGAACGACCCCAACGGGCTGGTGTTCGCCAACGGCCTCTACCACTTCTTCTACCAGCACAACCCGCACGGCCTCGAGTGGGACACGATGCACTGGGGCCACGCGACGAGCCCGGATCTCGTGCACTGGACCCAGAAGACCGTGGCGCTGGAACCGGGCGTGCACCCCGGCACGCTGTTCTCCGGCGGCGGGGTGGTCGACCAGGCCAACACCTCGGGACTCAAGACCGGTGCGCTCGACCCGATCGTGGTCTTCTCCAACGTCAACGGCGTCAGCGTGTTCTACAGCAACGACAACGGCCGCAGCTTCCAGGCGTACGACGGCGGGCGCAAGCAGATCGAGATCCCGGAGGAGAGCCGCGACCCCAACGTCGTCTGGGACGCCGAGCGACGGCAGTGGGTCATGGTCGTCTGGTCGAACCGCGGCGGCAACGGCGTCGACGTCTACACCTCGCCGAACCTCCTCAAGTGGACGTTCGCCAGCCGATACGCCGCCGACTGGTTGTTCGAGTGCCCGGAGCTCTTCGTGGTGCCGCTCAACGGGGTTCCGCGCTGGGTGATCACCTCGGCGACCGGCGAGTACGTCGTGGGCTCGTTCGACGGCAAGGCGTTCCGCACCGACCAGCCGCAGCCGAAGAAGATGAACCACGGCACCACGTTCCCCGGCGGCACCTTCTACGCCGCCGAGACGTTCCACAACACCCCGGACGGCCGCGTGGTGCAGATGGCCTGGCAGGGCGGCAACCGGGGCAGCGTCTGGACCGGCAACGCGACCTTCCCGGTGGCGCTGGGCTTGATCAGCTCACCCGACGGCCCGCGCATCACCCGGACACCCGTTGCCGAACTGGACTCGCTCCGCGCCGACACCCGGACCTGGCGCAACACCACCGTGACGGCCACGAACAACCCGTTCTCCGGCGTGCTCGCCGACACCTACGAGATCACCGCCCGCTTCGACCTGCGCGGCGCGACCGCCCGCGAGTTCGGCTTCGCGCTGCACAGCCGTTCCGACGGCAGCGCCGACCGGACCGTCACCTACGACCGCGCCGCGAAGACGTTGTACGGCAAGCCCTTCCAGCCCAACGGTGACGAGGTGAGCGTCAAGCTCCTGGTCGACCGCGGCCAGCTGGAGATCTTCGGCGGCGACGGCGTGTTCTCGTTGGCGGACAACGTGAACTTCGACTCCGCCGCCGTCAGCCAGGGCATCAGGTTGTTCGCCGACGGCGGCACGGTCCGGTTGGTGGACGCGAAGTTCACCCGCCTCAGCACGAGCTGGGGCACCGCCCAGTCCACTTTGGAGAGCAACCTGCGCGGCCCCTGGTCCGCCACCGCCGGTTCCTGGACGGACGTCGCCGGCGGCAAGCGCGCCCAGGCGACCGGTGACGCGTTCTACCTGAGCGCGAGCACGGCCGCCGACGCGACCTACGAGGGCGACCTGCGCCTGGACGGGGCCCAGGCGGCCGGTCTGGTGTTCCGCGCGGGTGCCGACGGCGCCGGCTACACCGCCAACATCGACGCCTCGGGCGTGGTGAAGCTGTGGCGGCCCGGTCGTGACATCGCGACCTTCGCCATGCCGATCGCGCAGGGCCGCAGCTACCACCTGAAGGTCCAGGCGACCGGGTCGCGGTTGCGGGTCTGGCTCAACCACGGCACGAACCCGATCATCGACGCGACCGACACGGCGCACACCTCCGGGCGGTTCGGTGCGAACGTCTACCGCGGCGCGGCGACCGTGCAGAACCTGAACACCGGCGGGTCCGGCTTCACCGCGTTCCCGTCCGGCCCGTGGACCGCCCCGAGCGGCACCTGGACCACGACCCCGGACTCGTTGCGCGCCCAGACCCCCGGCGACGCCTTCTACCTCAGCGACCGCACCGCGTCCGACCTCGTCTACGAAGGCGACCTGACGATCGTCAACGGCGGGGCGGCCGGGCTGACGTTCCGCGCGGGTGCCGACGGTGCCGGGTACACGGCCAACATCGACGCCTCGGGTGTGGTGAAGCTGTGGCGGCCGGGACGGGACATCGCGGCCGTCGCCGCGCCGATCGTGCCCGGACGGAGCCACCACCTGAAGGTGCAGGCCACGGGGCAGCGGATCCAGGTGTGGTTCGACCGGGGTGCGGCGCCGGTGATCGACGCGACCGACTCGGCGTACGGGGAAGGGAGGATCGGGGTGAACGCGTACGCCGGCACCGCCACGATGCGCAACCTCGTGCTCGGTTAGCGCCACGAGGGCGTCCTGGTGCTCGGCTAGAGGCCGAAGCCGCCCGACACCTCGACGTTCTGCGCGGTGATCCACCGCCCGTCCGCACCCGCCAGCGCCGCGATCGCCACGGCCACGTCGTCCGGTTCGCCGACGCGGCCCAGCGCGGTGTTCGCGGCCAGGGCGGGGATCACCTCCGGGTACTTCTCGAAGGCGTCGCCGCCCAGCCGGGTGCGGGTGGCGCCGGGGGAGACGGAGTTGACGCGGATGCCGCGCGGGCTCAGCTCCTTGGCCAGGTAGCGGGTCAGCACGACCAGCGCGCCCTTCATGGTCGCGTAGCCGGAATAGCCGGGTTCGGCCTGCTCGGTGGAGCTGCTCGTCGTGTTGACCACCGCGCCGCCGTCCGCGAGGAGGGGGAGCAGGGTCTGGGTGAGGAAGAACGGGCCCTTGAGCAGCACGCGGTAGAACCTGTCGAACAACTCCTCGGTGGTGTCGGGGAACAGAGCGGTCTCGGCGAAGCCCGCGTTGTTCACGAGCACGTCGAAGGTGTCCCTGCCCCAGCCGCGCAGCACCTCGGCGACCTGTGAGCGGAACGCGGCGAAGGTGTCGCTGCGGCCCAGGTCCAGGTGCAGGGCGGTGGCCCGGCCGCCGTTCTGCTCGATCAGGGCGACGGCCTGCTTGGCGCCTGCCTCGTTGGAGCCGTAGGTGAGGATCACGGCGGAGCCGCGCCCGGCGAGTTCGACGGCCGTGCTCCAGCCGATGCCGGAGCTGCTGCCGGTGACGATCGCTACTGACATGTTCCTGCCGCCTTGTCGGTTCGCTCGGATTTCCGGTGAACCAATAAGACCAAGCAGACACCTGTGGTCGGGAGACCGAAGCTCCCAAACTCTTGCCTGATCCTCCCAAACCGCTACTCGATGTGCAGGCTCTGGATCTTGGCCTCGGCGACGATGCGTTCGGCCTCGTCGCGGGCCACGTTGCGGAGCTCGGCCAACGCGCGCATGGCCTCGGCGCGGCGTGCGGACATCGCGAGACGGAAGTCCTCGCGGATCTCCTCGCGCTGGGCGGCCGACTGTTCGTCCAGGTCACGGGCTCGTTGCTCGGCCTCGCCCACGATCATCAACGCCTTGAGCTGGGCGTCGCGGATGACGTCCCGGCGCTCCTCCTCGGCGAGGGCGACCATGCGGGCGAGCCGTTCGGGCAGGCCCTTCGGGTCGATCGGGGTGAGGCAGATGCGGTGCAGGCCGTCCTGAAGGGCGGCGTTCTCCTCCTGCACGGTGACCAGCCTGGTGGCCAGGGCCTCCGCGCGGGCTTCCGACGCGTCGCGGTCGGCCGTGACCAGGCGGAGCTCGGCCTCCAGCTCGGCGACGTAGTCGTCCACCTCGTCCCTGTCGTAGCCGCGCCAGCGCAGCCCGAACCACGTGCGCAGCGGTACGAGCTCTGTCCTGCTGTCGACACTCACTGCCGTCTCCTCTGCCTCCCGCGAGTCAGTCTTGCCAAGGGGTACGTACAGAGCGCGGCATCGGTTCTAACGGGATTACCAGGCACAATGTCGGCGTGAACAACAAACTGTGTCCCTGCGGCACCGGCGGCTCCTATGTGGACTGCTGTGGCGCGCTGCACTCGGGAGCCCGCAAGGCGGCCACCGCGGAGCAGCTGATGCGGTCCCGGTACAGCGCTTTCGCGGTGCACGACGAGGACTACCTGCTGCGCACGTGGGCCGCTCGGCACCGCCCGTCGAGCGCCGGGATCGACTCGACCGACCGCTGGCTGAAGCTCGAGGTCCTGGAGACGGTGAACGGCGGGTTGCTCCAGAACGAGGGCGTCGTGGAGTTCCGCGCGCACTACGTCGGCGGCATCGTGCACGAGCGCAGCAAGTTCGTCCGGGAGAACGGCCAGTGGGTGTACCTGGAGGGCCAGGAATGAGCGCGGTGAGGGTCGCGAGCAGGTTCAACGGACCGCCCGGCATGGGCAACGGCGGCTACTCGGCGGGGCTGCTCGCCGCGCACGTCGACGCGTCCGCCGTGAGTGTCCGGTTGCGCAAGCCCGTGCCGCTCGACCGCGACCTCGAGGTCGTGAACGGCGAGCTGCTCGACGGCGAGACCGTGATCGCCTCGGCCGAGCCCGCGACGCTCGACCTGGAGGTGCCCGCCGCGCCCAACCTCGAAGAGGCGCTCAAGGCGTCCGCGCAGGTCCCGTGGCGCGACAGGCACCCGTTCCCGACGTGTTTCGGCTGCGGCCCGAACCGGGAGGACGGCATCGCCGCGTTGCTCGGCCCGCTGGAGGGCCGCAGCGAGTGGGCGGGCGTGTGGCGGCCTGCCGAGATCCTGCCGAACGACGGCGTGAGCGTGCTGCCGGAGATCGTGTGGGCCGCGCTCGACTGCCCTTCCGCGCAGCCCGTCGCCCCGGACGGCGGACCGGCGTTCGTGCTCGGCACGTTCGTGGCCCAGGTCGAGCAGCCGGTGAAACTGGGCGTGGACCACGTGCTGCTGGCGTGGGAGCTTGGCAAGGACGGGCGCAAGGCCTACTCGGCGTCCGCGATCATCGGCCCTGACGGAGTGTGTGGACGAGCACGCGCTGTGTGGGTCTCGATCGGATGAGATCAAACCACCCGACTGGGTGACACGAGTGCGGCGCGTCTTGATAGCGTGCACGACCGTTGCCCGATTACACCGAAAGGGCGAGTGACCGGGATGGCACGGAGGTGATCAGGCGCTTGTTGGGCCGACGTGCCGCCGCCCAAGGCGAGCAGCAACCACAGATCCAGCAGACCCAGCAGAGTTCTGGCCAGAGCGTTTTCGGGGTGCAGACCATCACGAGCACTGAGCAGGACCAGGATCTGTACGAGCCGCCCCCGGCCGCGGTGCCGCCGCCGGAGCCGGTGTCGGTGCCCCAGAGGACGCCGTTCGCGGCCAACCTCGTGGGGGCGACGCTCGTCGTCTCCGCTCCGGACGGCCCGAGCCAGGGCGCCACGGGCCTCGCCCGCGCGCTGCCCGCCGACCCCGGTCGCACGGTGGTCGTCGTCGACTTCCCGAGCGGGGACCAGAGCACTTTCTGGCCGCACGTCGTGACGGCGCTGCACGGCCGTGGGCCCATCCGGCTCGCGGTGTCGCACGCCGGCACGATGCGGCCGACCGCGCCCGCGCAGTGGCTCACCGAGCAGCTGCAGGCCGAGGTCGTCGCGCCGGACGGCGTGCTGACCACCGTGCCCGGTGCCGCGTTCGTCGTCGGCACCCAGGGCTACGGCAGCTGGGTCAAGTTCCAGCCGAACGCGTCCCCGATGCCGTTCGGCCGCCGCTTCCCGGTGCCGCAGTGGGAGGCGATGGACCCGAACTCGCCGTGGCCGACGGGCGAGATCGGCATCTCCGAACCCATCCCGAGCGGCATGTGGCTGCGCGCGCAGGTGCCGCCGTTCGACCCGGCCGCCCAGGACTCGCGGCCGATCGTGGCGCTGCCGTGCCGCGACAACGTGCTGACGGTCGTCGTCGGCGGGCCCGGCCAGTCGGCGATCCCGATCGACGAGGTGTGCCGCCTGCTCACGGCGCTGCCCCAGGCGGCCCGGTCGCGCGTGCGGCTCGTCCCGTACGGCATCGACGCCAACATCGGCGGCCTCGTCGCCGACGAGATCGGCGAACCGATCGCCATGTTCACCGGCCTGCCGGTGGGCAACCTGCGCACCGGCGGTCCCGCGGTGATCGCGGTCGACCCGCGCGGCCAGCAGACCTGGCGGCCGTTCGTCACCGAGGTCACCTGCCTGCCGAACGAGTCCGTGCCCGTCGTGTCCGGCTACCGGGCACCCGTGCAGGGCCTCACCGAGGTCTCGCCCGGCGTGTTCGCGCTCGGCGACGGCGTGGTGCTGGAGGTCGTTCCGTCCGGTCTGTGGGTGCGTGAGCAGGACGAGCCGTACAACGCGGCCGAAGTGCGCACACAGCCGTTGGACCCGGAGTGGGCGCGTCTGACCGTGGGCACGCCGGGACGCACGACGCCCGGTGCGGTCGCGGTGCACGGCGCTGCTCTCGTGGAACGTCTTGAGCCCGAGGTGCGCAAGCTGCTGCGTCTCGTGTTCTGCGACTCGAAGGTGACGGCACCGCCGCCGCCTCCGCCACCCGCTCCCGAACCGGCGCCCAGCACGGCCGCACACGCGTTGACGCGGCGTGAGTCGTCGGACAGCGGCACGGGTTTCTTCACGCCCGCCACCCCGGCCGAGTCCGGCCCCGCCTACGCGTCCATCAGCGCCGGTCCGGCGATCGCGAAGGTCACCTCGCACGCGCTGGACGACCCGGACGAGGCCGCGTTCCCGTCGGACGACCCGGACTCGACCCCGATCAGGTTCCGCGTCGACGGCCCGCTGCCGTTGCAGCCGCTGGCGATGTGGGAGGCCCCGCCCGAGGACGACGGCGAGCGCGAGACGGTCGCCCGCGAACACAGCAGCACGGACGCGGAACGCGACACGGTCCGCCGCGCGCTCGGCGAGCGTTACGGCGTGCACGCCGCGACGGTCGTGCGGCTGCTCTCCCAGCGCCCGGACGCCGAGGAGGACCCGGCCGCGTTCGAGGCCACGGTCACCGACCTCACGGCGTTGCTGGCGTGCGTGTCGCAGGACGAGGACATGGTCGTCGAGACGCTCCGCATGGGACGCCTGGGCCGCCTGCGCCCGTACGTCGCGTGCATCGTCTCGGGCCTGAACCGCCTGCCGGTGCACAGCGGCGTGGCGACGGTCTGGGGCGTCAGCGGCCCGACCGGACCGCGCCGGTACCGCAGCGGTGACGTCCTGGTCGACCACGGCCTGCTGGACACCATCGCGAACCCGCAGCAACGCATCGACGGCGTCACCGAGTACCTGATCTGGTCGGTCACCGGCCGCCGGGTCGAGGTCTCGGACCGCGTCACGGTGTCCACCGAGGAACGCGTGGTCTTCGCGCCCGGCACGCCGTTCCGGGTGCTGGCCGTCGCCGACGCCGAGGGCGATCACCCGCAGCAGGTGCTGCTGCAGGAGATGGCCGGGCCGATGGCGGACCAGGAGATCGCGGGCCTGCGCCCGAGCGTGCTCTCGCAGCTGGAACGGGCGGCCGCCAACCTGCGCGTGCTGCCGGTCTCGCACCAGGTGACGGCCTGAACCTGGGCATCCGCTACGCCGAACCCCCGGTCGGCTCGCTCCGCCTCCACCCACCGGTGGACCGCGACGGCGAGCCGACCGGCGCGTTCGGGGACGCGCACACGCTGAACGTCTGGTCCGAAGTGGACGGTCCGGCGCCGGTGCTGCTGTGGGTGCACGGCGGCGCGAACACCGTCGGCTCCTCGTCCCAACCGGAGTACGCCGGCGACTTCCTGGCGTCCCTCGGCATCGTCTTCGTCAGCTGCGACTACCGGCTCGCGGAGGACGGTTACGGCGCGCTGGAAGGAGTCCAGCACAACCGCGGGCTGCTCGACGTCGTGTCCGCGCTGCGGTGGATCCAGCGCAACATCGCCCGGTACGGGGGAGATCCGTACAACGTCACCGTCGCCGGCCAGTCGTCCGGGGCGCAGACCGTCGCGAGCCTGATGGTGATGCCGTCGGCCGCGGGCCTGTTCCACCGGGCGATCGTGCACAGCCTCGCCGGGCGGTTCTTCACGCCGGCCGAAGCCGTGCGGGTGCAGCGGGCCGCCGACCCGGAAGTCGTGCTGTACCAACCGATCGTGGACGGCGACACGCTGCCGCGCAGCCCGCTGGAAGGCCCGTGCGATGTCGAGTTGATGGTGTGCCACACGGCCGACGAGGACGTGGAACTGTTCCAGCGCCCCACGATGAGGCTCGCCGACGAGCATCGCGGCGCGTTCCGGTCGATCTACGCCCGGCATCCGGCGCACCACGGCGCGGACGTCCCTGACATGTTCCGCGGCGACATCGCGCGGGCGTGGGCCGACTTCGCGCGCACAGGTGATCCCGGCTGGGACCGCGACGAGCTCAAGCTCTGGGTCTAGCCCTCGGTCGAGAGGCCGAGCGAGCCGTCCAGCTTCGGCACGCACGCCCCGTCCCGCTTCTCCGGCGACGCCAGGAACTCGCTCAGGCACCGGGCGATCTGCTCGTGCCCGAGGGCGTTGGGGTGGAACGACTCCTGCAACGCGTGTGAGGCGCGCCGCTCGTCCCGCAGCCCCTCCCAGTCCACCGACAGCCGGGTGAACCACTCCTCAGACGGGTCGTCGCCTCCCACGCACGCCTCGTGCCCCTCGCCGGCGCGCGCCAGGTCGAGGAACCGGGCGTTGACCTTCGTCGCCGCCGTGCGCAGGCCGTTGGACAGCTCCGGCACGGCCTCCTCGACGACCCACTCCAGGTCGGTGGTGCGCAGCGGGCAGCCGGAGAGGTTCTGCAGCGAGCGCGGCATCTTCGGTGACACCGGCGCCGCGTACGACTGCACGACCAGCTGGTACTGCGAGTCGAGGTAGCCGGAGTCGCGCATGGTCTGGCGGATGGCGTTCAGGGTGTTCTCGACCTTGGGGATCATCCGCTTCACGCGCTTGGTCCACTCCGGCGCGACGGACGACGTGCAGTCGCTGCGCTTGCCCCACGCCTCGAAGCACTTGTTGAGGATCTCGGAGAACCGGGGGTCGTCGTTCGCGCCGATGGCCACGACGATCGCGGTGACCTGGTTGGCGCCCGCGATCTGGCGCAGCCTGGGCAGCTGTTCGTTGCGCAGCTTGTCGGAGTTGGCGCCCGAGCAGGCCAGGTTGATCTTCTGGTCGGCCTGGAACTCGGTCTTGAGGATCTCGGCGTCACGGGAGCGGTGGCACCAGTCGCCGCCCTCCTCACCGTCGGTGCCGGGCTCGTAGGAACCCGCGCCCTCGCCCGACATCGTGCTGTCGCCGAGCGCGACGACGGCGGTGCGGGTCTCGCGGTCCGGTTCCGAGGGCGGCGGGAACACGTGGTCGCTCACGACCAGCAGGATCGTGAGCAGGCCGATCGCAGCGAGGAAGAGCGTTTTGCGCATCGCGCACCAGTTTACGGGCGTGGCCGAATGCGAGGGAGATGTGGCGTTGCCGCCCCGGCCGGTCATGGGGAAAGTGGAGGTGTGGGGAATCCGAGGGAAATAGTTGTGGTCGGGTACGACCGCACGGCGTTGCTCGACCTGGCGGGACCGATCGAGGTGTTCGCCGCCGCGAACTACCGCGAGCAGCGCTATCAGGTCACGATCGCCACGCTGGGGGGAGAGCCGTTCGTCGCCACGGCCGGGGTGCGCATCGAGGCCGGCGCAGACCTGAGCACGCTCGACCGTCCGATCGACACGCTGCTCGTCGTGGGCGGCTGGGGCTACGACGAGGCCGCGGCCGACGCGGTGCTCACGACGAACCTGCGCCGCCTCGCGTTGCGCTCCCGCCGGGTCGCGGGCGTCTGCACCGGCGCGGTCGTGCTCGCCGGGGCCGGGCTGCTCGACGGCAAGCGGGCGACGACGCACTGGGCGTTCACCGGCGAGCTGGAGAACCGCGGTGTCGAGGTGGAGCCGGACGCGATCTTCGTGTGCGACGGCCAGGTGGCCACGTCGGCGGGCGTGACGGCGGGCATCGACCTCGCCCTGGCGATGGTGGAGCAGGACCACGGGCCCGCGCTGGCCCGCAAGATCGCGCAGTACCTGGTCGTCTTCCTGCAACGCTCCGGCGGCCAGTCGCAGTTCAGCGTCCACACCCGCGCCAAGCCGGTGGAGGACGGTTCGCTGCGCGCGTTGCTGGACGACATCCACGCCGATCCGACGCGGGAGTGGACGGTGCCGGTCATGGCCCGCAAGGCCATGATGAGCGTGCGGCACTTCGCCCGCGTGTTCTCCCGCAGCGTGGGCACCTCGCCCGCGCAGTACGTCGAACGCGCCCGCGTCGAGGCCGCCGCCGACCGGCTGGCGAGCACCGGCGACTCGCTCGACCTCGTCGCACGGCAGTCGGGCTTCGGCTCGGCCGAGACCCTGCGACGGGCCTTTCTGCGCGTGCTCGGCGTGTCGCCGGGCAGCTACCGCGCCCGCTTCCGGACCACTGGGGTTGCCTGATGGACGCCACTTTCGTGCTCTACCCGAACATGACCGGCCTCGACTTCGTCGGCCCGTACGAGGTGCTCGGCGCCGTGCCGGTGGTGAACACCCGGTTCGTCGCCGCGACCCTCGACCCGGTGAGGTGCGACAGCGGGCTGACCGTCGTGCCGACCGACACGTTCGACTCGCTGAAGGCCACCGACATCGTGGTGGTGCCGGGGTCGGGGCACTGGAAGGAACTGCTGAAGGACTCCGGCGGCGTCGTCGAGTGGCTGCGGGAGGTGCACCCGACGACGAAGTGGACCACGTCGGTGTGCACCGGCTCGACCTTGCTCGCCGAGGCCGGGCTGGTGGCGAAGGCGACCACGCACTGGGCGGCGCGCGAGGACCTGGAGGTGCGCGGGGTCGAGGTGAGCACCGACCGGGTCGTGTTCGACGGCAAGGTCGTCAGCGGCGCGGGCGTGTCCGCGGGCATCGACATGGCGTTGCGGCTGGTCGAGGCCGAGTTCGGAGAGATGGTCGCGCAGGCCGTGCAGGTGGGCATCGAGTACGACCCGCAGCCGCCGCGCGCCTACGACTCGATCCCGCCGGAGATCGCCGCGGGCCTCAGGGCCGCGTTCGCGTCAGGTCAGGCCTGACTGGACGGCGAACACCACGAGCTGGGCGCGATCGCGTGCGCCCAGCTTCACCATCGCCCGCGACACGTGCGTGCGGACCGTCGCGGGCGAGATCACCAGCACGGCGGCGATCTCGTCGTTGGACGCGCCGGACGCCACGTGCCGCATGATCTCCCGCTCGCGTTCGGTGAGCTTGTCGAGGTGCGGCACCGGCCGGGCCGAGGCGCCGGACGCGAACCGCTCGATCACGCGGCGCGTGACGGACGGCGAGAGCAGCGATCCGCCGTCGGCCACCACGTGCACGGCCCGCAGCAGGTCCGTCGGGTCGGAGTCCTTGACCAGGAACCCGGACGCGCCGGTGCGCAGCGCCTCGAAGACGTACTCGTCGAGGTCGAACGTGGTGAGCATGACGATCCGCACGTCGGCGCAGGCGGGGTCGGCGGAGACGCGCCTGAGCACCTCCAGGCCGTCCATCAGCGGCATGCGGATGTCGAGGAACACCACGTCCGGTTTCGCGGCCTGGATCAGCTGGAGCGCCTCGCGGCCGTCGGCGGCCTCGCCGGCGAACGCGACGCCGTCCTCGGTCTCGATCAACGTCCGCAGCCCCATCCGGACCAGCGGCTGGTCGTCGGCCACCACCACGCGAATCATGACGGCAACGGTATCCGGGCGATCACCGCGAAGCCGTGCGATCCGGTGACCTCCAGCGTGCCTTGCAGCGCTTCGGCTCGCGAACGCATGCCCGTGATGCCGTGGCCCTCGACGAACGCCGTGGGCGTGCCGGTGTCGGTGACGTGCACGACCAGGTCGCCGCGCACGGTGTAGACCTTCACGGCCGCGGTGACGCCGGGGGAGGAGTGCCGCAGCACGTTGGTCAGCGACTCCTGCACGATCCGGTAGACCGCGAGCTGGTAGGTCTCGGGCAGGTCGACGTCCTCGACCTCGACGGAGACCTCCAGGCCCGCCTCGCGCATCCGCGTGGCCAGCGCGGGGAGGTCGGCGAGGGTGATGGTCGGGGTGAGCGGGGCCGAGCCGCGCAGGGTGTCCAGTTCGGACCGCAGGCCTTCCAGCGCCTCCTTCGACGTGGAGCGGATGGCTTCCAGGGACGCGCGGGCCTTCGCCGGGTCCTTGTCCAGCACGTAGAGGGCGACCCCGGCCTGCATCGCGATCACCGAGAGCCCGTGGCCGACGACGTCGTGGACCTCCTGGGCGAGCCGCAGCCGTTCGGAGATCACGGCCCGTTCGCGAACGTCCACAACGGACTTCTTGCGCAGCTTCATCAGCACGCCCGCCGCGACCGGCAGCAGGATCCAGCCCGCCGACCAGGTGATCCACGACGTGATGGAGTCGTTCCACCACGGCAGGATCGCCAGTGCGTAGACGAGCGCGCTGCCCGCGGCCAGTTCGATGCGCGCGTACACCGCCACCGCGTACATGGCCGCGACGCCGCTCATCAGGATCGGGCCGAACGGGTAGCCCTGCGCCAGGTAGACGGCGATGGCGACGGTCGTGAACCCGACCGTCCACAGCGGACGCGCCGAGCGGAACAGCAGGCCTGCCGCGGCCACCGTGATCAGCAGGTAGCCGAGGACGTCGAGCTGCTCGGCGCCCTGCAACCGGGCCGCGAACCGCGTGCCGCCGAGGCCGAAGACGAGCAGGACCACCGTGAGGGCGATGTCCTGCCATTTGATCCGCATGGCCCTGACCATACGACCGGGCGCGTACGCAGATGTGCGTATCTTCATGACGCTCCGGAGCGGACGCTTTCGGGTTCGCCGGCGGCCAGTGTTGTCCGCATGATCGTGACGACGGAGAAGCTGACGAAGCGCTACGGCGACCGCGCCGTGGTGGACGAGGTCAGTCTGTCCGTGCGGCGGGGCGAGGTCTACGGGTTCCTCGGCCCCAACGGCGCGGGCAAGACGACCACGATCCGCATGCTGCTGGGGCTCGTGAAGCCGACCAGCGGATCTGCCCGCGTGCTGGGCGAGGCGCCGGGCACGCCCAGAGCGTTGCTCAAGGTCGGGTCGCTGATCGAGGGACCCGGTTTCTACCCGTACCTGTCCGGGCGCGACAACCTGCGCGTGCACGCCCACCGCAGGGGCGTGCGGCCGTCGGAGGTCGAGGCGGCGCTGAAGCAGGTCGACCTGACAGGCGCGGCGGGGGAGAAGTTCCGCCGCTACTCGCTCGGCATGAAGCAACGGCTCGGCGTCGCCGCGGCCCTGCTCGGCCAGCCGGAGCTGTTGATCCTCGACGAGCCGACCAACGGCCTCGACCCGGCGGGCATGGCCGACATGCGCGACCTGGTGCGGGCGCTGGCCGCGCAGGGCCAGACGGTGCTGCTGTCGAGCCACCTGCTCGGCGAGGTCGAGGAGATCTGCGACCGGGTGGGCGTGATCTCGGCCGGGAAGCTGGTGGCCGAGTCGACCGTCGAGCAGCTGCGCGGCGACTCCGTGCTGCTGATCCGCGCCGACCCGCTGGAGAAGGCGCTCGTGCTGATCGAGGGCAGCACGCGGCACGGCGACGTGCTGCACGTGCGTGAGACGGACGCGGGCGCGCTCGTGCGGACGTTGGTGGCCGCCGACGTGGACGTGCAGGAGGTCCGGCCGCTGCGCCGGACGTTGGAAGAGGTCTTCTTCGAGATGACGGGAGCGGCGTGATGGGCAGCGTGAAGGCGGAGCTGCTGAGGCTGTGGAAGTGGCCGGCGACCTGGGTGCTGATCGGCGTCTGGCTGGTGATGACGCTGACGTTCGGCTACGTGTTCAACTACCTGGCCCTGAACGGCGGCACCAACACGCGCTCGATGTCGCAGCAGCAGCTGATCAGCGCGATGCAGCCGGAGAACGTCGGCCTGGCCGTCGTGCGCGGCCTGCCGATGTTCGGCGGCGCGATCATCCTGGTGCTGGCCGCGCTGGCGGTCGGCAGCGGTTATGGCTGGGGCACCTGGAAGACGACGCTGACCGCCGGTCCGCGCCGGGTGTCGGCGATGGCGGGCACCCTGGGCGCGTTGGCGGTCGTCGTCGTGCTGTTGGTGGCGTTGACGTTCGCGGTGAACCTCAGCGCGTCTGTGGTGATCGCGTCGGTAGAGGGCTGGGACTGGAGTCTGCCGGGCTGGGACGCGGTCGAGGCGCTGGGCGCGTCACTGCTGATCGCCGCCATGTGGACGGGGTTCGGGGTGTTCCTCGGCGTCGTCACCAAGGGCCCCGCGCTGGCCGTCGGGCTCGGGCTGATGTGGGCGATCGTGACGGAGAACCTGTTGCGGGGCGTGGGTTCCCTGCTCGGACCCGTCGAGACCCTCACCAAGGTGTTGCCCGGTGGTTCGGCCGGCAACCTCGCCGGAGCCGTCGGCGGGCAGGGCGCTCCCGGCGTGCTGACCGATCTCAGCGGCACCACCGCCGCGGTGTTCCTCCTCGGGTACGTCGTGGTGTTCGTGGGCGCGGCGACGCTGCTGAAGGTGCGCCGCGACCTCGTATAGGGCCACGGCGGCCCAGGTGATGCCGAGTGCGACCGCGACTCCGGTGGGGTAGTCGCGGTCGTGCAGGCCGGGGTTGACCGGGCCGCTGTGCTCGCGCCACAGCAACGGGACCGCGAGGAGGCCGAGCACTCCGGTCGTGACCAGGCCGACGCCGATGGACGGGCGTTTGACCACGAACCCGGACAGGCCGACCAGCGGGGCGATCAGGAAGTCGTGCAGGACGACGCCTCCGCCGAGCCAGAGCAGCAGTTCGAGGGTGACCTGGGGGAGCAGCAGCCAGGCGCCCCACGCCCCCAGCCCCACGCCCGCCGCGCCGATCGCGACCCGCGCGCCGAGTACGGCCGGGTTCGTGCCGGTGTTCGCGCTCATGCCGTGACCTCCAGCGACGTGACCCACTTCGTCTGCAACACACCCGGCCGGTTCGGGGCGATCAGCCGGCACGGGTACCCGTGGTCCGGACTCAGCTCCTCGCCGTCGAGTTCGAGCGCCAGCAAGGTCAGCGGGTCCTGTGCGAACGCCTCCGGCAACGTCGTCGCCCGGTACAGCCCGTCCTTCTCCAGCGACTCGACCCGCACGTCCCCGCCGCTCACCAGGTCCCGCACCCTCACCCCGGTCCACGTCGCGTTCTGGCTCCACCCCTCGACGCACGCGATCGGCAGCTCGACGGTCGTCTGCGGCATGGCCCGCAGGTCCTGGAGCGAGTAGGCCTCGGCGCCGACCTTCAACCGCCAGCCGTCGGGCACGACGATCTTCGCGGCCGCCGCCGTCCGGTTCACCGGCAACGTGCTGCCCGACCGCCACGCCAGTACCGACACCTTGCGCAGCCACGGCACCGTGACCCCGGCCGTCGCCACCACCGCCACCCCGGTCGTGAGCGCGGTGGTCCGCAGGAAAGCCCTGCGCGACAACACGGTCCGCTCCTCCGACCTCGGTTCCAGCGTCCGCCGGACCACGGGGATCTTCACCGCGATGTGGACGAGCATCGACCCGATCGCGATCCACGCCACCGCGTAGTGCGCCGTCGGGAAGTAGAACGACCACGGGTAGTTCTGCGCCGCGTTGAACAGCCCGGTCACGAGCTCGAAGAACGACGCCCCGAGCAGCACGAAGATCGACCCGCGCTCCAGCGCGTGCGGCACGGACTTGACCAGCGGCCGTTCGAACAGCTTCGGGTACACGCTCCACAACTTGGCCAGCAGCAACGGAACCGCCGCCACGCCGGAGATCACGTGCACCCCCTGCGTGATCCGGTAGAGGTTGACCGGGCGGGTGGGCCACGGCCAGTCGTGCTGCACGCCGTGACTGATCAGCCCGGTGACGAAGCACAACCCGAACGCGATGCCGAGCCACGTGCCGACCCGGCTGGTCACGCCGACGTGGTGCGCGGGCGCCTTGAACACGGGAAGTCTCACAACCGCTCCCAGCACGCGAACCAGCGCCCGGCCCGTTCCACCTGCCACAGCAGGAAGAACCCGTCGGCCGCGACCGACTCGGCGTCGCTCCACGCCCACGGGAACCGCTGCCCGCAGGAGTCCGCCGTCCGCACCCGCGCCAGCCCGACCGTGAGCCCGGTTCCCGGCGCCTCGACCTCGACGACCACGGTTCCGCTGGGCCCGAGCAACCGCCGGACGCGCCGCAGCAGCGCCGCCGGATCGCCGCCGATGCCGATGTTGCCGTCGGCCAGCAGCACGTGCCGCCACCGCCCTTCGCCGGGCAGCGGACCGAACACGTCCCGCCGGATCGCCATCCCGCCCCGCGCCGTGGTGCGCCGGACGGCCTCGGGCGAGACGTCGACGCCGAGCGCGTGGATGCCTCTGTTCGCCAGGGCGGTGACGAGACGGCCGGGTCCGCAGCCGACGTCGAGGGTGGGGCCGGAGCAGGCGTCGAGCAGCACGGCGTCGCCGTCGTCGGCGTCGGCCTGCCACCGGGCGACGCTGAGCTCGCGCGAGGTGACGCCGGGGAGGTCGAGCCAGCTGGGGCGGCCGCGCAGGGCCTGGTCGAACATCACGACGTCACCACCGTCCGCGCTGCTCCGGTCCGCAGCAGCGCCGCGGCGAACCTGCTTCCCGGAATCTCCCGCGCCACCGCCCGCGCGTCCTCCACCGTGTCCACATCGGACAGCGTCGGCAGCGTCCGCACCCTCAACGGCCGCAACGCCTCCAGCGTCCGCACTCCGGTGTCGGACCGCGACATCGGCACGTCCCGCAGCACCGACGCCCGCAGCGGGTCCCGCAACCCGAGCGCCCACCACCCGCCGTCCTCGGCGAACCCCAGCGCCGCCTCCCCGAACTCGCCGCACGACTCCAGCAACTCCGGTGTCACCTGCGGCGTGTCCATGCCGATCTGCAGCACCGGCATCCGGTACCGCGCCACGTCGGCGTGCGCGTGCACCAGCCGTTCGGCGAACGTGTCACCCCGCTGCGGGATCACCAGGCACTCCGCCAGCGCGTCCCGGACGTCCTCGCGCCGCACCACCCCCGCCAGCGCCACCACCGGCACGGCACCCGGCGTGTCCAGGGCGGCCGACAGGGTGTCCAGCAGGGAGGCCGCCGCCACGTCCGCCGCCTCCGCAGGGGTCAACGGCGGGCACAGGCGCGTCTTCACCTGGCCGGGGATCGGCGACTTGGCCATGATCAGCAGGCAGAACCTCATCGCAGCACCCCCGCCATGTCGCGGGCGGCGCGCATCGTGCCGCGCACCGAGCCCGACACCTTCGACTTCGTGCCGGCGGCGCGGGCCCGGTAGGTCACGTCGACCTCGACCACTCGCCACCCGGCGGCGGCCGCGCGCACCAGGAGCTCCAGGGGATAGCCGAAGGCGCGGTCCTGGACGTCCAGCGCCAGCAACGCTTCCCGGCGGCACACGCGCAGCGGCGCGATGTCGTGCACGGCCAAACCACGGCGCCGCAACAAGGACGCGATCACGGCGTTGCCGGCCCGTGCGTGCCAGGGCCAGACACCGGCGTCGACGGGCCTGCGCCGGCCGACCACGAGGTCCGCATCGTGCAGAAGAGCCGCCATCGCGGGCAGTTCGGCCAGGTCGAGGGACCCGTCCGCGTCGGCGAACGCCACCACGTCCGCGGTGGCGGCCAGCAGGCCGGTGTGCACGGCGGCGCCGTAGCCGCGCCGGGTTTCGTGCACGACCAGGGCACCGCATGCGGCGGCCACGGCGGGCGAGCCGTCGGCAGATCCGTTGTCCACCACGATCGCGCGGTGGCCGGGAGGCAGGGAGGCGAGGACCGCGGGCAGTGCGGCGGCCTCGTCCAGGCAGGGCAACACGACATCCATGGGTCCACCTTGGACCACGGGAAAGTGTTGTGGTGCTTACGGAATTGTGACGCACGAAAGAGTTCTTACGGTTGTCTTGCGAGCTCTGCGACGGCCACCCGGACCCCCTAGGTTGGGCGCGGTGCGTCTAGTCATCGCAGGCCTGCTCGTCGCTGCCGCCATCATCACCGGGGTCGTCGTCAACGTCAACGATCCCGGAGTCCTGTTCGCCGCCGCGGCACCGCTGTTCGGCGACTGGCAGCCGCACGTCGGCCCCGGCACGCCCGCGGCGATCCTGATCGCGTTCCTCGTCGTGGCCAAGGGACCTGAGCTGGCCCAGCACAGGTTCGCGCTGCCGATCGCGTACGCGGCCTCGGTGGCGTTCACCTTCTCACTGGCCATGATCGACGGCTGGGGCCGGTTCGTCACCAGGCTCACCACCGAGGACGAGTACCTGCACGAGGTGCCGGGAATCACCGACATCCCGGCGATGCTCAGGGGGTTCGCCGCGCGCATCCCCGACTTCCAGCCCGACTCGTGGACGACGCACGTCTCCGGTCACCCGCCGGGCGCGCTGCTCACGTTCACGCTGCTCGACCGCATCGGGCTCGGCGGCGGAGCGGCGGCGTCGTTGTTCTGCGTCCTGGTCGGTTCGCTCGCCGTCGTCGCGATCCCCAAGGCAGTGAACAACAACGCCGTGCTGCCGTTCCTCGTGCTGTTCCCCGGCGCGGTCTGGGTGGGCGCGTCCGCGGACGGCATGTTCCTGGGCGTGGTGGCGGTCGGCATCTACCTGCTGACGCGGTGGCCTGTGCTCGGCGGCGTGGTGCTCGGCTGGTGCCTGTTCCTGTCGTACGGACTGGTGCTGCTGGCCCCGCTCGCCCTCGTCGCCCTCGGCAAGGACTTCAAGAAGATCGGCTGGGCCCTCGCGGGCGTGCTCGCCGTCGTGGGGGCGTTCGCGATCGGCGGGTTCTGGTGGCTCGACGGCTACGAGCTCGTCAAACTCCGCTACTACCAGGGCATCGGCGACACCAGGCCGTACTGGTACTGGGTGTGGGCGAACCTGGCGGCGCTCGCGCTCGTCCTCGGCCCGGCCGGGATCAAGGGCCTGCGCAAGGACAAGTGGATCCTCGCGGCCGGCCTCGCGATCCTCGCGGCCGACCTGTCGGGCCTCAGCAAGGCCGAGACCGAACGCATCTGGCTGCCGTTCGCGGCCTGGCTGCTCGTCGGCACGGCCAAGCTGGACCACCACAAGAGGTGGCTCACCGCCCAGGCCGTCACGGCCCTGGCGGTGAACCACCTCGTGCTCACGAACTGGTGACCGGCTCCCGTTGCGCGGAGAAGGCGAACTCCCGCACCCCGTCCTCGAACCCGACCTGAGCCTCGAACCCCAGCACCTCCAGCGCCTTCGCCGGAGACGCGACGACGTGCCGGACGTCCCCGGCCCGTGCCCCGCCCACGATCTCCGGCGCCGGCCCGCCACACGCGTCGGCCAGCGCGAACGCCAGGTCGCCGATCGTGTGCGGGGTGCCGGAGCAGACGTTCACGGCCTCGAAACCCGGCCGGGGCGACGCGAGCGCCAGCGCGTTGGCCCGCGCCACGTCCGTGACGTGCACGAAGTCCCGCCGCTGCCGCCCGTCCTCCATCACCCGCGGTGCGACCCCGTTCTGCAGGGCGGACCGGAAGATCGAGGCCACCCCCGCGTACGGGGTGTCGCGCGGCATCCGCGGCCCGTAGACGTTGTGGTAGCGCAACGCCCACACGCTCCCGCCGGTCTGCCGCGCCCACGCCACCGCCAGGTGCTCCTGCGCGAGTTTCGTGGCGGCGTAAGTGCTGCGCGGCTCCAGCGGCGCGTCCTCGGGCACCAGTTCCGACACCACGAAGTCACCGCAGAAGCACCGCGGCTCGTACATTCCGTTCGCCACGTCGGCGGCCGTGCGTTCGGCGCGCACGATCCCGTGCGTGAGGCACCGATAGCGGCCCTCGCCGTAGACGACCATCGAAGACGCCAGGACCAGCCGCGACACCCCGGCCCGGTGCATCTCGGCCAGCAGCACCGCCGTGCCCAGGTCGTTGTGCCGCGCGTAGGAGGGCGCGTCGAACGGGTCGACGCCGTGCCCGACCATGGCCGCCTGGTGGCACACGGCGTCCACAGAGGACAGAAGAGGTCGCAGCACGTCCGGGTCGGTCACGTCGCCGACGACGAGTTCGTGCTCCAGCAGCGGAACGGCGCCGTGGGCCTCGGGCAGCAACGCGTCGAGCACCACGCAGTCGTGGCCCTGGGAGGTCAGCTCGTCCGCGACGTGCGACCCGATGAACCCGGCCCCGCCGGTGATCAGTACTCGCATGAACCGACCGTAGGGCCGTCACGCACGCCCGGCGCCGCGAGACGGCCAGCCGTCAGAACTCCGTAAGACCATTTCCACGACGAACCGCGCACCCCGTGGTGAGCGGTCCTCCACCCACACCTGGCCGCCCAGCCGGTTGACGTGCTCGCGGACCAGCGCGAGCCCCAGCCCGCTGCCGGTGTCGTCACCCCGGCTGCCCGCCATGACGCCGCGCGCGAACCGTTCGAAGATCTCCTCCCGCAACCGCGCGGGCACCCCGGGCCCGGCGTCCTCGACCTCCAGCCGCACGGACGTGCCCGCGACCCGCAGCGCCACCAGGACCGCGCCGCCCGCGTGCCGTTCGGCGTTGTCGAGCAGGTTCGTCAGCACCCGGTCCAGGCGCCTCCGGTCGCCCAGCACGACGGCGGCCTCCAGCTCCACCGGCACGGGTGTGGAGCGGGTCGCGATCACGTTGCGCACCAACGCGTCCAGTGCGATCTCCTCCGGCGGCGGGTCGTCGGTCTGGTCGGCGCGCGAGATCTCCAGCAGGTCCACCACCATCCGCGCGAACCTGTCGACCTCCGAGGTCAGCAGCTCCAGCGCGGTGCCGGCGGTGCCCGGCAGGTGCTCCCGCCGGCGCCGCAGCACCGCGCCCGCGTTGACCATGGTGGTGAGCGGCGAGCGTAGCTCGTGCGAGACGTCCGAGGCGAACCTGGCCTCCCGCAACGCCCTCTGCTCCAGTTCGCGCGCCATCGAGTCGAACTTCGCCGCCAGCGACCGCCGCGAGGCCCACGACCCCAGCGCGGCGCCCAGCAGGGCCGCGCCGACCGTGACGGCGATCAGCACCGCGATCAGGCACGCGAACACGCTGTTGAGCTGCTGCAACCCGAACAGCTCGACGTAGACGGAGCCGCCCGCCACCGGTTGGGCGACGGCGAGCATCGGCAGCCCGTCCACGGTGACCCGCTCCCGGCCGGGCGGGTGCTCGACGAGGTGCGCGGGCAGCTGGGACGGCTCGACCCGGCGGCCCGCCGACACCAGTCCTTCCGGCCTCATCACCAGGATCGACGAGTCGGGCCCGGTGGTGAGCCCGGTCAGCAGCTCGCCCAGCCCCGGTGACGCCAGCGACCGTTCGACCAGCCGGACGTTGACCTCGGCCTGCCGGGTCGCGCTCGCTTCCCGTTGCCGCATCATGTACCCGGAGGCGAGGTGCCAGGTCGCGAACGCCAGCACGCCCGTCACGACCAGCAGGCCGAGGCTGAACGACAGCGTGACGCGGGTGCGCCGCGTGCCCCTCACGAGCGGATCCGGTACCCGGTGCCGCGCACGGTGAGCAGCAGGTCGGGATCGTCGGGATTGGCCTCGATCTTGCGGCGCAACCTTCTTATGTGCACGTCCAGCAGACGGGTGTCGCCGAAGTAGTCGTATCCCCACACCTTTTGCAGCAACTGTTCCCTCGTGACGATGCGGCCGCCCGCACCAGCGAGTTCCAGCAACAGCCGGAATTCCGTCCTGGTGAGATGAACGCGTTCGCCCGCACGGTGCACGAGTCCTTCCTGCGGACGGATTTCCAGATCTCCTATCCGGACCGCCTCGCGACCCGGCCCGCGCCGTCTCAACAACGCGCGGATGCGCGCGGCGAGAACGCTGGCCATCAAAGGTTTCGTGACGTAGTCGTCCGCTCCCGCCTCCAGTCCGGCGATCACGTCCCGCGCGTCCGTGCGTGCCGTGACCACGATGATGGGCAGGTCGCCGCGCTTGCGCAGGGTTCTGACCACCTCCAGACCGTCCACGCCGGGCAGCGTGAGGTCGACCAGCACCACGTCGAACGACTCCGTCCCCAAACGGTGCAACGCTTCTTCGCCCGAACACGCCTCGTCCACCGAGAAACCCTCGTCGGACAAGGCGAGGCTCAACGCCTGCCGGATTCGCTCGTCGTCTTCGACCAGCAGGACCCGTACGCACACAACGACTCCACTGTGTGAGAGCCGCGGCGACGGCGTCTCACACAGTGGAGTGAAAGTCGATCAAAATCAAGATTGCTTCGGTTTAAAATCCGGTCAGCGTGATCTTTGCGGAACGCGGGTTCGGTTCGTGGACAAGTGACTCGAAGCCGCCGACGTCGTCGAAGGCGAACCCGTAGGCGCGTCCGTCGACCATGTTGGCGTGCACGATCTTCGAGAAGTGGTTGGTCGTCGCACGGGTGTAGAACTCACTCGCGTTGTACGTCGGCGCCGTGTGGATGAAGCCGAGCGTGGAGCGGTTGAGCGACGCGCACAGCGACCGCGAGATCGCGCCGAGCTCGTTGTTAGGCGCCGCGAGCCGTCCGTCGCAGTTGAGCACGTCCCGGGTGGACGGCTGCTGGAACTCCGCGACCTGCTGGCCCGCCGTGTTCGTGAACCGCATGACGCCACCGCTGACGCGGCCGGTGAACTTGCGGTTCGGCTCCGCCTGGAACGGCACGACGGTCAGCGGCGTGTTCTGGTACGTCGACCAGACGCTGTTGACGTAGGACTGGAAGTAGGAGCTGGAGAACAGGCCTGCGTCGAGACCCTTGCTCGGGTTCAGCACGCGCAGCCGCGTGCCGTCGGCCCGGCTGTAGGCGAGCTTCGCCCAGTCACCGCCGAGCGTGCGGTGCGCGTCGAAAATCCGGTTCCGCCCGTTCGCGACGAGCTGGCCCGCCTTCTTGGTGACGCCGGACTGCGAGGTGGCCTCGACAGCGTGCGGGACCGCGAACATGTCCACCTGGGAGCTGTTCAGCCACAGACCGCCGCCGTCGTAGCTGAACTCGCTCCAGTCGAACAGGATGTCGCGGTTCGGGTCGCCGCCCGCCCACGGCGCGGGCTGCACGAGCCCGTTCGGCACGAGGCTGAACTTGAGCTTGTCGCGGAAGGCCATGTAGATGCGGCCGCCCGCGAAGTTGAGCGGGATGTTCACCGTCTTGCTGGCGCCGTTGCCCGGGCCGGGGATCGAGAAGTCCGGCGCGGGCACCGGCGGGATCGCGCCGCCGGTCCACGGGGTGAACTGGCCGTTGCCGTTCAGGTAGCCGAGCCGGCCGTTCATGATCCCGGTGATGTAGAGGTGGACCGCGTCACCGCGCCCGGAGTTGTTCGTGACGGTGAGTGGAAGCTGGCTCGGCGGAGCCGCCTGGACCGGTGCAGACATCGTTGTCAGCCCTAGTAGGGCCGATGTCGCGAGCAGCAGGAGCTTGCGCATCGACTTATCTCCTCACTGAGACAGGGTCGTGAGAGCGCTCTCATGGTCGGCGGTCCGCTGTTGATGTGTCAAGAATGGTCTTCATGCGCGCACTGATGGTCGATCTTGCCCGGGCCGGAGCCCTGTCCCTGGAGGAACTGCCCGATCCGGTGCCCGGACCAGGGGAGTTGCTGGTCGCCGGGGTCGCGGTCGGCATCTGCGGGACCGACCGCGAGATGGTGCGCGGCGAGTTCGGCGTCGGCGGGCGGCTGGTGATCGGCCACGAGTCGCTCGGACGGGTGATCAGCGGCCCGGGCTTCGAGCCCGGCTCGCTGGTGGCGGGCGTGGTCCGCAGACCGGACCCGGTGCCGTGCGTGGCGTGCGCGCGCGGCGAGTTCGACATGTGCCGCAACGGCCAGTACACCGAGCGCGGCATCACCGGCCTGGACGGCTACGCCGCGACGCTCTGGACCGTGCCCGCCGAGTACGCCGTCGCTGTCAGCTCCTCGGCAGGTGTGCTCGTCGAGCCCACGTCCGTGGTCGTGAAGGCGTGGGAACGGCTGGACCAGCTGGCCCTGTACCCGTTCGAGTCGGTGCTGGTGACCGGGGCGGGACCTATCGGGCTGCTGGCGGCGTTGATCGGGGTGCAACGAGGCCTGGACGTGCACGTGTTCGACGTGGCCTCCGACGGACCGAAGCCCGCTCTGGTGTCCTCGCTGGGCGCCACCTACCACCGGTCGCTGCCCGACATCCCGGTCGTGATCGAGGCGACCGGTGCGCCGTCGCTGGTCGCCTCGGTGCTGGGACGGGACCTGGTGTGCCTGACCGGCGTGCCGTCCACCGAGGTGCTGCCGGCCGACATCGGGCAGATCAACCGGGACCTGGTGCTGCGCAACGGAATCGTGTTCGGCACGGTCAACTCGAACCCGCGCCACTACCGGGAGGCGTCCGCAGTGCTGGACCGGGCGGATCTGGACTGGTTGTCGGCGTTGATCACCCGGCGGGTTCCGCTGGAGTCGTTCGCGGAGGCGTTCGAGACGCGGCCGGGTGACGTGAAGGTCGTGCTGGAGCTGTGAGGGCTGCCGCCGCGACTGTGGCGGCAGTCAGGAGGAGCGCCTGGTCGTAGCCGTTCGCGAGCAGTGGGGTGACGAGGAGCGGGCCGATGATCTGGCCCGCGGTGAGGACGGCGGCGGCGTTGGCGACGCCCAGTTCGGCGCCCTGGTTCAGGGCCGTCGCGGCGATGCCGATGAAGGTGCCGCCGAAGAGGAGCGTGGCTGGGAGGGCGGACCCCGGTATGAGCGCCGGCAGGGCGATGCCCACGGCCTGGACGGCCAGTGCCGCGGAGAGGGTGCGGCGGCGTGGCTTGATGAGCACGGGGGAGAGGGCGGCCGCGAGGCCCACGAGGACCCACGCGCCGGTGCCCAGCGGGCCGCTGATGGCGGCGACGAGGAAGGTGGCCGCGATGATGTAGCCGACGCCTTCGAGGGTGTAGGCGGCGAAGAGGCGCCCGAACGCCCGCCGCGGTAGGTCTGGCACGTTCAGCGCCGCGGGCGGCTCTGGCGCTGCCGGCCGCAGCCCCCACGCCGCGACGCTGACCAACCCCGCCACCCCCGCCGCCGCCCACCAGGCGGCCTGCCACTGCCCGAACCCCAGCACCACCAGCCCGGACAGCGCGATCCCCACCCCGACGCCGCTCATGCCCCACCCCGGCCGCGCGTTCACGGCCGCCACGAACACCACCGCGCTCGCCATCCCCGCGACCAGCCGAAGCCCGAACCACGCGGCCATCGAGTGCGTGAGTGGCATTCCGGCGAGCGTTGTCACGAGCAGCACGAGAGCCACACGGTTCGCGGCGCGTGATGGGGCGCGCACGATCGTGGCGAGTGCGCCGACGAAGTAGCCGAGGTAGTTGGCGGTGGCCAGGGATGCGGCGGCAGAGGTCGACAGGCCGGCTTGCGCCGTCATCAAAGGCAGGATCGGGGTGTAGACGAAGCGACCGATGCCCATGCCCGCCGCCAGGGCCGCGGCGGCGCGGACGCTCACCTGCCCGGGTCGTTCGGGTGCGGGTCCAGGGCGGTGACGGCGATCGCGGTCATGTACGGGCGGAACGGGAGCGAGCCGAGCACGGCGGCCCGCAGGTCGTCCTCGTCGGTCGCGCTCCAGATGCCGACGCTGCGCTTCTCGCCGGTCGGGCGCCACAGGCGGACGAGGTTGCCGGATGTCGCGAGTTCCGCGGCCCGCAAGGCTTCCGCGGCGCGCAGTGAGTCCACTTCGGACTCGGTGAGGCCGGGGAACGAGGTGGTGATCTCGACCAGGAACTCTCTCATGGCGTCCATCGTGCGGCGAGCCCCGGCGGGCGTGCCACGACCGGCTTGCTCCTGCGTGGGAGGCTCAGCCTCCTAAGATGCGGAGCGTGGAACTGCGTCAACTCAGGTACTTCCTCGCCGTCGCGGACGAGCTCCACTTCGGCCGGGCGGCGGCTCGGCTGCTGATCGCGGGGCCGTCGTTGTCGCAGCAGATCAAGGCGCTCGAACGCGACCTCGGCGTGGCCCTGTTCGCCCGCGACCGGCGGACCGTGGCGCTCACGTCCGCCGGGGCCGCGCTGGTGCCCGAGGTGCGGGCGTTGCTGGAGCGGGCCGACGAGGTGCGGCGGCACGCTCGGCAGCTCGCCGGGTCGCGGCCGGTGCGGATCGGGTACGTCAACTGGCTGCCGCCGGACCTCACGGCACGGGTGGCAGGGGTCGCGCAGCTCTACGTCGACGCGTGGGTCGTGCCGTCGCACCAGCAGGCGGCGCGGGTGGCGGACGGGAGTCTGGACCTGGCCGTGTGCTGGATCCGCGAGGCAGACGCGGCGCGACTCGGGTTGACGGCGCGGCCGCTGGGCGTTGATCGGCTGTACGCGGTGGCGGTCGGGTCGGACGCGAGTCCGGTGCGGGCCGCGGACATCGCGGTGCTGGTGGACGACGACGTGACGTCGTGGCAGTCCTGGAACGACTACGCCGAGGAGTTCTCGCGCGACACCGGCTGCGCGGTGCGGCGCATCCACAACGGCGCGATCACCGGGCCCGCGTTCTTCGACCACGTGCGGGTGTGCACGACGCCCGTGCTCAACTCGCCCAAGGGGCAGACCACGCCGTTGCCGCCGGACCTGGTGGCACGGCCTGTGGTCGAGCCCGAGCCGCTGTGGACGTGGTCGCTGGTGCGGCGCGAGGACGAGGAGCGCGAGGACGTCGTCGCGGCCGCTGACGCGATCGTGGGAGGCTGAGCCTCTCACGAGGGAGGAAACGGGTCGCAATTCCGCGAAATCAATCGGGTTCGCGGGCGGTTGTGGCTGTCAGTTGCTTCTCCTCCGAGAAAGTGAGCAGGAAATGTCCAGCAAGGTCGTCATCGTCACGGGTGCGTCGCAGGGAATCGGTGAGGCGCTCGTTCCCGCCTATCGCAAGCTCGGTTATTCGGTCGTCGCGGTGTCGCGTTCCGTTCAGGACTCCGACGACCCCGAGGTGCTGGCGGTTCGCGCCGATCTCTCGCAGACCGGGGAGGGCGCGCGGGTCGTCGAGGAGACCCTGCGCCGGTTCGGCCGGGTCGACTCGCTCGTGAACAACGCCGGCGTCTTCGTCGCCAAGCCGTTCACCGAGTACACCGACGAGGACTACGCCGCCGTCACCGGCACGAACCTGACCGGGTTCTTCGACATCACCCGCGCCGCCGTCGGTGCCATGACCGGGCCCGGGCACGTCGTGAGCGTGTCGACGACGCTGGTCGAGCACGCGCTGTCCGCCGTGCCGTCCGCGCTCGCGTCGCTGACCAAGGGCGGTCTGAACGCCGTCACGAAGTCGCTGGCCATCGAGTACGCGGCCCGCGGCATTCGCTTCAACACCGTCGCGCTCGGCATCGTCCGCACGCCGATGCACGCCCCGGAGACGCACGAGGCGCTCGCCGCGCTGCACCCCGTGGGCCGGATCGGCGAGATCTCCGAGGTGGTCGACGCGATCACGTTCCTGGAGCAGGCGGGCTTCGTCACCGGCGAGATCCTGCACGTCGACGGCGGCCAGAGCGCGGGGCACTGACCATGGCCCTCGAAGACGTTCTGGATCGCTGGAAGGCCGGAATCGCCGCGCACGATCCCGAGGCCGTGGCCGCGAACTTCACCGAGGACGCCCTTTTCCAGGGCCTCAAACCGTACGGGGTGGGCAGAGCCGCAGTGGCTGCCTACTATGATTCTCAGCCCGCCGGAATGACGGTGGAGTACGAGATCCTGGAAACCCGTGAAATGGCCGAGGATCTGGTTCTCGGCTATTCGAAAGTCGATTTCTCGTTCGTCGACCGGCCGACGCTCACGCTTTATCTGAGCGTGCTGGTCCGGGGAGACCTGATAGCGCACTACCAGGTCTCCCGGCTCGGCTAGCGCCTGCGCGGCTCCCGCCCGAACGGTCCCTTCGGCCGTTCGAGGTCGGGGGCCTTCGGGATCGGCACGGTCACCGGGGCGTCCGCCGTGATCGTGATCGCCTCGCCGTGGTGCCTCGTGGACAGCTCGGTGCCGTCCACGATCCGGTAGGTGGCCTCGGTCGCGCACACGTCGACGGCGATCCTGGTGCCCTGGAACGACATCCGGAACGAGAAGCGGGTCAGCGCGTCCGGCAGCCGCGGCGCGAACGTCAGCTCGCCGCCGTGGTCGCGCATGCCGCCGAACCCCGCCACCAGCGCCGTCCACGCACCCGCCAGCGACGCCATGTGCAGGCCGTTGTTCACGTTGTCGTGCAGGTCGTGCAGGTCGGTGAACGCGGCCTCGACCAGGTAGTCGTACGCCAGGCCGAGGTGCCCGACCTCGGCCGCCAGCACCGCCTGCGTGCCGGCGGACAACGACGAGTCACGCACCGTGCGTGCCTCGTAGTAGGCGAAGTTGCGTGCCTTCTCGTCGTCGGAGAACGCATCGCCACGGACGTGCATCGCCAGCACGAGGTCTGCCTGCTTCACGACCTGTTTGCGGTACAGGTCGAAGTACGGGAAGTGCAGCAGCAGCGGGTACTTCTCCTCCGGTGTGTTCTCGAAGTCCCACTCGGCGTGCTTGGTGAAGTTGTCCGCCTGCGGATGCACCTGGAGCATCTCGTCGTACGGCACGGACATCGCGTCGGCGGCCCTGCGCCACGTCGCGATCTCCTCTTCCGTTGCGTCACAAGGATTTCGTTCGGCAGCGTCGGCGGCAGCCCACAGGTTCTGCTGCGCGATGAGGTTCGTGTAGACGTTGTTGTCGACGATCGCCGAGTACTCGTCCGGGCCCGTCACGCCGTCGATGCGGAAACCGTCGTGCGGGTCGTGGTGCCCCAACGACACCCACAGCCGTGCGGTCTCCACGAGGATCTCGGTGGCTTCGTCGCGGTCGAAGTCCTTGTCGTTGGTGGCGTTCAGGTACTGCTGCGTGGCGTAGGCGACGTCACCGGAGACGTGGAACGCGGCCGTGCCCGCCGGCCAGTACGCGCTGCACTCGGCGCCGTTGATCGACCGCCACGGGAACGCGGATCCCTTGAGCCCCAGCACCTTCGCGCGTTCACGGGCCTTGTCCAGCGTGGCGTGGCGCCAGCGCAGCGCGTCGCGGGCGGCGTCCGGCACGGTGTAGGTGAGCACCGGCAGGACGAACATCTCGGTGTCCCAGAACGCGTGGCCGTCGTAGCCGGGACCGGTGAGGCCCTTGCCGGGGATGGCCCTGGACTCGCCGCGCGCACCTGCCTGCAGGATGTGGAAGAGAGCGAACCGGATCGCCTGCTGGAGCTCGTCGTCGCCCTCGATCTCGATGTCGGCGACCTCCCAGAAGTCGTCCAGGAACGCCTTCTGCTCGGCGAGCAGCCCGTCCCAGCCGGTCTGGCACGCACCGGCGAGCGCCGCCTCGACCTGGGCCCGCAGCGCCGGCGTCGACCGCTGCCCCGACCAGCCGTAGGCCAGGTACTTGGTGAGCTTCAGGCACCCGCCCGCGGGCACGTCGACCGCGACGGTGAAGCGCGCGAGGTCGTCCTCGGCGTGGATCTCCGTGCGCGGCTCGTCGTGCAGCTCGTTCTCCGAGCGGGTGACCGCGACCTCGTGGTCCATCGCGGCGGCCATGCGCAGCCCCGACACCTTGGTGTGGTGGCACAGGACCGCGCGGGACTTCCCGGCCATCGTGAAGTCGTTGACCAGCGGGGAGTCCAGGGCGGCGGCGACGCGGGGGTCGTTGCTGCGGCTCCTGGTCGGTTCGTTGGCCAGCAGGTCCGACTGGACGACGAGCTGGAGGTCGTCCTCCGGCTCCACCTCGTACCGGATCGCGGCGACAGCGCGCTGTGTGAACGACACGAGCCGTTCGCTGCGCACGGTCACGCGTCGTCCCGTCGGCGACTCCCAGACCGTCCTGCGGCGGAGCGTGCCGGTGCGGAAGTCGAGCGTGCGTTCGTGCTCGATGGCGTTGCCGTAGCGCATGTCCAGCGGCTCGTCCTCGACCAGCAGGCGGATGATCTTGCCGTCGGTGACGTTGACGACGGTCTGTCCCGCCTCGGGGTAGCCGTAGCCGCCCTCGCCGTACGGCAGCTGGTGCTCCTCGTAGAAGCCGTTGAGGTACGTGCCGGGCAGCCCGCGCGGTTCGCCCTCGTCGAGGGTGCCTCGGAAGCCGATGTGGCCGTTGGCCAGCGCGAACGTCGACTCGGTCTGGTGCAGGTGGTCCACCGACAGGCCCTGCCAGCGCAGCTGCCACGGTTCGACGGCGTAGCTCATGACAGCAGCTCGTCGAGCTCGTCCACGACGATCGTCGCGCCGTGGGCCGTCAGCGCGTCCCTCTGGTGACCGCGGTCGACGCCGACGACGAACCCGAAGCCGCCGTCGCGTCCGGCCTGCACGCCCGCCAGCGCGTCCTCGTAGACGGCGGCGTTCTCCGGCTTGGTCCTGAGTCTTCTCGCGCCCTCGATGAACGAGTCCGGCGCGGGTTTGCCCTGGAGGTTCGACGCGGTGATCACGTTGCCGTCCACCAGCGCGTCGACGTAGTCGAGGAGGTTGCCCGCCTTGAGCACCCGCATGGCGTTGGCGGAGGAGGTGACCACGCCGATGGGGATCCGCGCTTCGCGGGCGGCCTTGAGGTAGGTGACCGACGCGGGGTACGGCGTGATGCCCTGCTCGTCGATGATGGCGTTGAACAGGTCGTTCTTCTGGTCGCCGATGCGGCGGACCTCGTCCTCCGGCGGCGTGAGGCCGCGTGAGGTGAGGAAGCTGCGGACGCCGTCGTAGCGCGGTTTGCCGTCGACGTAGGCGAGGTAGTCCTGCTCGCTGAACGGCTGGCCCATGGCCTCGAAGGTCTGCCGCCACGCCTGGCGGTGCAGCACGGCGGTGCTGGTGAGCACGCCGTCGAGGTCGAAGAGCAACGCCGTGATCTTCTCCGGGATGCCGAGGCTCATAGGTCGATCATGCCTCCGTCTCGGTTTCCGTGCCGCGTTCTGGTCATGGTTCGCAGTACCCCGCCCGGCGTCATCCGATGCTTTGGCCGACGACAGAGCCGATGGCGTAGGTCACGCCCATCGCGATCAGGCCGCCGGCGATGTTGCGCACGACCGCCCGTCGCTTGTCCGCGCCGCTGAGCCTCGCGCTGATGAAGCCGGTCAGGGCCAGCGTCAGGATCGCGGCGGCGACCGTGACGGGGACGCGCAGGCTCGTCGGGGTGAGCATGACCGCGGCCAGGGGGAGGAGGGCGCCGATCGTGAACGAGACGAAGCTCGCGATGGCCGCGCCCCACGGGTTCGTCAGCTCGTCCGGGTCGATGTGCAGCTCGGCCTCGGCGTGCGCGGCCAGTGCGTCGTGCTTCGTGAGCTGCTCGGCGACCTGTTTCGCGGTCTGCTCGTCGAGGCCCTTGCTCTCGTAGATCTCCCTGAGCTCATCGAGTTCTTCGTCGGGGGTGTTTTTCAGCTCTTCACGTTCCTGGGCGAGCAGCGCGCGTTCGGCGTCCCTCTGGCTGCTGACGGACACGTACTCGCCGCTCGCCATGGACATCGCGCCCGCGAACAGGCCCGCCAGCCCGGCGACGAGGATCTGCGTGCGGTCCGTCGTCGCCCCGGCCACGCCGACCACCAGGCTGGCGGTCGACACGATGCCGTCGTTGGCCCCCAGCACCCCCGCGCGAAGCCAGTTCATCCGATCGCCGGTGACCTCGTCGTGCGGCTCGTGGTGGCTCATTTCCGCAGGTTAGCGGGGTGTTGGTCGTTTGGCGCGCGACGTCCGGGTGACCCGTGCCGTTGTGCTGAACGGGTGAGTTTTGCCTGGTCAGCGCCAGGAGGTTCATTTTTTGTCAGACCCCCGTGGCAGCATGTCGAACAGGTGTTCGTGTGCGAGCTTGAGGAGGTCAGTACCCGATGCAGATCGAACCCAGCCGCTGGCCAGGCCGCGTGGTGCCGTCCACCAACGCAGACGTGGACGTGGCAGTCGAGTCCCTGTGCGACCGAGCCTCCTGGCCGGATGCCGACCGACGCTGGATCCGCCGAGTCCTGGAACCGTGGTTCCTCGCGAAGTGGAACGTCGACTCCCTCCTGGTGGCCATCGACACCAGGCCGGACGGCACCCGCCAGGGCCGCCCCCGTTCGCGCGCACAGGTGGCGCACGAGTTCCTGCGCGCCCGCCTGCGCGCCTGGACGGCGGACGGCTCCGGCCTGGCCGACGCGCCGCTGCCGGGCATCACCCTGGGCCAGTGGTACCGGGTCAACCGCCGCAACGCCGCCCTGAACGCGCCGCGCCGCGGTGCCGGTCTGAGCGCCGAGGGCCGGCAGGCGCGGGCGGAGACCCGCGCGCTCGCACACCGCCGCGACCCCGTCGAGCGCAGCCGGGAGAAGGGCCGCCGGCGGCAGGAGGTGCTGGACAGCCTGCTCGCGCCGGGGCAGGAGGTGCCGTCGTTCGCCGACTCGTGGCGGCTGGTGGCGGATCTGATCCCGGTGCAGCGGGTGTGCTCGGCCTGCGGGCACGTGCGGAACGAGGTGTCGCGGCAGGCGCACCGGGTGGCGTGAGGGGGCGCGGGTTCGCCGGGCCGCGGGGAGACTGCTGGGCGAGCCTGCGGGTAGGCCACCCCTCGCCGCCCTTTCGCGCGGCGATCCACCACCTGGCGACTCACCACGCGGCGAAGGTGCGCCGCCACCACCCGCGCGAGCAGTCGGCAGGCGTGTCGGCCGGTGCGCTGGAACTTTCGACTGGATCTTGCGTCATTCGAGCGACGGCCTTCCGGCGCCCATTTCATGCCCCTGACCAGCGCGAACACTCTGCGTGCCCGCCTCCTCGATCACCTCGGGCGAGTGCGAGTTCGGTGAGCGGTGGTTGAAACCCGGCTGGGCGGGCACCCACTGACGATCTGTTTCCTGATGAAGGGGCCGACATGCTCGAAGTGACGCCGATGGCCGCCGAGGTCATCAACGAGCTCACGTCACAGTCAGCCGCCGCCAACGACGATGTCGGCCTGCGCTTCGCCTTGACCGCCGAACAGAACAGCCAGGCAGCCCTGGAGCTGTCGCTCAGCGAGGCCGCAGACGGCGACCAGGTGGTGACCGCCGACGCCGGGGCCAAGGTCATCATGGAGCCCGGCGCGGCGCAGTACCTCGAGGACAAGGTGCTCGACGTGCGCCAGGACGAGGAGGGCAACCCGGCGTTCGCCATCGCGCGCCAGGACCTGCCCAGCTGAGGCAAAGCAAACGGGCCGGGTCTCCCAACGTGGGGAGACCCGGCCCGTGCTGTCGGAACAGCTGGATCACGGGATGGTCAGGACCTGACCGGGGTGGATGAGGTCCGGGTTCGCGATGCCGTTGGCGTTCGCGATCTCCATGTAGCGGTTGCCGTCGCCGTAGAAGCGCTCGGCGATCGCCCACAGCGAGTCACCGCCCGCGACCTCGTAGGTCTGCACGGCGGGGGCGGCCGGAGCTGCCGGGGCCTCCTCGACGACCGGGGCCGGGGCTTCGGCTTCCGGGGTGGCCTGCGGCGAGTCGGTGTTGGTGTTGGTGGCCCACTTCGCGCTGCCGTCGCCGCCGACGACGACCAGGTTGCGGTCGTTCTGCAGGACGAGGTGCGCGCCCGAGTTGCCCTGGGTGCCGGTGGACCACACGGCGTCGTTGCCGTCGGTGTAGAGGACGAAGTTGCCGTCGTCCTGGAACGACGCGCGCACGGCGCCCTTGCCGTCGGTGCCGCTGGCCCACACCGTGCCGGTGTTCTCCGAGAGGACCAGGTTCCCGTCGGACTGCAGGGTCAGCTGGTAGCCGTTGGCGCTGGTCAGCTGCTGGCCGCGGGTGAGTTCCTGCCCGGCTTGCAAGGTGTCCACAAAAAGCTCCACTTCAGACGATCACCACCGCCCGATCCGGCGGCGCCCGAAGCGGAACCTAGTCAAGGCGCACGAACTCCGCGCGTCCACAACGGAACGTGCACCCGAGGGAGTGAAAGAAGAACGCCCCCTGCCCGAAGGCAAGGGGCGTTCCCCGGAGCAGAAGCGTCAGCCCTCGATGCGGCGGATGACCGAGATCGGGCCGATCGAGTCGATGTCGGCGATCTTCACCGGCACGCCCTCGGTGGACGCGTGCACGGCGCGGATGCCGTCGACCGCCATCGCGACGTGCGACTGGCTGGAGTAGTACACGATGATGTCGCCGGCCCTGACGTCGCTGCGGCTGACCGAACGACCGGCCGCCGCCTGCGCGTAGCTGGTGCGGCCGATGGTCACGCCCGCCGAGCGGTACGCGGCCTGGATCAGCGACGAGCAGTCCCAGGAGTTCGGACCGTTCGAGCCGTAGACGTACGGCTTGCCGCGCTGGTTGAGCGCGAACTGCAGGGCCGCGCCCGCGGCGCCCGCCGGCACCGAGATGTTCGACATGTCGCCGGCCGCGGCGAGCTGGTTGCGCGTGGCCGCGCTGAAGCCGTCGTAGACCTTCTTGGCGTCGGCGAGCTGCTTGTCGAGCTCCGCCTTCTTCTGGTCCATCTCGGCGACGATCTTCTTCGACGCCTCGGTGGCGTCGTTCGCGGTCTTCGTCGCCGAGTCGGCGGCGTTGACGGCGTCGGTGAGCTTCTGCAGCGCCTCGGCGTTGTCGGCCGCGAGGATGTTGATGGCCGACATGCGGTTGAGGAAGTCCTGCTGCGAGTCGCTCACCAGCAGCGCGGAGATCTGGCTGAAGTTCGCGCCGGAGTTCGTGGCCTCGGTGAGGAGGTCCACCTGTCCGCGCAGGGCCTCTTCTGCCTGCTGCGCGGTGGCCAGGTCACCCTTGGCCTTGTCCAGTTCGCCCTGCTTGGCCTTCAGGTCGTCCTGGGCCTTGAGGTGGTCCTGGTTGAGCTTGGACGCCTGCTCCTGCAGCTCGTTGTACTTCTTGAGCGCGTCCGCGGCGTTGGGCTGAGCGGTGGCCGGCGCCGTCGGGAGTGCTGCCGCGACGACTGCTGCCGTCGCTACGAGAGCTCCACGCACGATGCGGCGTGAGGGTTGCGACACCACGTCGCGGGTCCTCCTTTTTCCTGGCGGCCGCTCCGCGAGAACTACTCCGCGTGAGGCGACAACCTTGGCGTGTGCCCCGAGTGGGTTAACTGCTGGGCCGAAGGTCTCGGACAGGTTACGGAATGACCTTGCCTTCGTCCAGCACCGGGGGCCGGCACCTTGCTGGCCCGCACGCTCTCACAGTCGTCTACGTCGCCATATCGCGGGGTAGGAGAGAAGCGTCACCCGACTACCCGTCGAATCACCGAAATGGGTCCGATGGAGTCGATGTTCGCCACCTTCACCGGCACGCCCTCGGTGGAGGCGTGGACCGCGCGAGTGCCGTCCACGACCATCGCGACGTGGGACTGACCTGCGTAGTAGATGACGAGATCGCCCGGGGCGACCTCGCCGCGACCCACCGCGCGGCCGATCTTCGCCTGGTCGTAGGTGACGCGGGGGATCGACACGCCCGCCGAGGCGTAGGCCTTCTGCATGAGCGACGAGCAGTCCCACGAGTCGGGACCGTTCGAGCCGAAGACGTACGGCTTGCCCTGCTGGGCCATGGCGAAGTTCAGCGCCGCGCCCGCCGCACCGGCGGGCGCGTTCACCGTCACCTTCGGACCGGTGCTCGCCAGCGTCTGCTGCTGCGGCCTGGTCAGCGACTGGTACTTCGAGCGGGCGGTCGACACCTGCGCGTCCATCGCGACCTTGCGGGTCGACACGTCCGCGGCGAACTTCTCGGCGGCACCGGCGGCGGTCGTCGCGTCCGTGCGCGCCTTCTGGGCCGTGGTCAGCGCCGCGTCCAGCCGCGCGACGGCCTCGTTCTGGTCGGACGCGAGGATGTTCATCGCCTGCATCCGCGCCAGGAAGTCCTGCTGGGACGTCGACGTGAGCAGCGCCGAGAGGTTGTTGAACCGCGCGCCCTCGAACGACGCCTCGGTCAGCACGTCGACCTGGCCGCGGAACTGCTCGGAGTCCGCGAGCGCCTTCTTCTCGGCGTCGGTCGCGGCGGCCACGATCGAGTTCGCGTGCTGGAGGTCGCTCTGCGCCTTGAGGTGGTCCTGGCTGAGCTTCTCGGCCTCGCGCGTGAGGTCGTTGTAGACCTTCAACGCGTCCTCGGCGGGTTGCGCGTGTGCCGAGGGCATCGACACCACCGTCGCGGCGATCACGGCGGCCAGGGCGGTGGTCCTTGCAGCACGGCCGGGCACGCGGCCTCCTCAAAAGTCGGAATCGGCTTCTGAGGAGGCGTACGGACTAACCCGATCGGGGGTTCAGTCGAACTCGACGAGCGGTCCTTCGACGACGACCGGGGGAGCGTCGACCTCGACGTCCACCAGTTCGTCGGCGAGCGCGGGCGTCGCGGTCACGAGCGCGACCCCCGCGGTGGCGGCCAGAACAGTTGCGATGCGTGAAGAAAGGGACACGCAGAGCAACCTAACCCACTCAAACAACGCAAAACGGGCGAACTCACCCGATCAGGCGGCCCGATGTGCCTCGATCGAGGCACGGCACGCGGCGATCAGCCGGGCCGTGGCCGCGCTGCCCCCGCACCCACAACGGGGACAGCGCATCGCGACGTCACCGACGAGCTCGTCGACCACGACGACCAGCGGTGAGTCGCAGCCACGGCACCAGCGGTGCCGCGTGACCGGGTTGACGTGCACGGGCGACGACACACACTGGTGGATCCACCTCCCGTGCACGTGGCAGGTCAGCCGGTCGTCGGGCGCCAGGACGCCGTCGTCCTCCGCGTGGTCCTCCTCGACCAGTGTGGCGATGAGCGTGGCGATCATGGCGACCCTCCGATCCGGAAACTGCCTTCTACCCAGACGTCGAAGGGACGGGCCCCGAATCGACACGCGCCACCAAGATTTTCAGCGCCCACGCACATCCGAGTCCCATACAGACAAGGACCAGCCACGGCGCCCACGGCACGCCCGCGCGCGCAGCCGCGTCGAACCCGACCCCGGTCAGCAGGTTGCCGAGCAGGATTCCGACGCCCACCACGGTGTTGTAGAGCCCATAGTGCGTCGCCACGAGCCGGTCGCCGGACAACGAGACGATCTTGTCCATTTCGAACGGGAACACCACCATCGTGCCCAGCGCGAGCAGTGCCGCGCACAGCACCAGCCCGGCCCACCCGAACCCGGCGGGCAGGAAGGCCAGTCCCAGCAACGCCATCCCGGCCACCAGCGCCCGATCAGGACCGAGGCGGTCCCGCGCCCACGCCGTCACCCGCAGCTGCCCGGCGATCGCCAGCACCCCCGACACCGCGAACAACACGGCCGTCAGCGCGGTCGAGCCCGCGGCCAGCGGCAGCGCCAGGTACACCTGGAACGACAGCACGTACGACCCGGTCATCGCGAGCGCGAACAGCACGAACCCCCGGTTGGCGAACACCAGCCGCCAGTCCGCGAGCACCGAACCGCCGGACGACGACCCGGCCCGCGCGGGCAGCGACCGCCACTGCAGCACCGTCAGCACCAGGAACACCAGCGCCGCCACCAGGCACGTCAACCGGAAGTCCACAGTGGTCAGCGCGAGCCCGAGCAACGGCCCGACCAGGATCCCGGTCTGGTAGAAGACGTTGAACAACGCGAACGCCTCCACCCGCCGCGGTCCGGCGTCGGCTGCCACGTACGCGCGCACGGCCGGGTTGAACAACGCCCCGGCGAACCCGGTCGCCGCCGACGCGATCACCAGCGCCGGCACCCCGTCCACGAGCCCGAGCAACGCGAACCCGCCCGTGCGCAACGCACACCCGGCCACGATCAAGGGGTTGTACCCCAACCGATCGGCGAGCGTGCCGCCGATCAGGAACATGCCCTGCTGCGCGAAGTTCCGCACCCCCAGGATCAACCCGACGGCCCACCCGGCCAGCGCCAGCGTTACCGACAGGTGCGCGGCGAGGTACGGCATCAGCATGTAGAAGCCCACGTTGATGCTGAACTGGTTGAGCAGCAACAACTGCACGCTGCGGTCGAACGAGCGGAACTTCGCGATCACGCCGTCACCGCCACCGGGTCCACCACGGAGGCGCACCGCGTCCACGACAGCACCTCGCGCTCGCCCGGCGCCTCGATCACCAGCGGATCGGCCGCCGGAACGACGTCCAGCAGCCCGTTCGCGGCGCAGAACTCGTCGTTGAACACCGTGTCGAAGTACCGCTGCGGCCCGTCCGGGAACACCGCGGCGATCCGCGTTCCGGGCGGTGAGGTCCGCGCCACCCAGGACGCCACCAGCGCCACGGCGCCCACGCTCCAGCCGCCGCTCGCGTAGTGCCGCGCGGCCAGCGTCCGGCACGCCCACACGGCCTCGCCAGGGTTCACCCAGTGCGCCTCGGCGAACGCCGGGTAGTCGACGTTGCGCGGGAAGATGCTCGACCCGAGCCCGCGCATGAGCCGGGTCCTGGCGGGCTGGCCGAAGATCGTCGAGCCGATCGTGTCGACGCCGACCAGCCGCAACGCCGGGAAGTGCTGTCGCAGCACCGAGGACACGCCCGCGCTGTGCCCGCCGGTGCCCACAGCGCAGACCAGCACGTCGACGTGTCCGAGCTGGTCGGCGAGCTCGTGGGCCAGCGGCGCGTAGCCCGCCACGTTGTCGGGGTTGTTGTACTGGTCGGGGCAGTACGCGCCGGGCAGGCTCTCCAGCAGCGCCGCGACCCGCTGCCGCCGCGCCTCCTGCCAGCCTCCGGTCGGATGTGGACGGTCGACCACCTCCACGGTCGCGCCGTACGCGCGCAGCATCCGCGCGATGATCGGCTCCAGCCCGGGATCGGTGACGAGTGTGACCGGGATGCCGTGCACGATGCCGGCGAGCGCGAGGCCGAGCCCGAGCGTGCCGCTGGTCGACTCGACGATGTGGCCGCCGGGCGTGAGGTCACCACGTTCGAGCGCGCACCTGACCATGTGCAGGGCGGCGCGGTCCTTCATCCCGCCGCCGGGGTTGGCGCTCTCCAGCTTCGCGAAGAAACCGGCGTTCGACGTGCGGGAGAGCTCGTCGATCCAGAGCACGGGCGTGCTTCGGTCCAGCACTGGGACAGACATGGGAAATCCCTCGGAGAAAGGTGGTGCGAGAAAAGGGTGTAGGGGGCTGGGGCCGGCCTACGTCCGGGAGATTCCGAGGTCGAGCAGGAGCGAACGCCCTGAGGCGCCGTGGTCGAGCAGTGCCGGGCACGAGCGCGATCTGGCTGAGGGCCGTTCGGCCGGTTCCGCGTCCGGAGTGGTGAACGACAGGGCGCTGACCTGCACGGCGGCCTGCGCCGTCGGGGCGGGGGACGCCTGGTGGCGCTCGCCGTGGTGACACAGCTCGCCGGAGATGCCAGGCACGAACGCGCCGTGGTGCGCGGGCTCCGGCGGGCACGCCGGGTGGAGTGCGAACACCGCGATCAACAGGAGAGCGAGGGCCAGGAATCGGCCACGCCCTGTCGTCGATCGATTTCGCACGGTGACCAATCTACCGCAATGTCTGAAAGCGCAGATTCGCCTGTTAAGTTAGGCAAGCCTAAACTCAGGAGGTGGACAGATTGCGCAGGACAGTCGCCGCGGTTCTGCTGCTCGGCCTAGTGGCCGGGTGCGGTGGAAACGCTCCCACGGAGCAAGCGGGTGGCCAGTGGTCGTTCAAGGACGACCGCGGCAAGGAGGTCACCGCGGAGAAGCGCCCGGAGCGCGTCGTCGCGCAGGTGTCCGCCGCGGGCGCCCTCAAGGACTACGGCATCAACGTCGTGGGCACCTTCGGCCCGCTCAAGCGCGCGGACGGCACGACCGACCCGGAGGCGGGCAGCATCGACCCGAGCCAGGTCACCGACGTGACCGGCCCCGGCTACGGTGAGATCGACTTCGAGAAGTTCGCCGCGCTGAACGCCGACCTGGTCGTCGCGGGCTACTACCCCGAGGTCTCCGGGCTCTGGCACCTCACCGCCGAGTTCGAGGAGAAGGTCACCAAGGTCGCCCCGACCGTCGGCATCGGCCAGTCGAAGATCCAGCTGCCGGACGGCATCAAGCGCTTCAAGGAGCTCGCGAAGTCGCTCGGCGCGGACGTCGACTCGGCGAAGGTGAAGGCCGACGAGGAGGCGTTCACCAAGGCCTCCGAGCGGTTGAAGGCCATCGGCAAGAAGATGACGGACGCCGGGCAGAAGATCCAGGTGATCGGCGCGGACCCGAAGCTCTTCTACGTCGCCGTGCCCGCCCGCAACCCCGACCTGGACTGGTACGTCAAGGAGCTGGGCCTGCCGCTGCTCACGCCGGACAAGCCCGACACCGAGGGCGGCGGCTACTTCCAGTCGCTCTCGTGGGAGAACTCCGGCACGTACAAAGAGCACGTGATCATGTGGGACACCCGCCAGCACGTGCTGAGCCCGGAGCAGATGAAGGAGGGCCACCCGGTCTTCCAGGGGCTGCCCGCCGTGCAGGCCGGCCGGTTCGTGGAGTGGAACGCGGTCGCGCCGCTGAGCTACTCCTCCTACGCCGGGATCATGAACAAATTGGCTGACCAGCTGGACCAGGTGTTGGCAAAGTAGCCATGTGCTGACGCTTCTGAAGACGAACGGCCCGTTGCGCGTGCTCAGCACCGCACGGGTCGTTTCCGTTGTGGGGGACGCGCTCAGTCTCGTCACGCTGATGGTGCACGTGCAGACCGTGCTGGGGAAGGCGATCGCCGTCGCGGCGCTGCTGCTCGTGGGGGACTTCGCGCCGGCGTTGCTCAGTCCGCTGACCGGGGTCATCAGTGACCGGTTCGACCGGCGGACCGTGATGATCGTGTGCGAGGTCGCGCAGGGAGTGCTGCTGGCGGTCATCGCGTTCACGTTGCCGCCGTTGCCCGTCCTGCTGGTGCTGGTCGGGGTGCGGGCGGTGATCGGGCAGGTCTTCATCCCGGCGTCGCGGGCGGCCGTGCCGAGCCTGGTGGAGCCGAAGGACCTCGCGCAGGCGAACACCGCGCTGGGGCTGGGATCCAACAGCGCGGACGTCATCGGGCCGTTCCTGGCCGCCTTGCTGCTGCCGTTGCTCGGTGTTCGCGGTGTGTTGGCGGTGGACGCGGTTTCGTTCGTGTTGTCGGCGTTGTTGTTGCTGCGCCTGCCGAAGCTCGTGGTGGCGTCGGAGCCGGGGGAGACGGTGTTCACCGACGTGAAGGCCGGGGTCGGGGAGATCTGGCGCAACCGGGCGTTGCGGATCGTGTTCCTCGGGTTCTGCGGGGTCGTGGCGTGCACGGCGATCGACGACGTCGCGGTGCTGCAGCTGACGATGGGCGTGTTCGGGGAGTCGGAGAGCATGGCCGGGCTCGTGCTCGGCGCGGTCGGCGTCGGGCTGCTGCTCGGGTACGCGTTGCTGGCGCGCGGGTCCGCCGGGCTGAGCATGGTGACGTTGCTCGTGGTGGGGTTCGTGATCAGCAGTGCCGGCAACCTGTTCACCGGCCTGGCGTGGGGCGTCGCGTCGGCGTTCGCGCTGCAGGCCGTGCGGGGGCTGGGGATCGCGGCGATGGACGTCGCGCACAGCACCCTGATCCAGCGGCTGGTGCCCGCTGACCGGACGGGCAGGGTGTTCGGCAACTTCTACGGCGGAATCGGTGTGGCGGCGGCTGTTTCGTACGTCGCCGGTGGTCTGCTCATCGACGTGCTGGGGCCGCAGCTGCTGCTGGTGCTCGCGGGCGGTGCCGGGGTTTTGGTGGCGTTGTGGGTCGTTGCCGCCGCGCGCTCGAGAGGTGTTGAGTGGGAACCAGCCTCTTGAGGGGAGAAGGCGATGTGGGGGAAACGCATTGCTGTGCTTGCTGTTTCGTTGTTGTTGACCGGATTGACCGCTTCCGTTGCTCATGCGAGCACTTCGGTCGTGTCCGCTTCGACGTCGTGGACGTCCGCTGACCGGGGCTTCGTGCTGGGGCTGGACACGGTGTGCCAGAACGCGAACTGCCCGCAGCTCGTCCGCACGCTCGACGGCGGGTCTTCGTGGACTCGGGTGAAGACACCGGCGTTGTCCGTGCCGGAGACCGACCGGTTGCGCGTGCTGTTCGCGAACGACGCCGCCGGGATGGTGACCGACGGCTCGCAGTTGTTCGTCACCTCCACCGGCGGGACGCGGTGGGAGGCCTCGGGGATCAAGGGCACCGTCGGTGCGCTGGGGTTCGACGACGCCGGGTTCCTCGCGGTGATCTACGACGGCACCTCGTCGCGGTTGTACCAGCGCTCGCTGTGGTTCGGGGCGTGGCAGGCGGTGCCGGGTGTGGAGATCCCCGGCCAGGCCCGCGGGGAGATCGCCGCGGGCCAGGTGTCGCTGGCGCGGTTCGGTGAGGAGAACCGGTACTGGGTCCGGTCCGCTTCGGGCTGGGCTGCGGAGACCGCGCCGTGCGATCAGTTCGCCGCCACACGGCTCGGCACGGTCGACGCCTCGCGTTATGCGTTGTGCAGCTTCGATCCCGGGTTCGGGAACATGTCCAAGGAACTGCGCGTGTCCGACGGCGGGCCGTTCAAGACCGTCGGCGTGCCGCCGCGTGAGGGCATCACGACGGGTTTCGCGGTGTCTTCTTCGGGGGCCTTGGTGGCCGCGACCGGACGTGACTGGTCGTTCGTGCACCACAGCGCGGACTCGTCGAAGTGGGACACGCCTCTGGTGCTCGGGGGACCGGCCTTCGAGGACCTGGCGTTCTCGGACGCCCGCCACGCGACGCTCGTGCGGGGCGGGCCGGGTGCCGAGTTCGCCGAGGTGTACCGCTCGGACGACGCCGGCCTGACGTGGAGGATCTTGTCGGTGTAGCTCGGTACGCTCGGTTTCATGGAGCCCTACGACCACGGCATGCTCGACGTCGGCGACGGCGACCTCGTCTACTGGGAGACCGTCGGCAACCCCGGCGGCAAGCCTGCCGTGTTCGTGCACGGCGGCCCGGGCAGCCCCTCGAAGGGCGCCCGCAAGTCGCTGGACCCGGCGAAGTTCCGCATCGTGATCTTCCACCAGCGCGGCTGCGGCCAGAGCACCCCGCACGCGAGCGACCCGGCCGTGCCCATGAGCGCCAACACGACCGAGTCGCTGATCGCGGACATGGAGAATCTGCGGGAGCACCTCGGCATCGAGAAGTGGTTGCTGTACGGGGGTTCCTGGGGCACGACGCTGTCCGTCGCCTACGCGCAACGGCATCCTGAGCGCGTCTCGGAGCTGATCCTGATCGCCCTGACCCTGTCGTCCCGGCGCGAGATCGACTGGCTGTACTCCGGTGTGTCGCGCTTCTTCCCGGAGGCGTGGGCCAGGTTCAGCGCGCACGCCGGCGACGCCCCCGACGTGGTGCGTGCCTACGCGGACCTGATGGAGAGCCCCGACCGTTCGGTGCGCGAGCAGGCGGCGGCCGAGTGGTGCCGCTGGGAGGACACGGTGCTGTCGCTGGAGAACTTCGGCCAGGCCGACGTGTTCTCCGGCCGCCCGTCCGACGACGTGATCGCGCTCGTCCGGATCATCGCGCACTACTACGCGCACGGCGGCTTCGTGGAGGACCTGCTCGGTGGCGCCGGAAAGCTGGCGGGCATCCCCGGCGCGATCATCCACGGCAGGCGCGACCTGAGCTGCCCGGCCGACACGGCCTACGCGCTGGCCCAGGCCTGGCCGGACGCCGAACTGACCCTCGTCGACGACAGCGGCCACAAGGGCAGTCCCGCGTTCCGCGAGGCGATCGACGCCGCAGTGAGGAGGTTCTCCCCGTGACCCAGCGAAAGCCGCCCGGCATGGACTTCGAGTCGTGGATCGACAGGCAGATCCGCGAGGCCCAGGAGCGAGGAGAGTTCGACGGCCTCCCCAGCGCCGGCAAACCGCTCCCGGACGCCGGCCGCGCGCTCGAAGAGGACTGGTGGATCAAGAGGAAGGTGCGCGAGGAGGAGGGTGCCGCGGGATTGCCCCCTTCTCTAGTGCTGCGCAAGGAGGCTGAGACCGCACGGGCTCGTGCGCTTGCCGCTCGGACCGAGGACGAGGCGCGCGCGATCCTCGGTGAGATGAACGCCCGGATTCTGGACGCGCTGCGGAAACCGTTGTCTGGTCCGCCTTTGACGCTGATGCCGTTCGACGTCGACGAGGTGCTGCGGGAGAGGAAGGAGGCCGCGGGCGGGGCTTGATCGGCCTTGCGGTGGGCCTTCTTGGCGGTGCGGCGAGGGATGCCGGCCGCGCTGTACGTGGCGTGCGGTGGCGAAGCCTTCGTCGCCTGAGGCCCTGGTGGACGAGCAGCACACGTCGGCTGTCGGATGTGCCTGCCTGCCAAGCCTTGCGCAGCCTCA
Source organism: Lentzea sp. NPDC058450 (assembly GCF_042721395.1). Lineage (NCBI taxonomy): Bacteria > Bacillati > Actinomycetota > Actinomycetes > Pseudonocardiales > Pseudonocardiaceae > Lentzea > Lentzea sp. NPDC058450. Next base: position 174,418 of record NZ_JBHXLO010000009.1, read on the forward strand.
CCGGGTGCAGGTCGTGGTCGCGTGCCCGCCCTGCCTTCAAGACCACGGCGCGGTGAGCTCTCGGCCGCCCGAGTCGTGCACGCCCTGCCTCCTGCGTGCGGTGAGCCGGCCCTCGTGGACGTCGGTGGCCACAAGGGCGGCCCGCGGTCACCGAGCAGTTCGGTGTCGCAAGTCGGGAACGAGCCCGCGTCGCAGGCCGACCGGAGAAGAGGGCATGACAGGGGTGCCCCCTTCCTCGGTGTCGGGCAGCAGGACAGAGGCCGCCGGAGTGTTCACCCCGGCGGCCGGGGTCCTGCGAGGGTCGCGTGAGAGGAAGGGGGCCTCACGCGGGAGTGATCAGCTCGCCTGGACGTCGATGCAGGAGTAGAACGCCATCGCGGTGTCGGCGATGTTCCACACCGCCAGGACCTTGTGGCGGCCGGCGCCGACGGTGACCTCGTGGCTGACGACGGAGCCCGGCATCTGGTTCTTGCCGTCGATGGTCGCGACCTTGCGGCCGTCGACGTAGTAGTCGTAGTCACGCGTCTTGTGACGGGCGGTGAACGTCCAGTTGAACTTCACCTTGGTCCCGGTCTTGGCGACGTTCCACTTCTTGCTCTCGTCGCTCAGGTCGGCGAACTGCGACAGGTTGGCGTGGCAGCTCTGCAGGCCCTTCGGGCCCTCGACCGACTGCGGTTCGTACTTGATGTTGCCGCAGGCGACGGTGCCCGCGGCGCACTGGGCCTGGCGGCTGGGCGGGGAGTTCACGTAGCCGTGCGCGAACGCCGTGCCGCTGGGGAGTGCCACGACGATCAACGGTGCAGCGAGAACGCCGGCCATGGCGGCCGTAACCCTGCGTCCAATCTTCATGTGACTTCCTTTGCCTTGATGTGTGCGTACTCCCGTTACATCGCGGCGGCGATTGAAGGTCTAGACCATACCGCGCGTAATCGTGGCGCCACAAGGTGTGTCTGTTGGACCGGTCAGGGAAGCGAATAACGCTCAGCTTTGTACAACTGCGAAATATCGGTCACGGGTGCGCGAAGTCGTTGGGTGTTGTGGGAGTTCGCGTTCGATCGGGGTGCTTCGCGCGTGTGCTCGTGGGCTTGTGCGGGTTCCCGGTCGCGGAGCCCCGGACCGGGATGCGGACCGGAATCTGGAGGCGGGTCGACGGAGGGTGAGGAAGTCGGCGTCTCAGCCGGTGACCGGTTCCCTCCCGGCGCGGACCGGTATCCGTGCAGTTCACGCCGGTTTCGGGAGTGGTACTGCAATTGTTGAGCGACATTTCTTCTTTTTGCATTCGCTTCTAGAATCGCGCGCATGTGGTCGTCGGCGCACTCGCGGACCCGCCTGGTGGGGCGGGACCGGGAGTTGACGACCGTGCGCCGGCTGTTGCGCAAGCACCGGCTGGTGACGCTCACCGGGCCTGGGGGCGCGGGCAAGTCGCGGCTGGCGGCCGAGCTGCGGCTCGGTGACGCCGTGGTCGAGCTGGAGCCCGTGCACCGGCCGGACCTGCTGTGGCACGTGATCGCGTTCGCGTTGAACGTGTGGGAGGAGCCGGGCTCGTCGTTGCACGAGGCGGTCGTGCGCGCGTTGGCCGACCATCGCGTGTTGGTGCTGGACAACTGCGAGCACCTCATCGACGAGGCCGCCGCCGCTGTGGCCGAGGTGCTGGCCGAGTGCCCACGGCTGCGTGTGCTCGTGACGAGCCGTGAGCCCCTCGACCTCGCGGGCGAGATGTGCGTCGAGCTCGGCCCGCTGCCGCCTGCGGACGCCCGGCAGTTGTTCGTCGAGTGCGGCGGCGCGCCGGAGCTCGCTGACTCCGTGCGCGACCATCTGCCGTTGGCGATCGAGCTCGCGGCGGCTCGCACCGACGTGCCCGCGCGGCACCGCACGCTCGACGCGGTGATCCGGTGGAGCTACGAACTGCTGACCCCGGACGAGCGGTCGGCGTTGCGCGGGCTGTCGGCGTTGATCGGCGACTTCGACCTCGGCCTGGCCGCCGCGGTGTGCGGTGTGCCCGCGGACGTCGTCGCGGTGATGGGATCGTTGCGCGCCAAGTCATTGGTCGTGCGGTCGCCGTCGTCGTCGAGCGCGCGGTTCCGGATGCTGGAGTCGATCCGGCTGTTCGGCCTGGCACGGCTGGAGGAGCACGGCGAGGCGGAGCGGGCGTTCGAACGGCTCGTCACGCACCTCACCGAGACGATCCAGGCCGTCTCGGCCGCGCCCGTCGTCACGAGCGAGATGAACGCCTGGCTGCTCAGCCAGGAACACCAGCTGCTGCACGTGATCGGACGCCTCCCGCACACCGATCCGCGGCACACGTGGCTCGTCGCCGGCGTTGCGCACGTCTGGTACGTGCAGGGTTCGTACAGCGAGGCGATGCACTTGGCGTGCTCCACGTTGACGCACGGGCCGTTGACGTCGCACGCCGAGTTGCTGCTCTTCCGTGCTGCCTGGCTCGCAGGCCGCACGGGCAACGAGGTGACCGCGTTGCGGTTCGCCGAGGCGTTGGTCGCGCACCCGGCAACGAGCGAACCGTCGTGGGACGCCCGTGCGTGGAACGCGCTGGGCTACGCACGGGGGTTGAACGCCGACCTCGCCGGTGCGCGCGTGGCCAACGAACGATCGGTGGCGGCCGCACGCGCGATGAACAATCCTGCTTTGTTGATGACGTTCCTCAACAACCACGCGTGGCTGCTGATGCGCCTGAACGACCTGCCGGGCGCGCTCGCGGCGACGCTGGAATCGCTGTCGTTCGGTGTCCTGGACACCTTCCACCTGATGGCCTCGCGGCACACCGCGGGGGTGATCGCGCTGGCGTCCGGCGACGTCGACCAGGCCGAGCACCACTTCGCGATCGCGTTGCGCGTGGGAGCTCCCGGGGCCGTCTCCGAAGCCGGTGTGCTGGAAGGATTCGGCGTCGTGGCGGCTCATCGCGGTGATGCCGACCGTGCGGTCGTGCTGCTCACCGCCGCCGACGTCGCGCGCAGAAAACGTGGTTCACGGCAGGAAGAACCGTGGAACCGGATGGTGGCGGACGCGCGCGAACTCGCGGTGACGTCGGCCGGTCCGCGCCGGGCCACGCACGCCCGGCAACTGGGGGAGCGGCTCGATCACGCCGGGCTGATGGCGTTCGTCAGCGCGGGACGGCAGGACGAACCGCTGACCGCGCGGCAACGGGAGATCGCGGACCTGGTGGCGGACGGGCTGACCAACACGGAGATCGCGGCGCGGCTCGGGATCTCGGCGGGGACCGTGCGGTCGCACGTGACCCAGATGCTGTCGCGGCTGGGGCTCACGTCCCGCACCCAGCTCGCGGCGCGGACGGCGAGGGCGCGGTGACCTGCGAGGACTGCGGAACGGCGCTGACCGCTCCCGGCAAGTACTGCTCCGGCGCGTGCCGGCAGCGCGCCTATCGGCGTCGCGCCCGCGACGTCGTGCCCACGTCCCAGCGGCTCGACTCGTTCGTCGGCCGCGCAGCGGAGCTGGCCGATCTCACGAAACTGCTGGCGCGCAACAGGATCGTTACCGTGACGGGACCGCCGGGCGTCGGCAAGTCCCGGCTCGTGCACGAGGTGGTCGCGCACCGGCAGAACGTGCTGTTCGTCGAGCTCTCGGACGCCGGCCGGGTGCCGGACCTGCTCGACGCCGAACCCGCGTTGCTGGTGCTGGACGGGTGTGAGGGCGTCGCAGACGACTGCGCCGCTCTGATCGCACGGCATCCGTCGTTGCGCGTGCTGGCCACGAGCCATTCGCCGCTGGCCGTGCCGGGGGAGCAGCAGTACCGGCTGAAACCGTTGAGCCGGCACGAGTCCAAGCGGTTGTTCGGAGACCGGGCGACGGCGCTCGACAGCGAGTTCGACGAGAAGTCCGCGCTGCTCGACTTCGTGTGCGAGCGGCTCGACCGGCTGCCGCTGGCGCTCGAGCTCGCGGCACGGCTGGTGCGCGTGCTGACGCTGGAGGAGATCGCGGGCCGGATGGACGACAGGTTCGCCGTCCTCACGCACGCCCCGCGCGACGCCCCGGCACACCACCGGTCGCTGCACGCGGCGTTCGACCGCGCCTACCAGCTGCTGACCGGCGAGGAGAAGGTGGCGCTGCACCAGTTCGCGCTGATGCCGGGCACGATCGAGGCCGACCTCGCGGCGAACCTGCAGACGCGGTCGTTGCTCGAACCCGACCTCACGATGCTGGAGTCGGTGCGGCAGTTCGCGTTGCCGGGCGTGTCCGTCGCGGCGCCGCGCCCGCAGGCCGAACCCGAGGAGACCGCGCTGTCGTGGCGCGACGAACGGCTGCTGCGCGTCGCGGCGATGGTCGCGGAAGGCCTGACCAACAAGCAGATCGCGGACGACCTGCACGTGTCGCTGCGGACCGTGGAGGCGGACGTCCGCGACCTCAAGACGGTGCTGGGCGTGCGGTCGCGCGCCCAGATCGCCGCCTGGACTACGCGGTCGTGACCTCTTCCGCAGCTTCTTGCTCGGCCTTTTCGGCGGCTTTGGCGAGGCGCTTTTTCACGATGAAGACACCGGCGACGCCGAACACCACCGCGATCGCGAGACCGGCGTAGGAAAAGCCCTTCAGCCATTTCTCCGCGACGACCCCGAGGTAGTAGACGGCCGCCGCCGTGCCGCCCGCCCACACGACGCCACCCAGCGCGTTCGCGACGAGGAACCGGCCGTACGGCATGTGCATCGACCCGGCCAGCGGCCCGGCGAGAATGCGCAGCAGAGCCACGAACCGGCCGAAGAACACAGCCCACGCGCCGCGTTTCTGGAACACCTTCCGGGCGTGGTCGAGCTGCGTTTCGCCGAAGTGCTTCGGGAATTTCCGGCCCATCCAGGCAAAGAGCCGCGGCCCGCCGCGCCGCCCGATGAGGTACCCGAAGTTGTCGCCGATGATGGCGCCCGCGCTCGCCCACACGCCGATCCACAACGGGCTCAGCTCGTCGTGCTGCGACGCCAGCAGCGAGGCCGTGACCAGCACGATCTCGCCGGGCAACGGGATGCCGAGCGACTCGAAGCCGATCACCAGGCCGACGATGGCGTACACGAGCAGAGGTGGAATGGCTTCGAGCCACTGTTCGATCGGCACGGTTCGACTCTAGCCTCTGCCGGGTGAACGAGCTCGCACTAGCGGTTCTCGCGGGAATGGTGGCCACGGTCAACCCGTGCGGTTTCGCGATGCTGCCCGCCTATTTGGCGCTGGTGGCCCGCGACTCCCCGGCGCGCGCCTTTATGTCCGGTTTGGTGATGACAGCCGGATTCGTCACTTTCTTCGGCGCATTCGGAATTCTGGTCAGCCCGGTGGCCGCGACGCTGAAGCGCTACCTGCCGTTCGTGACGGTCGTGATCGGGCTGGTGATGCTCGTCGTGGGCGTGCTCCTGCTGCTGGGCAAGGACCTCTACGTCCGGCTGCCGAAGCTGTCCGCCGCGCCGCGCGGCCTGTGGTCCATGTACGGCTACGGCATCGCGTTCGCCATCGCCTCTCTCTCGTGCGCGATCGGCCCGTTCATCGCCGTGGTGGGTGCATCGCTGCAGACGGGCGTGTTCGCGTTCCTGGCCTATGCGCTGGGTATGGGGCTCGTCGTGACCGTGCTGGCCGTGGCGGGTTCCGCACTCGCGCCGCACGTTCGTCGCCTGCTGCCACACGTCGGTCGCATCGGCGGTGTGGTGCTGCTCGTCGTTGGCGCGTACGTGACCTACTACGGCGTCTACGAGCTGCGGTTGTTCCTGGCCGGTGGCAGCGCCATCGACCCCGTCGTGCTGGGCGCGGGACGGCTGCAGGGGGCGCTCGTGCGGTTCGTCACGGCGCTGGGGCCGTGGCCGTTCGTGGTGGCGTTGGTCGTCATCGGTGCGTGGTGGCTGAACCGGAGGAGGCGCAAGGCCGTACGTCCTGACGGGAGGTGAGGGGCCGAATGCGCATCCTCGGACTGCTATTGGGGATCCTGCTGCTCGCCGGCTGCGCGGAGCAGGCGCCGACGCCGGAGAAGTTCCAGTTCACCGCGAAGACGTTGGACGGGGCCGAGTTCCGCGGCGACAAGCTCGCCGGCCAGCCCGCCGTGCTGTGGTTCTGGACGCCGTGGTGCCCGTCGTGCAACGCCGAGGCCGAGACGGTGGAGGCACTCGCCAAGCGGCACGAGAAGGTCCAGTTCGTCGGCGTCGCGGCCGAGGACCAGCTCGACGCGATGAAGAAGTTCGTGGCGGACCACGGGATGAGCAGCTTCCCGCACCTCGCCGACCTCGACGGCTCGGTGTGGAAGCGGTTCGGCGTCACCGCGCAGCCGACGTTCGCGTTCGTGGGCGCGGACGGCTCCGTCGAACTGCTGATCGGCTCGCCCACGGAGGAGCAGCTCGACGAGCGAGTTTCCTCTTTGGTGCCAAAGACTTGATCCCAGTCACATCCCTAGGTCACCTGGTCCCACTATCACTTCAGACAGAAAGACCCTGTTCTGTCGGGACCAACGCCTGGTTCGGCGTTGCGATCGGATTCGTATCGTCGAACTGCCGCGGGGCGGTGCCGCGCGGCCATGAGGAGGCAGGTGTCGATGGACTACATCCAGGTCTCGCTCGCGGAGGCCATTCCCGAGCAGGCCAGGGACTACGCGTCCGCGCGGATCGGTTCGCTGGACCGGTACGCGCCGGACCGCGTCGACTTCGCGTGGGTCAACCTGACCTCGGACAAGTCCGTGATCCACGCACACGCGCGGCTCGACCTGAAGTGGGTCGAGGTGCAGGCGTACGCGGAGGGCGACACGGTGACCGAGGTGATCGACCTGGTGCGGGAACGCATGCGGCGGCAGCTGGTCTCCATGCGCGGCGTGGCCGTGCACAACTGACCTCGGTGCGCTGAACCCACCACTCGGCAGCGGACGGGTGGTGGGTTCAGCGCACCTTCCGCACCGTCCCGCGCGTGCCGTCCACCCTCACGACGTCTCCGGTGGCGATCCGGGTCGTGGCGTTCCCACAGCCCACGACCGCAGGGATGCCCAGCTCCCGTGCGACGATCGCCGCGTGCGACAGGGGCGCGCCCACGTCCGTCACCACCGCGGCGGCACGGGGGAAGAGCGGGGTCCAGCCGATGTTCGTCACCGTGGTCACGAGGATCTCGCCCTGCCGCAACGCCTCGCCGTCCTCGACGCGGGTCAGCACCCGTGCGACCCCCTCGACCACGCCCGCCGAGCCCGGGAAACCCGTGACGTCGGACGGCATCGGGACGTCGGCGGTCGCGTCGTGGAGGTCGGCGCGGCGGTCCGGGTTCGCCGCCCACGACTCCGGGTCGAAGCGGCCGCGGATCAGCGCCGGGTACGGGGGCAGGGCCCGGTAGCGCTCGTAGGCCTGGCGCTGGGCGGGGACGCGGTCCAGCAGTGAGGTCTCGCCGGCCAGCACGCGCAGCACGTCGTCGATCGGCAGGAAGAAGAGGTCGTCGCCGGACGACGTGAGCTCGCCCGCGCGCAGCACGAACTCCCGCAGCACCCAGAACGCCCGCACCATCTCGGATCGGGCCTGTTCCCGGGCACGCGCGCCCTCGCCGATGCGGTCGAGGCGCTTGCGGACGCGCGCCGCTTCGCCGGGGTGGGCGGCTTTGAGGCGGTCCCACGCGGCCGACCTCGCCGAGGCCTGGCGGGTCAGCAGGGCGTCGGGGCCGGTCAGGGACTCGAGCTGCCGGGAGATCCAGGACGGGTCCTCGGCGGGGCGCGGGGCGGAGAGTTCGAACTCGTTCGTGCACCGGTGGCCCCAGGTCTCGGCGAAGGTGTCGCGGTCGAGGGCGCCCGACTTGAGCCGGGAGAGGCCGATCAGCGGTCCGAGGCTCGCCAGACCCTCGTCGTCGTGGAAGCCGGTCAGCAGCGTCGCCGCGTCCTCCTCGCCCACCAGCGCCACCAGCGAGCGCCGGAACGACGCCGGCCCGCCCGCGATCATGCGCGCCCCGGCGTCGAGCACCGGGCACACCACCCGCAGCAGGTCGTCGAGGTCGCGCCGCCACACGTCCAGCAACGCGGCCGTCGTAGCGCAAGCCCCGATCGCCCGCCGCGCCGCCGCACACCGCGCGGGGTTCGCGCGGACCAGCCTCGCCATCCGCGTCCGGTACCGGAACTGCTGTTTGAGAGGTTCACGAGCGCCCCGCAGCACCGCGCCGAGGATCGCCGCACGGGACATCGGCAACGGCGGCACGGTCACGCCGGCGGGGATGCGCCCGAACGTTTCTTCCCCGGCGCGCAGCATCTCGTCCGCCCGCCCGACGGCGGTGCCGAGCGCGGAGTAGGTGCTGAGGTTGAGGTAGAAGCGGCCGCCGATGTTGCCGGAGATCCGGTGCGGGCCGATCGCCGCGCTCGACAACACCCTGATCACCGACCACGTCACCGGCGTCATCACCTCGGGCACGGCCTCGCCGACGTTGCCGCTGGACCACAGGTAGTCGCCGTCGAGGCTGTCGTTCCACTCGACCCGCAACGACGTGATCGGCCGCGCCTGCAGGATCTGGAACCCGCCGCCGGCCCACGCCCACTCGACGTCCATCGGCGTGCCGTACAACGCCTCGATCCGTTCGCCCAGCTTCACGAGCGACGCCTTCTGCTCGTCGGACAGCAGGTCTGCGGCGTCGGCCTCCCCGCTGACGAGCGCCTCCCCGAGCCCGCGCGCCGCGTTGATCACCGGCTCGGGCCGTCCGGTCACCGGGTCCGCCGTGAACAGCACCCCGGACACCTCCGCGGGCACCATCCGCTGCACGACGACAGCCATCTCGGCCGACGTCACGCCGTTGCGCGCGCGGTAGGCGACGGCGCGGTCGGACCTCAGCGAGTCCCAGCAGCGCAGGATCGCGTCGAACAGCCCGTCCTCTTTGACGTTCAGGACGGTGTCGTGCTGCCCGGCGAACGACAGGCCGGGCAGGTCCTCGGCGGTGGCCGACGACCGCACCGCGACCGGGCCGCCCAGTTCCCGGAACGCTTCCAGCACGCCCTCCATCGACCGCTCGCGGTAGGCGCGGGTGGTGAGGTGGAACCCCGGCGGCACCGGTAGGCCCGCCTGGACCAGCCGCGCGAGGGACGCGCCCTTGCCGCCCACCGCGGCTAGCACCGCCTTCGGGTCATCGAGGGGGAGGAGCAACGAGGACATGATCGCCATGGTCGCCGACGCGGCGCCGCGATGGGGTGGCAACGCGCAAAGCGGTCCGGGGCGGTGGCCGGTGTGTGGGGGCGAGTGGGCCGTGCTGGCGGCTGGGTGCGGGGGTGTGGAGGAGTCGCCTGGCCGCGAGGGTGAGTGGTCCCTTGGCGGTGGGAGTGGCGGCTGGTCGCGGGGTTGGGGAGAGCCGCCTGGCGGTGGTGGCCGGGTGCCGGGGTGAGCGGTCCGTTGGTGACTGGGTGCGGGGAAGCCGTCTCGTACCGGCGGCTGGGGTGCGGGCGTGAGTGGTCCAGCGATGCCGGGAGCGGTGGCCGGGTGACAGGGGCGTGCGTGTGAGTGGTCCGCTGGCGAGTCCTCGCGTGAGCAGTCCAGCGGTGAAGCCCAGCGTGAGCGGTCCGTCCACGCGGTCAGCGCGGCAACGCCCGTGATACCTCGATCAGCCACCCCAACTCCGCGTCCGGGTCGTCCGGCCGGTTGTCCGCCGCCGCCCTCCCGTCCGTCACCGGCACGCCCTCGCGCCGGCGCCGCAGCCCGTCCGCGATCAACGCCGCCTCCGCCGCGCTGCCACCGGGCACCGCCGCCGGGTCGAGGTGCGGACGCAGCCGCAGCCGGCCGTCCCAGATCTCGATGATCCGCCGGTACAGGGCGTGCTCGGGGTGCCGGAAGCCCGCGTGGCGTGTCGGCGCGTCCAGGGCCAGGCCGGGGAACTCGTCGTGCAGCGCCCGCCACAACGGGTCGAGGCGGCGGTACGAGCGGTCGACGCGCCACCAGTGGGCGAGGTGGTCGAGCCCGAGGCGGCCTCCGACCAGCGGCAGCGCGATGCCGAGGAACACCAGGCCCGCAGCGGTGAGGTAGAGGTCGCCGATCAGGTTGCCGCGGATCGCCGGGACCACAACGCCCAGCTGGTAGGTGACCATCGCCGCGAGCCGCACGACCGTGTAGGCGATCGCGATCACCGCCGCCACAGAGATCGCGACGAGCCCATAGCGCAGCGAGAACCGCTCGGCGACCAGCACGTACGCCCACGACGTGCGGATCAGCCCGACGCACAGCACCGTCAGGGAAACCAGGTAGAGGTAGCCCGCGGCGGAGGTCACCGGCACCTGGATCGGCTCACCCGCGTTGGCCAGCACCTCCTCGTAGTTCGACGGCACGAGCAGGAACAGCACCACGACCAGCACGATCACGCCGAACGTCCACCGCAGCAGGGTGTTCGCGCGGGCACCGGGCCGCACCACGTGCAGGAACCCGCGTTGCGCGCAGGCCGCGGCCAGCAGCGTCGCGCAGTTCGACAGGGTGCCCGCCATGTTGAGCACGGTGACGGCGTCGACGGCGGTGTGGACCACCTTGAACTGCAGCACCAGCGAGAACGTGAGGATGCCGAGCGACGCGGTGATCCACCTCATGGCGGGGTTGGCGTCGCCGCGGTGCAGCTGGAACAGCCGCAGCACGAGCGCCGTGCAGCCCGCGACGACGACCAGGATCACGTACTGCTGGGCGCTCCAGTTCATCCGCCGGCTCCCGGCGCGAGCGCGGCCTCGACGCGGTCGAGGAGCTCGGCGAGCTCGGGGGAGAGGGGGCGCACGCGGGACGGCAGCTTGCCGGCGCGTTCGAGCACGAGCATCGCGAACGTCTCCGCCTGTCGTTCCTCCGGATCGCTGTAGGCCGTCCTGCCGAGCACCGACCGCACCATCGCCGGGTCGAGCGACGGCATCAGCAGCCGCAACGCCAGGCCGGGATCGGGCTGCGGGGTCTCGTGGTCGCACAGCAGGTGGCCGAGCTCGTGCAGGACGATGTGCTCCTGGTGCATCGGGCTCGTGCCCTCCGCGTACCAGATGTGGTCGGTCGTGCCCGTCGCGATCCACAGCCCGCTCGGGCCTTCCGGGGGCATGGCGGCGGCCTGCAGCACGATCGGCCGTTGCCTCGTCGCGGCGATCCGGCGGACGAGCTCCTCGACGCTGAACGGGTCGGGCACGTCCAGAAGTGCCACGATCTCAGCCAGCCGTCCGGTCACGAAACAGAACGTACACGGCTGTCGAAACGGGCCTTCCGCGTTCGTTCAACGGGGGAGAGGAGACAAACGATGACGCAGAAGTACCTGCTCAGCATCTACCAGCCCGACGGCGAGGTGCCGCCGCCCGAGGTGCTCGACCCGATCATGGAGAACCTCGCCGCGCTCAACGAGGAGATGCAGGCCAAGGGCGCCTGGGTGTTCGCCGTCGGCCTGCACCCGCCGTCGACCGCGACCGTGCTCAGGGCGAAGGACGACGACGTGCTGATGACCGACGGACCGTTCACCGAGGGCAAGGAGCACATCGGCGGGTTCACCGTGATCCAGGCCGAGGACCTCGACGAGGCGCTCGACTGGGGACGGCGGCTGGCCGAGGTGCTCAGCCCGCTGTCGATCGAGGTCAGGCCGATCGCGACCTGATGATCGAGCAGATCTTCCGGGCCGAGTACGGCCGCGCGGTGTCCGTCCTGACCCGCTTCCTCGGCGACCTCGACCTCGCCGAGGAGGCCGTGCAGGACGCGTTCGCCAAGGCCGTCCAGCGCTGGCCGGTCGACGGCGTCCCACCGGCGCCGGCGGGCTGGATCATCACGACGGCCCGCAACGGCGCGATCGACCGCCTGCGCCGCGAGTCCACGGGCCGGGAGAAGCACGCGCAGGCCGAACTGCTGCACCACGAGCCGGAGGAAGAGGAGGCATCAGACGTGCCCGACGACCGGTTGCGGCTGATCTTCACCTGCTGCCACCCGTCGCTCGCACGGCAGGCCCAGGTCGCCCTCACGCTGAAGCTCCTCGGCGGCCTGACCACGGCGGAGATCGCCAGGGCGTTCCTCGTGCCGGAACCCACGATGGCGCAACGGATCGTGCGGGCGAAGGGCAAGATCCGCGCGGCCCGCGTGCCGTACCGGGTGCCGCGCGACGCGGACCTGCCCGACCGGCTGAACGCCGTGCTGGCCGTCCTCTACCTGATCTTCAACGAGGGCTGGCTCGACAAGGACGACCTGGCGGACGAGGCGATCCGGCTCACCCGCGTGCTCGCCGCGCTGATGCCGGACGAACCCGAGGTGTGGGGCCTGCTCGCGTTGATGCTGCTCGTCGCTTCACGCCGCGACGCCCGCCTACGTGACGGCCGGATCGTGCTGCTGGAGGACCAGGACCGGGCGCTGTGGAACGCGGACCTGATCGCGGAGGGCCAGGACCTCGTGCGTCAGTGCCTGCGCCGCAACCAGCCGGGCCCGTACCAGCTCCAGGCCGCGATCAACGCCGTGCACAGCGACCCGCCGACCGACTGGCACCAGGTCGTCGCCCTCTACGACCAGCTGATGGCCGTCGCGCCGAGCCCGGTCGTCGCCCTGCACCGGGCCGTCGCGCTCGCCGAGACCGCGGGCCCGCGCCAGGCCCTCGCCGAGGTCGACGCGCTGGACCTCGACCGCTACCACCTGTTCCACGCCGTGCGCGCGGACCTGCTGCACCGCCTCGGCGAAGACCCGGCGGACGCGCTCAGGGCCGCGCTGGACCGGGCCGAACACCCGGCCGAACGCGACCTGCTCAGCGAACGCCTACGCGTCCTCGGGCTTGCGCCGCCGGACCAGCAGGACCGCGCCGACGATCACCACTAGCGCGACCAGGATCCACACCCACAACGGCACGCCACCGGACTCGGCGGGCGCCGTCGAAGGCGGTGCGTTCGACACCGGGGCGCTCGGGGTCGCCGAGGAGGGCGGCGGCGCGCTGGAGGACGTCTGCTCCGGCGCGGTCATCGTGAACGAGAACTTGCCGGTGATCGTGTCACCGTCCTCGGACTTGGCCGCCCAGTCGACGGTGTGCGCACCCGACTTGGCCGCCTTGACGTCGAGCGTCGCCGTGATCGTGGCGTCGACGGCCTGCGTCTTGGTGACCGGCACCTTGACGCCGTCCGGCCCCGTGACGGTGACCGCGGCGCCGTCCGGCAGCTCGATCGACTCGCTGAACACCAGCTCGACCTGGGCGGGCGGGGCCGGCAGGGTCGCGCCGGACGCCGGGTTGCTGCTCTTGAGCTCGGCGTGGGCCTGCGCGGGGACGACCAGGGCCGTCGCGGCGAGCAGGGCCAGCACGAGTGCGCTGAAGTAGCGGGTCACGAGCGCAGCGTAGTGGCAGGAACGATCAGTGCGGCAGCCTCAGTTCGTGCCGGAACAGGTCCTCGAACCGGGGCCTCACACGGCAGAGTGTGGGACACGCGGCCCGGTCGGGACGAACGCGAGCCCGGTCGCGACCAGCGCCGACGCCCCCGCGACGAGAGCCGGGGCGTCGGGTGCCACCTCGAACAGCAGGCCCGTCAGCATCGGCCCGACGAGGAACGTCACCCCGCTCGTCAACGTCACCAGCCCGGCGACCAGCCCCTGCCGCCGCCACCCCACTCCGAGCGAGGCCGTAGCCGCGAACCCGGTGATCCCGAGACCGACGCCCAACGCGACGACCAGCAGCGCCACCGTGATGACCCCGGCGGACGGCGCGACGGCGAGCAGCGCGTACCCGGCCACCGCGACCGGCGCGCCGACCTTCAGCAGCCGGTCCGGCGTCCACCTCAGCAGCGGCACCAGCAGACCCTGCGCCAGCACGAGCCCGAGCCCGGCCCCGAGCAGCACCCCCTCGATCTCCCCGGACCCGATCCGCTCCCGGTCCGCGGCGAGGAACACGACGACGACCTCGGCGATCGCGAACGACAGGGAGAGGAACAACCCGGCACCGAACGCGGGCAGCAGCTCCACCGGCGCGACCCGCACGGGCTCCTGCGCCACCGGGACCACCGGCTTCACCAGCACGAGCACCACGACCGCCGCCACCACGGCGACGACCGGTGCCAGGTAGATCGGCAACGTCATCGAGGCCGCCGCGAGTGCCCCGGCGACGATCGGGCCGACCAGGACGCCGAGACCCTGCGCCGCGCCGACGAACCCGATGGCGCGCGTGCGGTCCCCGACCCCTGCCGTCGTCAGGCCCGCCAGGGCGAGCGCGGCGACGAGCACGGCCGCGATCCCCACCCCGAACACCACCCCGCGGAACAGCAGGATCAGCACGAACGCGAGGTCAGTGCCCAGCGTCTCGTCGAGCCCGAGCGTCACGGTGGCGGCGAACCCGGCGGGGCCTGCCACGCACAGCACGAGTCCGGCGATCAGCACGGGACGGGGCCCGGCGGCGTCGAGCAGCAGGCCCCACAACGGGCTCGCCACCGCCGTCGCCACGGCGGCGACCGAGAACAGCAGGCTCAGCTGGGACGCCGGGAGGCCGAACCCCGTGGCGAGCGGACCGAGGACGGAGGCGAGTTGCTGCTGCACCAGGTACATCAGGAGGACGGCGATCAGCACTGGTGGCAAAGGTCTGGGCACGCGGTTCTCCCTGGCGTCGCGGCGGAGCCGTGAGGGTAGTTGACGTTGGTGAACGCAAGGGATGGTTTGGCTGTCGATGCACTCGGGTAACCCGCGCCCGAACTGATCAACTGACCGAGGAGCGGTTTGGCTCGCGACCAGGCAGCACGGACGGGAGAGGCGGCGCACCTGCCACTGGGCAGGCAACGGCCGTCACTCGCGGCGGTACGGCGCTGGGTGCGGCTGGAGCTCATGGGCGAGGACGCCGACGCGGTCGCGGACGTGTTGCTGGTGGTGAACGAGCTGGTCAGCAACGCGTACCGGTACACGTCGGAACCGTCTTTCTTACGCGTCGTCGTGGAGCAGCAGAGGATCCGCGTCGAGATCGCACACGACGCCAGAGCCCATCCGCCGTTGCGCAAGGTGTCCCGGCCCCAACGCGGGTACGGCCTGGTCCTGGTGGCCCGGCTGTCCGACCGGTGGGGCGTGGACAGGGCTCACGGTGGCACCGTGGTCTGGGCGGACCTCCCGAGGTCGCCGTGATTCCACTTCGACGGGTTTCGATGTGCGCGCTCTGGGGTATGAAGCCTCCTGCCTTGAACCAACAGGGCGCGGGGAGATGCTGATGGGTATTGCAGGACGGTCCAGCGAACGACTGGACCTCGTCCTACCGGAGGGTGTCCTGCCGCTCGCGGACGTGCGGGCGGAGGTGCGTCGCCTTCTGAGGGGTATGCACGAGAACGTGATCGTCGACGTGATGGTCGTGGCCACGGAGCTGGTGAGCAACGCCTACCACCACGCCGCTCCGCACCGCGCGGCCCGGATCTTCCGCCTGCCCGAACGGGAGGTGGTGCGGGTCGAGGTCGACGACGGCACCCCCGGCCGCTTCCCCCAGCTCGGGCGGATGGGGTTCCTCGGGCGGCGGCAGCGGGGGTTGTTGCTGGTCAACGGATTGGCGCAGGTGTGGGGGCACAACCGGTTCCCCGACTCCAAGACCGTGTGGGCGGACGTGTCGTCCGTCAGGTGAGGGTCTTGACGACGTAGGCGGCGGCTTCGGCGACGAGAGCCTCGTCGTACTTCGCGTCCGCGGACGCCTTGCTCGACATGATCGCGATCAGGACCGGCTTCCGGTTCGGCGGCCACACGACGGCGATGTCGTTGACCGTGCCGTGGTCGCCGGTGCCGGTCTTGCTCGCGACCTTGCTGCCCTGGGGCACCCCGGCACGGACGCGGTTCGCGCCGGTGACCGACCGCTCCAGCAGGTCCTTCAGGAAGTCGCGCTTCGCCGGTTCGAGCGCGTCGCCGAGCACGATCCGCTGGTAGTCCGTGCCGAGCGACCGAGGTGTGGCGGTGTCGCGCGGGTCGCCGGGCGTGGCCGAGGTGATGTCCGGCTCGATCCGGTCCATCCTGGTCTCGGTGTCGCCGAGCTCGCGCAGGTACCGCGTGAGCTCCGCCGGTCCGCCGACCTCGCGCAGCAGCAGGTTGCCCGCCGTGCCGTCGCTGTAGCGGACGGCCGCGTCGCACAGGTCACGCAGTTTCATGCCATTGAGGACGTTCTGCTTCGTGATGGCCGAGCTCTTCATCAGGTCGGCCTCGGTGTACGTGACCACCTCGTCCAGATGCGACATCGGGTTGCGGTGCAGCACCGCCGCCGCGGCAAGGCCTTTGAACGTCGAGCAGAACGCGAACCGTTCGTCCGCCCGGTGTTCGATCGTGCTTCCGCTGTCGCTCATCGCGTAGACGCCCAGCCGTGCGTCGAACTTCTTCTCCAGCTCGAACAACGCCTCGTGCCGCACGGGTGCGGCGCTCGTCGTCGTCGGCACCGGCGTCGTGGTGGTGGGCTGCGCTGACGGGGTGGCGGCACAGCCGGCGAGCGGGAGCAGGGCGAAAGTTTTCAGGACGGTGCGTCGATCGGTCACCCGGTCACACTAGGTCAGGGTCCGTGCGAGCCGCCGGGGCGTGCGGTGGTGGAACAACGCGGGCAACGGCAGGTCGGCGCCGAGCTCCGCGTGCACGCCGGTGATCACGCGGGTGGCGAGCAGGGAATGGCCGCCCAGCGCGAAGAAGTCGTCGGTCGCGCCCACGTCCTCGATGCCGAGCACGTCCGCGAACACCTGACACAGCGCGGACTCCTCGCTGGTGCGCGGCCGCACGTGCGGTGAGCGCGGAGCCGGGGTGGGCAACGCGCGGCGGTTGACCTTCCCGTTGGCCAGCAACGGGAACTCGGGCACCGGCAGGAAGATCGACGGCACGAGCTGGACGGGAAGGTGCGCGGCGCAGTGCTCCAGCAGGTCGTCGGCCTCGCCGGTGAAGCAGGCGACGAGGTGCTTGTCCCGCACCACGACCACGGCCCGGGAGACCTTCGGGTGCGCGTTCAGGACGGCCTCGACCTCGCCCGGTTCGACCCGCACGCCGCGGATCTTCACCTGGTCGTCGACCCGGCCGTGGAACTGCAACAGGCCGTCGTCGGTCCACGACGCGAGGTCGCCCGTCAGGTACAGCAGCTCGCCGTCGTGCGTGACGAACTTCCGTTCGGTCAGGTCGGGACGCCGGTGGTAGCCGGCCGCGAGTCCCGCGCCCGCCACGCACAGCTGGCCCGGGACCCCGACGCCGACGGGCAGCAGGGCGGCGTCGAGCACGTGGATCCTGGTGTTGTCGACGGGCCTGCCGATCGGGGCGGTGGCGGGCCAGGCCGTGACGTCGGCGGGCAGCGAGTACGACGTGATGACGTGCGACTCGGCGGGGCCGTAGTGGTTGTGCACGCGCAGCCAAGGCCGTCGAGCGCAGAAGTCGCGCAGCTTCCCGTCCAGCGTCAGCGGTTCGCCGGCCTGCGAGACGTGCCGCATCGAGGCGAACGACGGGTTCTCGTCCAGCAGCGCCCGCAGCACCGAGTCCGGCGCGAACAGCCGGGTGATCCGTTCGGCGTCGAGCCAGGCGGCGAACGCGGCGGGGTCGCGGCGCACCTCGTCGGACGGGATCACCAGCGTGCCGCCGAACAGCAACGCCGAGAAGATCTCCTGCAGCGACACGTCGAACGTGGCGGTGGTGAACTGCGCCGTGCGGCTGTCCGGCTCGCGGTCGAGCGCCTTCTCCTGCCAGCGCACCAGGTTCACCACGCACCGGCTGGGCACGAGCACGCCCTTGGGTCGCCCGGTCGAGCCGGAGGTGTAGATCATGCAGGCCGGCGCGTCCGGGTTCGTGCGCGGTGACGGCGAGTCGGAGTGTCCATCCACTTCGGACGGATCCAGCGGCTGGTGGAACAGCACGCGGTTGCGGCTGACCACCGCGGCCAGTCCGGCGTCGTCGAGCACGAACCGCACGCGGTCGAGCGGGTGCTCGGGGTCGATCGGCACGTAGGTGGCGCCCGCCTGGAGCACGCCCAGGATCGTGACGATCAGGTCGACACCCCGGGGGAGGCACACGCCGACGAGGTCGCCGCTCCGGATTCCCTTCGACCGCAGCAGGTTCGCCATCCTGCGTGCCCGGCGGCCCAGCTCGGCGTAGGTGAGGCTCTCGGCGCCGTGCTCCACGGCGGTGGCGTCCGGGGTGGCGAGGACCTGCTCGGCGAACAGCTCGGGGATGCTCACGTCCGGCAGGTGCTCCGTGGTGTCGTTCCACTCGGCGAGCAGCGCGGCCTCGGCGTCGTCGATCATCGAGACGCGGGAGAGGCGTTCGTCGGACGGCGTCGCGAGCACCGCCGACAGGTGGGTCAGCAGCCGGGTGATCGTCGGGCGGTCGAACAACGCCCGGTCGTAGAGCACGCGGCCGTTCTGGAACTCCAGGTCGAAGCTGGTGAACGCGACCTCGGGGTCGTACAGGTCGCGGTGCGGCCGCAGGTCGACCAGCACCTGGACGAGCGGGTGCCGCGACAGGTCGCGTTCGGGGTGAAGCAGGTCCACGACCCGGTCGAACCGGACCAGGTGCGCGGCGGCCGTGGTCAGCTGCTCGGCCGTCAGCCCGCACAGCTCGCCGAACGTCGGGTCGCCGGACAGGTCGCCGCGCAGCACCACGAGCTCGTCGGCGACGACCACGCCGATCGGCACGTCCGTCTGACGCGCGTACCGGCTCAGCACCACCTGCAGGGCGGCGAGAACGGCGTCGGAGTCGGCGTCCGCCGACCACGGGATCACGCCCGCCTCCGGCCTGTGCAGCGGTGGCCGCGGCCGGTCGGTGGGCAGCTCCAGCACCGGGAGGTCGCGCAGCTGGTCCAGCCAGTAGGCCGGGTCGCCGTGGGGCTCGGCCGGGTTCTGGCCGCCCAGCACCGTTTCCAGCACGCGGATGTCACCGAGGACGCCGTGCATCGTCAGCACCAGCAACGATCCGTTGAGCTCCAGCGCGCGCACGAGCGGGCCTGTGCTCAGGTCGAACGGCTGGGTGATCTCGGCCCTCACCGCCGCCCTGATGTCGGTGACGGTCGCCTTGCGCACGACGACGGGCTCGGTGGCCGGGACGGGGCGCGCGTCGTCGTCGAACCGGACGAGGAGGGCGTCGGGCACCTGGACGGCCGTCGGGGTGGTGATCAGCGTGACGTGGTGGCTGGGGTTGCCGGGGTCGAGCCGGTCGAGGAACCACAGTCGGTGCCGGGTGTCGGTCATGGTTCCTCCTGCTGCGGAGTCGGGCCACGACGCTATCCGGCGCGGAACTGGTCGGATCCCTGGACTTGCAGCGCGAGGTGGACGCGGTCGCTGCGCAGGACGACGCGGGACCTCTCCCTGAGCACGCCTCTCGGGTCGTGGCCGAGCCAGGCGACGGCCAGCAACGGGGTGGCGGGGCGGACGTGCAGCAGGCTCGCCGCGCGCGGGGTGGCCAAGGTGGTGGTGCACCACGGTTCGCTCTGGCGGAGGCGGCCGGTGGCGGCGCTGAGGTGGGTCTGGCGGACGCCGATCGGGTCGTCGAGGTGGACCAGGACCGACTCGGTGGTGGTCATGTCGTTCGTCGTTCTCGTCGTGGTGCGTTCGCTCGGGATCTGGTCCTGGAGCAGTGCGTGCAGGGTGACGCGGAGGGGCTGTCGCCGTGGCGCGACCGTGGTGCCCTGGCGTCCGGTGCCTCGCAGCAGCCGGCCTTCCAGCACGAGTTCGTCCAGGGCCTTGCGGATCGTGCTCCTGGACATCCTGAGCAGGTCCGAGAGTGCGCGTTCGGGTGGGAACGGGGTGTGGCCCGGCAGGCCGTCCAGCAGGTCCAGCAGCGTGGCCTTGGCCTGGTAGTAGCGGGGGATGGGCACGTTTCCCGACGTTATGGCCGTGCGATAACCAGCGACTCATCGTCGGCGTCGGGGCGGGAGCCGATCTCCTGGTAGATGCGTTTGGCCGTGGCCTTGTCACCGCTCAGATGGGCGACGGCGGCGTCCTTCCAGCGCGACCAGGAGACGGTGGCGAGGGAGTCGGCGGTGTGGCCGGTGGCGGCCAGGACGACCGGCAGGTCCACGCCGATCAGGCCGGTGATCTGGTGGCCCTGGAGCACGGTCACCAGCTCGCTCGTGTCGGGCTTCTCGCCGGTGTGCAGGGCGATCCTGGCGGTGAGGGTCAGCGGATGGTGCAGGTCGGTCGGGATGCCGGTGGTCCTGGCCGCCGCCAGTGCGGTGGCGGCGTCCTGCTTCGCGCCGTCGAGGTCGCCGGTCAGCAGGCGGATGCGGCCGCGGGCGGCGAGGAGGTGGGAGTGGGCCGGGTTCTCCAGGACCTTCAGGGCTTCGGTGTAGCGCTTGTCCCAGAACAGTTCCACGTAGCTGGACGCGGTCAACCAGGCGAGCGTGTCCTGGTCGCCGTGGCGGAGGGCCGCCGCGCGCGCCTCGGCTCTGGCCTGCTGCCGTGCCTTCGCGTCGCCGATGGTGGTGTGGGCGGTGCTCGTGTTGAACAGGCAGAGCCCGGTGGAGATGCCGGCTCGTTCGCGTTCGGTCACGGCCTGGCGCAGGTCGTCGAACCCGTCGAGGTGTCCCTGCTTCACCCTGGCCAGGCCTCTGGCCTCCAGCGCGATGGCCCGTTCGATGTTCTTCGCCCCTTGTAGCGCGCTTTCCGCCGCTGTGATGGCCTCGGCGAGCCTGTCGGTGAGCGTCAGGGCGTGCGCGACGTACGCCTGGACGTCGTGGGCCGGTGCCGAGTCGAGGAACTCGATCGCCTGGTCCAGGTGGTGCCGGGCCGCTTCGTGGTCGCCGCGGTGCCAGGCGGAGCGCCAGGACGCCCTCGCCGCCTGCGCCGCGCCCGCGAAGTTGTTCGTTGTTGTGTGGAGTTCGATCGCCCTGGCCAGTTCCGCTGTGCCGTCACCGGTCTGGGCGAGGCAGGAGCCGAGCAGCGTGAGGAGTTCGGCGGTGTCCGGGTGACCGTCCGGGCACACGGCCAGAGCCGCGCGGTAGCAGCGGATCGCGGTCTCCCGCGCGGCCAGGTTGGTGGCCCTGCGGCCCGCGTCGGTGAGGGCGGTTCTGGCCTTGGCGCCCATGATGTCGCACGGCCGTCCGGACGCCTCGGCTATCCACACCGCTTCCTGGAAGTGGTGCGCGAGAAGCGGAACGTGCTCCAACGGCAACGACCGCACCCACTCCGCCGCGTGGTAGTGCTTCATCGCCTTGGTGCCGCGCGGCACCCGGTCGTAGGCGACGTCGCGCACCAGCACGTGGCTGAACGCGTACTCGGCCTCCCCGGCCACGTTGCTCGTGCTGTTGCGGCGCAGGAAGTCCCGTTGCGTCAGGATCTCCAGGCACCGGGTGATCTCCGTCCGGTCGCGGTCGGCGACGGCCGCGACGACGCCGGGCCACACGGTCTCGCCGATCACCGCCGCGTCCTGCAACACCGACCTCTCGAGCTGGGGCAACGAGTCGAGCCGCGCGCCGATGACGTTCTGCACCGTCTCCGGCAGGGCCTCCGGCGCGCCGTCCCTGAGCATGCGCACGTACTCGGCGGCGAACAGCGGGTTGCCCTGGGCGCGGTGTTCGAGTTCGGTGAGGTCGGCGTCGACGTGGTGATGCTTCGCCAGTGCCGTCAGGAGTTCGGCCGTGTCCTCTTCGGACAGAGGGTGCAGCGGGAGGGTGTCCGTTCGTGTTCGGTGGTTCGGGCGGGTGGTGAGGAGGACGAGCAGCGGGACGGTCGTGGTCGCCAGGTCGTGGAGGAAGTCCGTGACCAGGTCGTCCGCCCAGTGGACGTCCTCGATGACGAGGGTGAGCGGTTCGTCCGCGAGGTGCTCGACCAGGCGCCGCCACGCGGTCAGCACGTCGTTGCCCTGCGGGCCGACGCCCACCAGCGCTTTGAGCTGGGTGGTCAGCCACGGGTCTCCGTCGATGGCCTGGATCTTCTCGGTGACCGTGCCGGCGTCATCGGTGTCCAGGATTCCCGCGTGGGCGCGGACCACGTCGGCCAGCGGGGCGAAGGTGTCGTTGCCGGCGAACGCGGGGGTGCGGCCGGTCAGCGTGCGCTTGCCGGTGGTGAACTCCCTGACGAGCCTGGTCTTGCCGGTGCCCGGCTCGCCCAGCACGGTGATCACCCTGGGGTGGCCTGTTCTGGTCACCTGCTCGTAGGCGTGCTGGAGTTTCTCGAGTTCTGTCGTGCGGCCGATGAACGGGGTGTCGTCTCCGGTCGGGGTGGTGGCCCTGGTCGTGACCGGGCAGGTGCTGACCTCGCCCGTCTTCGTCTGGGTCAGCAGGTTCGTGGCGGCGTCCAGCACCGTGCCGCTGACCGTCACCTCGTCGCCCGACGTGACCAGGGCCGGGCCGGTGGCGACCGCGGCCGCGGCCGGGTGGGTGCCGGTGATCTCCAGGGCCGCTCGGGTGGCCCGTTGTGCGTCGTCCTCGCGGTTTCTCGGTGCGCCGAACGCCGCGCAGATGGTCGAGCCGAGGGTGGTGATGGTCGTGCCGCCCAGCGCTTCTGTCCGTGCTCGGACCTCGGCCGCGGTGGTGGCCAGGTGTTCGTCGGCCGCCTCGTCGGTGCCGGGGAGGTCGAGGCGGATCGCGAGGACGCTGATCTTCTTGCGTTCCTGGACGGTCAGGGTGGTTCGGGGTGGTGCGGACAGGGCCGGGTCCTGGGTGAGGATGGCCTGTTCCAGGCGGACCAGGTCCTGGCCGGGGTCCACGCCCAGTTCGGTGGCCAGGTGGTGGCGGGTCGTTCTGGCGGTGGCCAGGGCGTCTGTTTGGCGGCCGGAGCGGTAGAGGGCGAGCATCAGGAGGGTTTGGACGCGTTCCCTGGTCGGGTGGGTTTTCGCCAGGGCTTCCAGGTCTGCGGTGACCTCGCGGTGGCGGCCTGCGGCCAGTTCGGCCTCGTAGCGGTCTTCTGTGGCCTGGTCGTGGAGTTCGGTGATTTTGGTGAGGGCGGGCCAGGTGATGCCTTCCGCGACCAGGTCTGCCAGTACCGGGCCGCGCCACAGGGTCAGGGCGTTCCGCAGGATTGTCGCTGCCTGGTCTGGGGCGGCTTTGGTCGCTTGGTTCAGTGCGGTGCGGAACCTGTGCAGGTCCAGGTGGTCCGGGTCGATCTGCAGTTGGTAGCCGGGTTTGCGGGTGGTGATGGGGATGCCGGCTTTGCGGAGGGCTGAGACTGCGTTGAGGAGGATGCCGCGGGCGGTTCTGGGGTGGTCTGTTGGCCAGAGGGCGTTGGTCAGGTCGCTGATCGAGACTGTGTGGTTCGGGTGGAGGAGGAGGTAGGCCAGGGTGGCTCGGCGGGTGAAGCCGCCGAGGTGGTGCTCGTGGCCGTCCACGCGCACTTGCAGGGGACCTAGCACCGCGAACTCTATGGGCATGTCGTTTGGACCATACCGCGTGTGCGGGTGCCGGTTGCGTTGCTGTGGTTCCTGTTCCAGCGGGGTTGGTTGCGTTTTGTTGGTCGGGCTGCGGTTGCGAGGGTTGGTTGCGTGGGTCTCGACGAAAGACCTGGGGTGTGCGATTGGGGCTTGACTTCGGGGCCCTTGCGACGTGCTGGTCGGCCGGAAAAGGCCGGGCTGAAAAGCGCCCGGCCGAGCTCGAGAAGCTAGCACCTCGCACCCAAAGTCAAGCCCCAATCGCCTTGAGCGGCGTAACCGGCTCTGTGGCGGGCATCAGCCCGTTCGGGCTCGCCTTCGGCTTCGCGTGCCAGGTTTCGTAGGTGGTTGGCTTTGCGTTGACGGCTGCCGGTTGAGAGCGCGCGCCTGGCCTGCGTGCGTGCTTGGGTTGCGTTGACGACTGCGGTTGCGTGCTTTGCCTGCTTGCCTCTTGTGGGCCAGATGAACCAGTGCCAGGTTGGGAGCATGGGGCGAACAAAGGTGTTCGGGCTGCTGGTGGTGTGCGGGCTGTTGGCCGGGTGTCTGGGGCAGACGTCGGGTGGCGATCAGGCTCGAAACGCGGACGCCAAGGAGTTCACGCTCACGATCGTGGCCAATGCGGCGGTGGGTGGGAAGAACGCTCGTGGGGCCAACTGGATCCAGAACTGGGTGATACCCCGGTTCGTGGAGTTGCAGAAGGCCAAGGGTGTGGCGGCGACGGTGAAGTTCGAGCAGAACGGCACCGGGGACGAGGACTTCAAGACCAAGGTCGCGCTGGATTTGAAGACCGGTGGTGGTGGGGACGTCGTCGAGATCGACGGGATCTGGCTCGGGGAGTTCGCTCAGGCCGGGCAGATCAAGCCGTTGGACGAGGTTGTGGGAGATGCGGAGTGGGATGGGTGGGGGCAGATTCCCAAGGCCGTGCAGGGGCTGGGGGAGTTTGAAGGCAAGCGGTACGGGGTGCCCATGGGGACGGATGGGCGGGTGTTGTTCTTCAACAAGAAGTTGTTCGCTCAGGCCGGGTTGCCGAGCGGGTGGCAGCCCAGGTCGTGGCAGGACGTGCTCGACGCGGGCGCGAAGCTGAAGGCCGTTCCGGGGGTAACGCCGATTCAGCTCAACGCCGGGTCTGCCATGGGCGAGGCGACGACGATGCAGGGGGTGTTGCCCGCGCTCGTCGGGACTGGGAAGCCGGTGTACGAGAACGGGAAGTGGCAGGGGGATTCTGCTCAGGTTCGGGACGTGCTGGGGCTGTACCAGAAGATTTACGGTGGTGGGCTCGGGGATCCCGTGTTGCAGCAGGAGGCGAACGGGCGGCAGCGGTCGTTCACGTTGTTCAGCGAGAACAAGATCGGGATCCTGCTGGAGAGCGACTACTTCTGGCGGTCGGTCGTCGAGCCGGTCAACGGGGTGGCGAAGATGGCCGATCGGGACTCGGCCGTCGGGTGGGCGTTGGTGCCGGCCAAGGCTGTTGGGGCCGGGGTGGGTGGGCAGGACTTCGTGAGCATGTCCGGGGGTGGGGTGCGGGTGATCAACCCCAACACGCAGTATCCGCGGCAGGCCTGGGAGTTCATGCAGTTCCTGAATTCTGCGGAGGCGGTCAAGGAGTCTTTGGCGGGGACCGCCCAGCTGACGCAGCGGCAGGACGTGAACGACCAGGTGCTCGGGGGTGACCCGATGTTGTCGTTCATCGCGGAGAAGGTTCTGCCGATCACCCGGTACCGGCCCGGGGTGGCGGACTACCCGAAGGTGTCGGCGGCGTTGCAGCAGGCCACGGCGGACGTGGTGTCCGGGAGGAGTCCGGACGACGCGGCGAAGGCCTATCGGGAGGCGTTGGTGAAGGCGGTCGGCGAGCAGAACGTTGGATAGCGCCGGGTTGGGTGTCCGGCGCGCGGTGGGTTTTGTCGCGCCCGCGCTGGTGCTGATCGGGGTGTTTCTGGTCTTTCCCGCGCTGTGGACGCTCTACATCGGGATCACGAACTACCAGCTGACCGGGGCCGCCGCGGCCAACCCGCGGGTCGTCGGTGTCGACAACCTCGTTGAAGCGGTGCGGGATCCGCTGTTCACCAACTCGGTGTGGCTGACGGCGTTGTTCGTGCTGTTCTCGGCGGTGATCGGGCAGAACGTGCTCGGGTTCGGGCTGGCGTGGCTGTTGCGGTCGGTCAGTCCGTGGTTGCGGCGCACGGCCGAAGGGCTGGTGCTGCTGTCGTGGATCCTGCCCAGCACGGTGGTGGCGTTCCTGTGGTTCGCGGTGCTGAGCCGCGACACCGGGACGCTCGGGTTGCTGCTCGGGTCGCCGCGGACGTCGTGGCTGGTCGAGTACCCGATGACCAGCCTGATCATCTTCAACGTGTGGCGCGGCACGGCGTTCTCGATGCTGCTCTACACCTCGGCGCTGGCCGCCGTGCCGCCGTCGCAGCTGGAGACCGCGCGGCTGGTGGGGGCGTCCGGGTGGCAGACGGTGCGGGACGTGGTGTTCCCGCACATCCGGGGGCACGTGCTGACGAACACGTTGCTGATCAGCCTGTGGACGGCCAACGACTTCACGCCGTTCCTGCTGACTTCGGGCGGGCCGAACCACCAGTCCGAGGTGTTGCCGGTGCTGATCTACCGGCAGGCGCTGGAGGGCGGGCAGCTCGGGTACGCGTCGGCGATGTCGATGTTGTTGCTGGTCGGGAACCTGGTGGTCGCGCTGGTGTACCTGCGGTTGCTGCGGAGGCGCGCGTGAGTCCTCTGTGGATCGTGCGGCGGATCGGCTTCTACGTGCTGGTCGCGGTGGTGCTGGCGTTCTTCGCGGTGCCGATGCTGTGGCTGGCGTCGGCGCCGTTCGACGAGAAGCCCGGGCTCGGGCTGCGGTGGCCGGACTGGACGTTGCGCAACGTCGTGACGACGTTCGAGCACCCGTACGCGGTGTCGTCGCTGGTCAACTCGCTGGTGTTGTGCGTGGTCGCGACCGTGGTGACGACGGTGCTCGCGGCGTTGGCGGCTTATGCGTTGTCACGGGTGCGGATTCCTGGGAGGGATCTGCTGCTGTACCTGCTGTTGCTGTTGTCGTCGGTGGTCACGGGGACGGCGGCGATGGTGCCGATCTTCGTGATGATGCTGCAGCTCGGGCTGATCAACTCGCAGTTCGGGACGGCGCTGGTGATCGCGGGCGGGATGCTGCCCGCCGCGATCTTCATCCTCAAGGACTTCATGGACGCCGTGCCGCGGTCGTACGAGGAGTCGGCACGGGTGTTCGGGGCCTCGCCGCGGCAGGTGCTGAGCCACGTGGTGCTGCCGGTCGCGCGGCATGGGGTGGCGACGATCTTCGTGTGGGCGTTCGTCAACGCCTGGGGCAACTTCCTGCTGCCGTTCCTGCTGTTGCGCGACGTCGGGCAGCAGCCGGCGGCGGTGTTGTTGCGGACGCTGTACGACGAGGGCGGCAGCGCCAACCTGACGGTGATCCCGGTGTTCTCGTTGCTGTACTCGATTCCGGTGGTCGTGCTCTACCTGTTCGTGAGCAAGCGGTACGGGTTCCGATTCCACGGAGGCATCAAGAGCTGATGGCGGGCATCACTGTCGAGGAACTGTCCACCGTGTACCCGAACGGGGTGCGCGCGGTGGACTCGCTGGACCTGGAGATCGCCGACGGCGAGCTGTTCGCCCTGCTCGGGCCGTCCGGGTGCGGGAAGACGACGTTGCTGCGCACCATCGCCGGGCTGGAGGCCGCCACCGCCGGGGCCGTGGCGATCGGCGAACGGGACGTCACGCGGGTCCAGCCCGGCGAGCGGCGGGTGGCGATGGTGTTCCAGGACTACGCGCTGTTCCCGCACATGACGGTCTCGGAGAACATCGCCTACCCGTTGCGGGTGAGGGGTGCGCCGAAGGCCGTGCAGCAGGAGACGGCGGTGCGGACGGCCGCCGGGCTGAGCCTGGGGGAGTTGCTCGATCGACGGCCCGGGCAGCTCTCCGGCGGGCAGCAGCAACGGGCGGCGCTCGCGCGGGCGGTCGCGGCGTCGGCCGAGGTGCTGTTGCTGGACGAGCCGTTGTCCAATCTGGACGCCCGGTTGCGACTGGAGGCGCGGACGTTCCTCAAGCAGCTGCAACGGGAGCTGGCGCTGACGACGGTGTTCGTGACGCACGACCAGGCCGAGGCGCTGGCGCTGGCCGACCGGATCGCGGTGATGGACGCCGGCCGGATCAGGCAGCTCGGCACGCCGCGCGAGGTGTTCCAGCGGCCCGCGGACACGTTCGTCGCCAACTTCATCGGCTCCACGCCCATGAACCTGGTGCCGCGCGGCGAGGAGATCATCGGTGTGCGTCCCGAGTACCTGTCGCCCGCGCGGGAAGGGCTGTTCAACGGCGTGGTGTCCATTGTGGAGAACCTCGGCGTCACGTCGCTGGTGACGCTGGACTGCGGTGAGGACCAGATCGGGTACGTCGTGCCCGAGGACGAGGAACCCGCCGTCGGCACGGTGGTGACGGTGGACGCGCCCGATGCCCGCGTTCTGCGGTACGACAAGGAGACCGGCCTACTCGTGAGGTGACGCGATGTTCCAGACCGACGGTTACGAGACGCACGCGAGTCTGCTGGCGCCGGCGAGGTTCGAGGCGCTGGCTGCGCACTTCGAGGCGAAGCTCGCGGCCTTGCCGGAGGGCCAACGGCCCGAGCACATGGACGTGCCGCACCTCACCGACCCGGCCCTGTTCGAGTGGTTGCTGGACGCCGACGTGCTCGACCTGGTGGAGTCGCTGATCGGGCCGGACATCGCGTTGTTCTCGTCGCACTTCATCTGCAAGCCGGCGGGCGACGGGAAACCGGTGCCGTGGCACCAGGACGCGCACTTCTGGCGGGACAGCATCGAACCGGCCGGGGACGCGGTCACGGTGTGGCTCGCGATCGACCCGTCGACCGTCGAGAACGGGTGCCTGCGGGTCATTCCCGGTAGCCACCTCGCCGCTGCCGAGCACACGGGGACGGCCGACTCGTTCTTCAACCAGGAGACGGCGGTCGACGAGTCACGAGCGGTCGACGTCGAGCTCGAACGCGGGGCGTGCAGCGTGCACTCGGCCATGCTCGTGCACGGAAGTCCGCCCAACCGCAGCACGCTGAGGCGCTGCGGCTACACCATGCGGTACATGCCCACGACCGTCCGGTTCCTGAAGGCGGACAACCACAAGATCTACCTCGCCCGCGGCCGTGACCACGCCGGCAACACCTACAGCTCGACCGAGAGCTCCTGAACCACCGACTCGTCCACCTCGACGCCGAGTCCCGGCCCGGACGGGACCTGGGCGATGCCGTTCGCGACCTTGATGCCGGAGGCGTAGGGCGAGGCGATGAACTGGCGGCCGTTGAGGTCGGCCGGGCCGCCGATGCCGTGCGCGCTGAACAGGTGCAGGGAGGCGGCGAGGCCGACGTCCGAGTCGGTCAGGCCCGAGCCCAGCAGCCGGACGCCGCAGTCCTCGGCCAGCTGGCACAGGCGGTGCGACAGCGTCAGGCCGCCGGAGCGTTGCACCTTCGCCACCGCCACGTCGATCGCGTCGAGCTTGACGAACGTCGCCAGGTCGGTGGGGTGCCGGAGGCTTTCGTCCAGCGCCACGGGCAGGGGAGAGGCGGCACGGAGACGGCGCTGGCCCGCCACGTCGTTGGCCGGCAGGGGCTGCTCGAACGCGAACACGTCGTAGGGCTGGAGTTTCGCGGCGATTCTCAGCGCCTCGTCGACGGTGTAGGCCTGGTTCGCGTCCACCCACAACGGCGCGTCCGGGGCCGCCTCGCGGACGGCGTGCACCACGCCGAGGTCCGTGCGTTCGTCGTGCAGGCCGATCTTCACCTTGAACGAGCGGTAGCCGTGCTCGACGCCCTCCGCGACGCACTCGGCCACCTCGGCGGGCGTTTGGCCGGAGACGATCCACGCGAGCTCGACCTCCTCGTGCCTGCGCTGGCCCCACAGGACGCCGATCGGGACGTCCAGCGCGCGGCCGATCAGGTCGTGCAGCGCCACGTCGACAGCGCACTTGGCGAGAGGCGCGCCGATCGAGAACCCGCGGTTGATCGTGCGGTCGAAGATCCGGCTGATGCCGTCCAGCTGCC
The DNA here is from genome assembly GCF_042721395.1 of Lentzea sp. NPDC058450. Taxonomy (NCBI): domain Bacteria; kingdom Bacillati; phylum Actinomycetota; class Actinomycetes; order Pseudonocardiales; family Pseudonocardiaceae; genus Lentzea; species Lentzea sp. NPDC058450. The sequence continues at coordinate 203,650 of NZ_JBHXLO010000009.1, forward strand.
AGACGGGCTGACCGATGATCGCGGGCGCCAGGTAGCGCTTGACGGTCCAATAAATCGATTCAGCGGTCTCGTAGGTCCAGGCGGGAATCGGCGTGGCCTCACCCCAGCCGCAGAGCCCGCCCGCGCTGATCTTCACGAGGATCCGGATGCTCGGATGACCTGCGACGGCGACCGATCCGCCGGACACGCCGAACGAACGGAGCGTGGGCAGGGCGACCGCGTGCACGGCGACTTCTTCGACGGTCAGGCCGAGCTGCATCGATCCTCCATCTTGACCGGTCAGTGGACCGGACATAGCGTACGGGAAAGCGCTTTCCAACGGAGGGGAGCTACGTGAGCACAGTTCAGGCAGATCGCTGGCGAGGTGTCGTCGAACGGACGTGGCGTCCGGCCGCGCTGCTCGCCGCGTGCCTCGCGATCTGGCACCTCGTCACCGCCACCGGGCTGGTCGAGGCATACCTCGTGCCGTCGCCCGCCAAGACGTTCGGCCTGCTGGTGGACAAGTGGTCCTACCTCTCGGGCCACACGTGGGTGACCACCTACGAGACGATCCTCGGGTTCGTCATCGCGGGCGTCCTCGGCGTGCTGGTGGCCGTCGCGATGGTCTACTCGCGGACGATCGAGAGCACCGCGTACCCGATCCTGCTGTTCGCGCAGGTCATCCCGAAGATCGCGATCGCGCCGCTGTTCGTGGTGTGGCTCGGGTTCGGCTTCGAGCCCAAGGTGATCGTGGCCGTGCTGATGGCGTTCTTCCCGGTGGTGATCTCCACGGTCACCGGCCTGAAGTCGGTCGACACCGAGATGCTCGAACTCGCCGCGACGATGGGCGGCGGCCCGGTGAAGACGTTCGTGAAGATCCGCTTCCCCGCCGCGCTGCCGCACCTGTTCGCGGGGTTGAAGGTCGCGGTCACGCTCGCCGTGACCGGCGCCGTGGTCGGCGAGTTCGTCGGCTCCAACGAAGGCCTCGGCTACGTGATCCTGCAGGCCAACGGGAACATGGACACCCCGATGCTGTTCGCCGGCCTGATCGTCATCTCCGTGGTCGGCGTCGTGCTCTTCCTGCTGCTCGACCTCGCCGAAAAGCTGATGCTGCCGTGGCACGCCAGCCGGCGTGGCGCCGCCGTCACAACCCTTCTCGCGAAAGGCTGATGATGAAGAGAGTGCTTGCAGGCCTGTTGCCCGCGATGCTGCTGATCACCGCCTGCGGTGGGGGAGGCGGCACGACGTCGAGCTCGGGTGGTGAGGTCAAGGACGTCACGCTGACCCTCAACTGGTACCCGTACGGCGAGCACGCGCCGTTCTACTACGGCGTGCAGCAAGGCATTTACGAGAAGCACGGCATCAAGCTCAAGATCCAGGCGGGCCAGGGATCGGGCAAGACGGTCACCGCGACCGGGGCCGGGCAGACGGACTTCGGCTGGGCCGACACGTCCGCGCTCGCCACGGCCGTCGAGCAGGGCGTGCCCGCCAAGAGCATCGGCGTGTTCCTCCAGACCACGCCCGCGTCCGTGCAGTTCTTCACCGACAAGAACATCAAGAAGCCCGAGGACCTCAAGGGCAAGTCCGTCGCCACGACGGCCGGGGACGCGCTGACGAAGACGTTCCCCGCGTTCCTGAAGCAGAACGGCATGCAGGAGTCGGACGTCTCCATCCAGAACATCGACCCGGCGGGCAAGATGGCCGCGGTCATCTCGAACCGCACGGACGTGCTGCTCGGGTTCGCGTCCGACCAGGGGCCGACGATCAAGGAGAAGTCCGGCAAGGACGTCGGCTACCTGCGGTTCTCCGAGTTCGGCCTGAACTACTTCAGCAACGGTCTGCTGACCTCGAAGTCCATGCTGCAGAAGGACCCGGAGCTGGTGAAGAAGATGGTCGCGGCGACGCAGGAGGCGTGGACGGCGGCCGAGAAGGCGCCGGAGGCCGCGGCCGAGTCGATGAAGGGCGCGGCCGAGCAGCTGCCGTCGCCGACGGTGGTGCTGGAGCAGTTCAAGACCACGCTCACGTTGCTGCACACCGACGCCACGAAGGACAAGGCGCCGGGCGTGAACTCCGTGGACGACTGGAAGAAGACCATCGACACCTTCCAGAAGACCGGCATCATCAAGGAAGCGTCCGAGCCGTCGGCCTACTGGGAAGAAAGCGTGGCACCCAAGGGATGAGCACCGCTGTGGAGACCGCCGCCACCGTCTCGATCAACGACGTCTCCGTGCGCTTCCAGTCGAAGCGCACGGAGGTGACCGCGATCGACCGGGTCTCGCTCGACGTCGCGCCGGGCGAGTTCGTGTCCATCGTCGGCCCGTCCGGCTGCGGCAAGTCGACGTTGCTGAAGCTGGTGTCGGGGCTGTTGACGCCGTCGGCCGGTTCGGTGACGCTGCTCGGCGAGCCGGTGCGCGGGCCGCGGCACGACATCGGGTTCGTGTTCCAGCGCGCCGCCCTCCTGGAGTGGCGGTCGGCACGCAGGAACATCCTGTTGCAGGCCGAGATGCGCGGGATGAACGCGGCCGAGGCGGCCAGGCGGGCGGACGAGCTCATCGAGATGACCGGGTTGTCCGGGTTCGAGAACGCTCTCCCGCACGAGTTGTCCGGAGGCATGCAGCAGCGCGTGGCGTTGTGCCGTGCGTTGCTGCACCAGCCGCGCGTGCTGCTGATGGACGAACCGTTCGGCGCTTTGGACGCGTTGACCCGCGAGCAGATGAACGTGGAGCTGCACCGGGTGTGGCGGGAGACCGGCACGACCGTGCTGCTCGTGACGCACTCGATCGCGGAGTCGGTGTACCTGGCGAACCGGGTGATCGTGCTGACCCGCAGGCCTGCGGTCGTGCACGAGGTCATCGACGTCGACCTCCCGGCCGAACGCGACTACTCGGCGACGATGGCCCGCCCCGAGTTCGCGTCGGCCACCGCCCGCATCCGCGACCTGCTCGGAGCCGTGACAGGTCAGGACTGAGCGCGTAGAGTCTGGCTCGCCGCCGCGTGGTAAGCGCTTTCCCAAGCCGATCCACGAGGTGGTGCGCGATGAAACGCTCGCTCTCGGTCCTGGCCGCGCTGGCCGTGGCGGCGGCCACCCTGGTCCCCCAGGCGGCCGCCCAGCCCGGTCCCGTCACCGATCCGCTCCCGGCCCCCGCGCCGTCCGGCACGGGCGTGCGGCTGCAGGAGATCGCCCGCCTGCCGCAGTCGTCGACCACGCCCGAGGCCGGGGACAGCAGGCTCAAGCAGTACAACCGGATCAACTACCTCGGCGAAGTTCCGGACGGCTCCGGCCGGTTCTTCGTGCCGGACATGAACGGCAGGCTGTACACCCTCGGGCGCGACGGCAGCGGGCAGCGCACGTACCTCGACGTGCGCACGACGATCGGCGCGAACTTCCACAACCACCAGGGACTCGGCAGCGGGTTCGGGTTCGTCGCGTTCCACCCGAAGTTCGCCACGAACGGCAAGTTCTACACCGCGCACACCGAGGCCAAGGACGCGCTGAAGAACCGCAAACCAGACCTGCCGTCACCGAACTCCGTGGTGCACGGCGTGATCACCGAGTGGACCGCTTCGAACCCTCGGGCGGCGACCTTCTCCGGCACGCGCCGCGAGTTGCTGCGCGTCGGGTTCGCCCAGTACCTGCACGGGTTCCAGGAGATCGGCTTCGGGCCGGACGAGCTGCTGTACCTGGCCGTGGGCGACGGCGGCATCGGCTACCGCTCGGACGTGCCGCAGGACGTCACCGTGCCGCAGGGCAAGATCCTGCGCATCGACCCGGCCGGAACCAACAGCGGAAACGGGAAGTACGGCATCCCGCCGTCGAACCCGTTCCTGGGCAGGCCCGGCGCGCTGGCCGAGCTGTACGCGATCGGCATGCGCGACCCGTACCGCTTCAGCTGGGACACCGGCGGCACCCGCAAGATGCTCCTCGGCCACATCGGCGAGAAGGTCGTCGAGTCGGTGTACGAGGTCAAGCCCGGCGCGAACCTCGGCTGGGGGCAACGGGAAGGCCACCTCACCTACCGCCGCAACGACCCGAAGTGCCAGCTCTACCCGTTGCCCGCGGACGACGCGAAGTACGGCTACACCTACCCGGTCGCGGGCTTCGACCACAACCGGCCCGGTGGCGGCTGCGGGGACAGCGGCAACGCGCTGATCGGCGGGTTCGTCTACCGGGGCAGCGCGATCCCCGCGTTGCAGGGCAAGTACGTCTACGGCGAGGGCGTGAAGGGCCTGCTGTACTACGCCGACGAACGCGACATGCGGGCCGGCGCGCCGATCGCCAGGACGTTCGAACTCGCGGTGTACGACTCGGCGGGCAGGCGGACGACGATGCAGTCGCTGGCCGGCAAGAGCCGCGTCGACCTGCGGTTCGGCACGGACGCGGCCGGCGAGCTCTACGTGCTGGCCAAGGCGAACGGCAAGATCTGGAAGGTCACCGGCACCGTGCAGACGGCGCAGGCGTGTGCTGCTGGTGGCGACGTCGTCAGCGACGTGACCCGTGCGGCCGACTGGAAGCCGGTCACGCCGTTGCGCTGGCGGTTCCCCGGCACCGAGGTCGTGCTGTCCAAGGCCGGTGGGGTGCGGCCCGGTCCGCGGCGGCCCAACGAGTACGCGGTCGTGACGAAGGGGCCCTCGTTCGGCAACGTCGTCGTGGACGCCCAGGTGCGGCTGGACACGCCGGTCACGCAGAAGGAACGTGACGTCGTGATCGTGTTCGGGTACCAGTCCGACACGCGCTTCTACTACGCGCACCTGTCGTCGGACAACAAGATCTACCCGCACAACGGGATCTTCCTGGTGGACAACGCCGACCGGGTGCGCATCGACGACCAGTGGAACGGGTCGGTCGGGGCCGCGCCCGCCATCTCCGACATGAAGTGGCACCACGTGCGGGTGACGCACTGCGCGGACACCGGGGCGATCGCCGTGCACGTGGACGGGTCGTCGCAGCCGTTGATGACGGCGACGAACACCGTGGTGCGGTCCGGTCGCGTCGGGTTCGGGTCGTTCGACAACATCGGCCGCGTCGCCGACCTGCGGATCAGCGGACAGGCCGTCTCGGCGCAGGCGGCGTCCGAGGTGTCGCCGGGCATCGCCGCGTCGGTCGTGAACCGCTACGACTTCGAACACCCGGCCGCGGACGCGAAGAAGGAGGACGACCTCGGGCGGCCCGACTCGCGCACGCCGATCACGCTGGTCAACGGCGGCGCGGCCATGCGCGTGCAGGACGGTGCGTTCCCAGGCTCCCAGACGTCGCTCCAGGTTCGTCAGGTGCGGCCCGGGGTGAAGGGCAACGACGACTGGAAGGCGGGCGTGTACGGCTCCTCCGGGGTCGCGTCGATGAAGGCGTTCGGCAAGGCGCGCGGCATGTCGATCATGACGTGGGTGAAGATCACCGGTGAGGCGCCTGCGCGGAGCACGTCCGGGCTCTACAGTGCGATCGGGTTCGCCGGGGTGCTCTCGGGCGACTCCGACGGCCACGCCGCGCGGGCGTTGCTGGAGGCGGAGAACCACGACGGCGCGATGCGGCTGATCGCCCTGGGGCGTCGGCTCGACGGCGGCGACAAGCAGTTCTTCGTGGCCAAGGCCGACTGGAGGACGTTGCTGCCGCCGGGGAAGTGGGTGTTCCTCGCCGGGACGTTCGACTTCGACAACGGCACGATCGGGCTGTACGTCGACGGCCGTCCGGTCGAGGGGTCTTACGCGGTGAGCGGTGATCCGTGGAAGATCGTCGGCGGGGCCGAGCCGGACGTCACGTCCGCCGCTGCTCCGCGTGGCGTCAAGATCGGCGGCAGTCATCCGCAGAACAACCGCGAGGCCAACGCGTGCAACTGCCGGTTGGACGGGCTGATGTTCCTGGACCGCGCGGTGACTTCTGACGAGGTGCGCGCGCAGTACGACTGGGTGCGGGGGTTGTAACCACCTTATTAGCTGGGTAGATTCCCGAGGGTCGCCGCATTGGAAAGCGCTTTCCGCTGCCGTGCCGCACGGCCTGGCCCACAGGGTGGTGGGGGATGTACAGACGCTTATCTCGTTTGGCAGTCACAACATTCGTGCTCTCGGCGTTGTTCGTGCCGATCGCCTCCGCGCAGGACGCGCCGATCGCCGACCCGTTGCCGACACCGGGTGCCTCCGGTGTCGGCCTGGAGCTCACCGAGGTGGCACAGCTGCCGAAGTCGCAGCCCGTGCCACCGCCGACCGACACCAGGTTGGTGCGCTACAACAGGATCAACTACCTGGGCGAGGTACCCGACGGCTCGGGCCGGATGTTCGTGCCCGACATGAACGGCAAGCTGTACCTGCTCGATGCCGGTGTCCAGCACGCGTTCCTCGATCTGGGGGCTTTGGTCGGCCCCGACTTCCACACGCACCGCGGTCTGGGCAGCGGGTTCGGGTTCGCCGCGTTCCACCCGGACTTCCGGCGCAACGGCAAGTTCTACACCGTGCACACCGAAACCGGTTCCGCGCTGGTGGACAAGAAGCCCGACCTGCCGTCGCCCAATGCCGTGGTGCACGGCGTGGTCACCGAGTGGACCGCCTCGGACCCACGTGCGGACGTCTTCGCGGGCACCCGTCGTGAGCTGCTGCGCGTCGGGTTCGCCTCGTACATCCACGGCTTCCAGGAGATCGGGTTCAACCCGACCGCACGCTGGTGGGACGAGGACTACCGGCTGCTGTACATCGCCTCCGGCGACGGCGGCATCGGTGTGTCCACCACGGTGCCGCAGGACCTTTCGGTGCCGCAGGGCAAGATCCTGCGCATCGACCCAGCCCGTCGTGACGGCGTGAACGGCCAGTACGGCGTGCCGCGCGCGAATCCGTTCGTGCGCACCTCCGGCGCGTTGGGTGAGATCTACGCGTACGGCATGCGCGACCCGTACCGCTTCAGCTGGGACCCTGTCGGCGGCCGGATGTACATGGGCCACATCGGGGAGAAGGCCGTCGACGCGGTCTACGAGGTCCGCAAGGGCGCCAACCTGGGGTGGAGCGAACGCGAGGGCATCTGGGAGTACCGGCGCGGCGACCGGTCGTGCGGCGTGTTCCCGCTGCCCGCGGACGACGCGCGGTTCGGTTTCACCTACCCGGTGACCGCGTTCGACCACAACCGCCTTTCCACCCAAAGTCCCTGCGCGGACAGCGGAAACGCGTTGATGGGCGGGTTCGTCTACCGCGGTTCGAAGATCCCTTCGTTGCGCGGCAAGTACATCTACGGCGAGGGCGTGAAGGGCCTGCTCTACTACGCCGACTCCCGTGAGATGCGCGCCGGTCGCCCGATGGCCGTGTCGCGCGAGCTGATGGTGTACTCCGGCGGCCGGCTCACCACGATGAAGGAGCTGGTGGGGGACCCGAACCGGGTCGACCTGCGGTTCGGCGCGGACGCCGCCGGTGAGCTCTACGTGCTGGCCAAGGCGAACGGCAAGATCTGGAAGGTGACGGGTGCGCGCACCTTCGCCTCCTGCCGTTCCGGCCACGACTACGTCTCCGGCGCGGTCGGCGAACGTTCGTGGCAGCCGGTGACGCCTTCGCTGTGGCAGTTCCCCGGCCGTGAGGTGGTGCTGGCCGAGCCCGGCGTCGCCCGTCCCGGCCCGCGCCGCCCGTTCGAGTACGCCGTCCTCGCCAAGGGCCCCGCGTTCGGTTCGGTGCAGGTCGACGCGTCGGTGCGGCTCGACACACCGGTCGCCGAGTCCAACCGGGACGTGATCATCGTGTTCGGCTACCGCTCGGACACGGAGTTCTACTACGCCCATCTCTCGTCCGACAACAAGATCTACCCGCACAACGGCATCTTCGTCGTGAACAACGCCGATCGGCTGAGACTGGACCACCAGTGGGACGCGGTGCGTTCCGTCGGCGCTCCGCCGGCGGTGACCGACCTGGCGTGGCATCGCGTGCGGGTCAAGCACTGCGCCGACTCCGGGGAGATCGCCGTGTACGTGGACGGGTCGCCTTACCCGTTGATGACGGCCGTGGACAAGACGTTCTCGTCCGGCCGCGTGGGCTTCGGCTCGTTCGACAACGTCGGCCGCCTGCGCGACCTGCGCGTGCAGGGCAAGGGGGTTCGCTGATGCGCGTGATCCTGCTCGTGGCGGTCTTGCTGGTGGGAACGGCCGTGCCTGCCCAGGCCACGTTCGGCACGGTGCTGCCTTCCTTGTCGCGCAACCTGGTGTCCTACTACGACTTCGAACACCCGGTGCGCGGCAACGCCTCGTTGGAACGGGACAGCGGCCGCTCCGGCACGGCGTTGCAGCTGATCAACGGCGGCGCCTCGATGCGCGTGCGCGACGGCGCCTTCCGGACGAGCCGCACCTCGTTGCAGCTTCAGCAGATCAGCCCTTCGGCCGCCGGGAACGACGACTGGAAGGCGGGCCTGTACAGCGAAACCGGCGTGCCGACGCTGAACGCGTTCAACGGCGCGCGCCAGGCGTCGATCATGGGCTGGGTGAAGATGACGGGCCAGAACCCGGCCCCGAACTCGAACTCCGCCGACCCGGCCGACCTGTACGGCGCGATCGGCCTGGCCGGCGTGCTGTCCGGCGACTCCAACGGCCACGCGGTCCGCGCCCTGCTGGAACTGATCCAGGTGGACGGCTCGCTGAAGCTCGTCGCCCTGGCCAGACGGGTCGACGGCGGCGACTCCCAGACGTTCGCGGCATCCGAAGACTGGCAGAAGCTGTTGCCGCAGAACGAATGGGTGTTCCTGGCCGCCACCTTCGACTTCGACACCGGCGCGATGGCCCTGTACCGCGACGGAAAGCCGTTGGCGGGCAAGTACGTCGCGGCCGGCGACCCGTGGCAGCTGGAAGGTGAACCGGAGCCCGATCTCGCGTCCGCCACGAACCCGCGCGGCCTCAAGATCGGCGGCAGCTACCCGCAGAACACCCGCGAGGGCAACGCCTGCAACTGCCGCATGGACAGCCTGATGTTCCTCGACCGGGTCGCCAGGCCGTGGGAGGTGGCCCTGCAGTACCGCTGGATGAAGGGCTAGTCGAACACCGTGACGCCCTGGGCGGCCGGCTGCATCGTCCCGACCTTGGCCTCGCTCACCTTGAGCTTGGACATGTCGGCGATCGGCTGGCCGTCCGTCCCGATGAACGTGACCTTCACCGGCGTCATCCCAGGCAGCTCGGCCATCATCTCGTTGATGGCGAACGAGTTGGTGTCGTCCGTGTCGAACAGCACCCCGGCGAACGCGGTCTGCCCGGGCTGCAACGTGATCGACGGCCCCTCACCCGGCACCAGCTTCTGCTCGACCGCAATCGCCGCGGGCTCGTTCGCCGCGTTGGTGAAGGAGAGCTTCGGCCAGCCCTGGAACGTGATCGGCGCGCCGCCCTGGTTGGTGGCCGTGAGCAGCCCCAGCCCCGGCTTGCCCTGCATGGTCAGCTCGGCCTTCACCGCGGGCTTCTGCTTGTCGCTCGTCACGCTGGACGTGCCGCTCGCCGAGGTGGGCGTGTCCGTCGCCTGGCCCTGCTGGGCCGCCGGAGTGGACGAACCGCAGGCCGTGGTGGCGGCGGCCGCGAGGACGGCGGCGACGATCGTGAGACGCATGCGTGAACCCCTTACCGGTGGACCGTGTTGATCTCCATCGAATAGCCCGTCCGGGTGTACCGCAAACGCCCCTCGCCCGTTCGAGTGGTCAGAGGGTGGTGAGCTTCACCGCCTTCGCCATCGCCTCGAACCCCTTGTCGCCGGGGTGCAGGTGATCGCCCTGGTCGTAGTCGGGCCGAATCCGCTGCGGGTCCGCCGGATCCCGGATCACCCGGTCGAAGTCCACCACGGCGTCGAAGTCAGGGCTGGTGCGGATGAACGAGTTCACGGCCTGCCGCACGCCCTCCAGCTCCTCGGTGTAGCTGTTCCAGCCCTTGAACGGCGTGATCGTCGCCCCGACCACCCGCAGCCCGCGGTCGTGCGCGCGTCCGGCGATCTGCTTCAGCGCCGCGATGATCGGCGCGGGGTCGGTCTGGTGCGGGGTCTGCTGGATGTCGTTGATGCCCTCGAACACGATCACGGTCCGCACGCCGGTCTGGGTCAGGACGTCGCGGTTCAGCCGCGCCAGGGCGTTCGGGCCCGCTGAACCGCCGTCCAGCAGCAGGCGGTTGCCGCTGATGCCCGCGTTCAGCACGCCCAGGCGGGTGTTCACGCGGTCGGCGAGCTGGTCGGGCCAGCGGAGGTTGGCGCCCCAGGTGGAGTTGGCGCCGTCGGTGATCGAGTCGCCCAGCGCCACGACGCTGCCCTGCAACGTCGAGGAGCGGACGTCGACGCCGGAGACGTAGTGCCAGGCCGTGGTGCGTTCAGGGAAGAAGACGGCCGACTCCTCGGCGGTGACGTTGCCGGTGCGGTTGAAGTACGAGTTCTGCATCGTGAGGCCGTGGTGGGTGACCGGGCCGCCGGGCGTCGGGGTGAAGGTGCTGATCAGCAGGTCCGAGTCGGCCGGGACGGTGAGGGACACGCCGTCGCTCACCACGTCGGCGCCGGGCGGGGCGGTGATCGAGGAGGCACCGCCGAACGTCAGGGTGCGCATGGTGCCGGGCAGGGCCAGCGGGGTGTCGGGGCCTGCCGCGCGAGCCACGGTGACCTGGCCGAACGTGATCGGGGTGCGGCCGTAGGCGTTGGAGAGGCGGACGCGGATCTCCTTGCCGCCCGCGCTGACGTGCACGATGTTGCGGATCGTGAAGTTCGGATAGCCGTTGTCGGTACCGGGGACCGCGGACGACGGCGCGGTGGCCCAGGTGCCGACCCACCGCGCGGGTGCGGCCTGGGCGGGGGAGGCCGCCGCCACGAGCAACGCCACTGCCAGCAGAAAGCGCGTCATGCCTTCGACCTTGGCAGCGCTCCCACACGGGCGGTATCCGCCGATCTTCGGTTCTATGCTGGCGGACGTGTGGAACGGGGCGGAGTACCAGCGCAGATTCGACGCACTCGCCGAGTCCGGGATGGACGTGCACGGCGAGGCGACCTTCGTGCGCGCGTTCGGGCCGGGTTCGGTGCTGGACGCCGGGTGCGGCACGGGACGGGTCGCGATCGAGCTCGCGCGGCACGGCATCGAGGTGGTCGGGGCGGACCTCGACGAGTCCATGCTCGCCCACGCGCGCGAACAGGCGCCGCAGCTCACGTGGGTGCGGTCCGACCTGGCCGAACTCGACCTGGGACGCACGTTCGACGTCGTGGTCATGGCGGGCAACGTGCCGCTGTTCACCCCGCCCGGCACGCAACGCGCACTTGTCGCCGGGGTCGCCAAACATGTCGGGAACGTGTTGGTCGCCGGGTTCGGTCTGGGACGTGGTTACAGCGTCGAGGAATACGACGACCACTGCGCGCAAGCCGGGCTCACGCTGGTCGAACGCTTCGCCACGTGGGACCGGAAACCCTTCGAGGGCGGCGACTACGCCGTCACGGTGAGCCGTCTCAACAGGAGCTGAGCCTGGTCCTCACTCCTCCTGTCGCGGTAGATCTTGAAACATCTACCGGCAGGGGGAGCACATGCGCTTGGCAGCAGCGATCGTCGTCACCGCACTGGTGATGAGCGGTCAGGGCGTCGCGTCGGCGGCGGCCGCACCGGTCCGGCCGGACCCGTTGCTCTCGTGGAGCGAGCACCCCGGCCACGTCGACGCGGCCACGCTCGCCCGGACGCGGGCGGCCAAGTCCCGGGAGCGGATCCTCGCCACGACCACGCCCGGCCGGGTCCACGCGGAACGGGAGCCGGCGTCGGCGCGCGGCCGCAACGACGCGGTGGCGTCCGCGGAGGTCACGGGGTTCAGCAGCAGCCCCGGCGCGGTGATCACCGGGTCCCTGCTCGCGGACCCGACGCTGGCGGTCCTGCCCGAGTTCGCCGAGCCCAACGACTCGGCGGCGGCCGCGAGCGACACCGGCGTCGGCACGCCCGCTCGCCGCGCGATGCGCACGACAGGCCGCATCACTGGCGCTGACCAGGACTTCTACCGCCTGCGCGGCTCGGGCCACACCCGGATCGCCACGCTCACGCCCGGCAGCGACCTCGACACCGTGCTGACCGTGTTCGACGCGGCGGGCCAGGAGGTCGCGGCGTCCGACAACGTCGGCGCCACCTTCGACGCGAGCCTGGAGGCCGACCTCACCGCGGGTGCCGAGTACCTCGTGCGCGTCACGGGCGGGCCCGGCGGTCCGTCCGGCACCTACGAGCTGACCATCGATACCGGGGAAGGCCTGGGGGACAAGGACTTCTACTCGGTCCGGCTCAAGGCGGGCGACGTGCTCGGCGCGTCCGTCACGGGCTCCGCGCGCAAGCTCGTCGTGCACGACACCGCGGGCCGTGAGGTGCAGGGCTCGCGGCAGGACTTCTCGGTCGTGTACCCGCCTTCGAGCCCGCTTCCCGGCGGGGGCAACGCCGTCGTCGACTTCGTCGCGCCGTCGGCCGGTCGGTACTACCTCGGTGTCGAGGACGGTGAGGGCCGCTACGACCTGACGCTCAAGGCGCTGCGGCCCGGTGCCGAGGCGGCCGGGCTCCAGACCGTGTTCGTCGACTTCGACGGCGCCCTGGTCGACACCACCCCGTACGGCGGCGAAGGCGTGAAGTCGTTGTCTCCCATGGCGAACTTCCTCGCCGCGTGGGGGCTCGGCCCGGCCGACGAGGCCGCGGTGAGCACGGCCGCGGTCGACGCGTTGCGGGAGAACCTGGGGCTGTCCGGCCGGTTCGGCGTGCGGATCCTCAACAGCCGCGACCACGCCGACCCGTGGGGGCGGAAGAACGTCAGTCGCCTGGTGATCGGCGGCACGATCGCCGAGTCCGGAGTGTCCACTGTGGCCATCGCGCAGAGCATCGACCCGGGCAACTTCGCGCACGAGGAGACCGCCCTGGTGCAGCTCGACCTGCTGAGCGCGCCGGCGGGCCCGTCCGTCTCGCTCAACACCTACCTCACGCCGGCGAGCGACAAGACCCGCTTCATCGGCCGCGCGCTCGGCAACATCGCGGCGCACGAGCTCGGTCACCTGTCCGGGTCATGGCACCAGCACCAGTTCAACGAGCACGACACGCTGATGGACCAGGGCGGCAACGCGCCGGCGATGTTCGCGGTCGGCGCCGACGGCATCGGTGGCAACGCGGACGACGTCGACATCGACTTCGGCGAGGACGTCTTCGTGCCGAACGAGGGCTTCACCGGTGTCGAGGACGCGGCGAACCGCACTCGCTGGGGTTACAGCCGGGGTTAGTGAGGGGTTATCAGGCGTGGCTCGCTGACTCGACGAACGCACGGGTCAGCGGGTCGTCCTTGATCCACGCGATCACGACGGGGCTGGGCGCCATGTCGGCGAGCGGCACCGTGACGAGCTCGCCGAGATCGTGCCCGAGCGGGGCCAGGCCCACGGAACCGTTCCACAGCACGGACTGCACGCACTCCTGGACGGCCCGGACGACGGGGCCGGTGCGTGCTTTCCCGCCGTTCCAGTAGCTCTGCCAGATCTCGTCGGTGCCTTCGGGGAACTGGAACCAGTCGCGGCCGTCGAGGTCGGCGGTGGTGATCCGGTCGCGAGTGGCGAGCGGGTCGTCGGCCCTGAGCACCGCGCCGACCGGATCCTCGGTCAGGACAAGGGTTTTCAGGCCCGTCTCGTCGAACGGGCCGCGCGTCAGGGCGACGTCGACGTGGCCCGCGCGCAGGCCGCAGGTCGGGTCGGTCAGGTCCGTCTCGCGGACGCGGATCTCGACGTCGGGGTGGGTGCGCCGGAACGCCTCCGCGAGGTGCGGGCCGTGGCCGCCGAGCATGCCGACGGTGATCGTCCTCCTCGTGAGCTTGGCGCGGATGCGGCCGGCGTGCTCCAGCAGCGCCTTGGCCTCGTCGAGGAGCGTGTGGCCGGCGGCGGTGAGCGTGACGCCCGCGGGGGAGCGGACCAGCAGCGTCGTGCCGAGGTCGTGCTCCAGCTGCTTGATCGCGCGGCTCAGCGGCGGCTGGCTCAGGTGGAGTCGTTTCGCGGCCCGGCCGAAGTGCAGTTCCTCGGCGACGGCGACGAAGTAGCGCAGCGTCCGCAGCTCCATGACCAGGCACGATACTCGCCCGGTATCGGGAGTGCGCTCTTGGTCTTGGACGTGGGGTGCTGCGTGGGGGTTCGGTTGGGGTCATGAACCTTCCTGACCCTGTCGTGCAGGTCTCCGGCGCCGTCGAGGTGGCGCCCGAGGTGCTGGTGATCCCCAACTCCGGTGTCAGCCTGGTGCCCAACATCGGGATCATCGGCGGCCGTGAGGCGGTGCTCGTGGTGGACACGGGACTCGGCCTCGTCAACGCCGCCGCCGTGCGCGCGTTCGCCGAGGAGTTCGCTCGTGGGCGGCGGGTGCACCTGACCACGACCCACTTCCACCCGGAGCACGCGTTCGGCGCTTCGGTGTTCGCGGGTGACTACCTGGTGAACTCGGCGCAGGCGAATGACCTGCGCCGCAAGGGTTCCGGCTACCTGGAGATGTTCCGGGGGTTCGGCGGGGACGTGGAGGCGCGCCTGGCCGACGTGGAACTGCCGGTGCCGGACGAGGTGTACGACGGCGTGCGCGCGCTGGACCTCGGCGGCAGGACCGTCCTGCTGCGGCCGACCGGGCGCGGGCACACGCTGGGGGACCAGGTCGTCGAGGTGCCCGACGCCGGCGTCCTGTTCACCGGCGACCTGGCCGAGACCGGGCAGTTCGCGATCTTCCCGTGGTTCCCGCCGCACGACACCGACGTGTCCGGGGTGGCGTGGATCGGCGTGCTGGAGTCGTTGGTCGCCGGTTCGCCGCGGATCGTCGTGCCGGGGCACGGGTCGGTGGGAGATGTGGGGGTACTGCAGGGGGTACAGGACTACCTCCACGAACTACGGGACGAGACGTGGCGGCGCCGGGACTTCGCGATGGCCGTGGACGAGATCGAGGCCGAGGTGCGCGAGGTGCTGCTCGCGCGGCATCCGTCGTGGTCGGGGCGGGAGTGGATCTCGCCCGGCGTGCGTTGTCTGTGCAGTGACTTCAGTGTTGACTAAAGATAGTCCTCGCCGAGGCGTGCGCGGATGAGCTTCTTGGGCACGCACAGGGCCCAGGCGCCTTCGATGAGCTCGGTCATCTCCTCGACGTCGAGCTCGGCCATCGAGGCGTGCACCCACTGGAAGCGCATGTCGGACTCGCTGGGGAACGCGAACTTGACGGGGTCGCTCGCGACGAGCGCCTCCCGTTCCTCGCGCGGGTACCCGAAGCCGAGCACGGTCTCGTCGCGCGACAGGGCCGCGTAGACGATCTGGCCGACGCGGAACTTCACGCGGTCGCGGATGAGGTGCTCGGTGGTGCGCGGCAGCGTCTTCGCCACGGCGCGAATGTCGTCCACGGTGACCATCGGCTCATCCTGCCCCATGTTTCGTGTTCGCGGAGTTACTTCAGGCAAATTCGGCAAATCATCCTGAATCGGACAATAGTGATCAAGAACGCTTGCGTTCATCAATTTTCCCGGTCGTTCCGCGCTGTCTCAATTCGAATTTGCGCGTTCAACAAACTTGCCCTGAATGGCGCCCCGCCGCACCTGTTTCGACAGCCGTGACCTGCATAGACGCATGTCCGAACGCTGAATTGGTTCAGTCTCGTCCTGATTGGAGCGCGCGGAATATTTCCGGCCGATGAGAGCGCGACCACACTCCACTCCCCATTTCACCCGATCGGGTGAAAAGTAGCGTTATGAACCTTAAGCGGTCCCTTCCGGCGCTTCTTCCGCTCGTGCTCACCGCGACGTTCTTCGCGTCCGGTGCGGCCGAGTCGGCGACGCCGACGCAGAGTCCCGTGAACGTCACGCCGAACGCGATCCGCTTCGACCCGCACGCGGCGAAGCTCGACGTGTCGTACGGCGAGTCCGCGCTGGAGCTGAAGTACATCCGCAAGGACGCGGACAAGCCCAACGGCTGCACCACCCGCGACCACGAGGAAACAGAAGAGGCCGAGGTAGAGCCCGGCGCCGGCCACGTGACGGTGGCGGGCACCAGATACGACCTGGTCCAGTTCCACTTCCACACGCCGTCCGAGCACGCGTTCGGCGGCCGCCACACCCCGCTCGAGATGCACCTGGTCCACCGCAGCGCCGCCGGCAAGCTCCTGGTCGTCGGCGTCCCGCTGGTCGTCGGCGGCCACTCGGTCGTCGACGACGTGCTCGCCAAGCTCTCCCCGGAGTGCGGCGCGCCGGTCGACATCGAGCCGATCAACCTCAACCGCCTGCTCCCCGCGGGCCACCACACGCTGCACTACACGGGTTCGCTCACCACGGCCCCGTTCACTGAGGGCGTCGAGTGGTACCTCACGGGCGAGCAGCACGTGACGGCGGCGACCATCGCCCGCTTCAAGGGCCTGTTCACCGCGGGCAACGCACGCGCGACGCAGCCGCTCAACGGCCGCACGTTCGTGGACGTGCCGCGGATCTGAGTTCGGGTTGAGGGAAGGCCGGTCCCACTCGGGGCCGGCCTTTCGTCGTGTTCGGGGGATGCATGGGGTTAGGAGTGGGGCGTCAGGTGGGGCCTGGGTGTTGGAGTCGGGGAGCGCTGGGGTGCTGAGCGGGGCGGTGTGGTGGGCATGTGAAGGCTGTTGGGCCTGACCTGCGCTGTCCGGGAGTGCTGGTCGCCGCCCTTCCGCGTGCTCCCGTCCCTCTCGTCGGCCTCGGCGCGTGACGCGCTTCACCGATACAGGAGTCGCATGCAATTGCCCGCGTGTGCAACTATTGCTGGCGCGGACAACCTACGACTTCAAGGACTGTGTGACATGCCTGTCGCCCTGCTCGCCCTCGCGATCAGCGCCTTCGCCATCGGCACGACCGAGTTCGTGATCATGGGCCTGCTGCCGGAGGTGGCGGCCGATCTCGGCGTGACCATCCCCAGTGCGGGGTTGTTGATCTCCGGCTATGCGCTCGGGGTGGTGGTCGGGGCGCCGTTGCTGACCATCCTCGGAGGTCGGCTGCCGCGGAAGAAGATGCTGCTGGCGTTGATGGTGCTGTTCATCGCGGGCAACCTCGTCTCGGCGCTCGCGAGCACCTACGGCGTGTTGATGACCGGGCGGGTCGTCGCGGCGCTGGCGCACGGGGCGTTCTTCGGGGTCGGGTCGGTGGTGGCCGCTGATCTCGTTGCGCCGCAGCGGAAGGCGAGCGCCATCGCGTTGATGTTCACCGGGTTGACGGTGGCGAACGTGCTGGGGGTGCCGATGGGGACGGCGCTGGGGCAGCAGTTGGGGTGGCAGTCGACGTTCTGGGCCGTGACCGCGCTCGGGGTGATCGGGTTGCTCGGCATCGTGTTCCTCGTGCCGCAGCAGCAGGCGAGCGGGAGCGATCTGCGCCAAGAGCTCGCGGTGTTCCGGAACCCGCAGGTGTGGCTGGCGCTGTTGATGACGGCGTTCGGCTTCGCGGGTGTGTTCGCGTCGTTCACCTACATCGCGCCGATGATGACCGAGGTGGCCGGGTTCGCGGCGAGCTCGGTGACGTGGTTGCTGGTGCTGTTCGGGGTGGGGCTGTTCGCGGGCAACCTGCTCGGCGGCAAGGCGGCGGACCGCAGCGTCATGAAGAGCATCATCGTCATCCTGATCGCCTTGGCCGCGGTCCTCACGGCGTTCGTGTTCACGGCGCACTCGCCGACGCTCGCGGCCATCACGATCGTGCTGTTCGGGGCGGCCGGGTTCGCGACGGTGCCGCCGTTGCAGATGCGGGTCATGCAGACGGCCGAGGGGGCGCCGGCGCTGGCCAGTGCGGCGAACATCGCGGCGTTCAACCTCGGCAACGCCGGTGGGGCGTGGCTCGGCGGCCTCGCCATCGAGCGGGGGCTCGGGTACACCGCGCCGAACTGGATCGGGGCGTTGCTGGCGGTGGGCGGGCTGGTCATCGCGCTCGGGTCCGTATTCCTGGAGCGGCGTGTGAGCATTCGCACTGCTCAGAAGGCTTCTGAAGCGCGTCAGAAAGACCGTAGCATCGTGTTGGTCGACTAGCTGACTAGCCAGGGGAAGCCTTGAACACCACGCGCGCCATGACCGCGCTCGCTCTCGGCGGGTTCGGCATCGGTACCACCGAGTTCGCGACGATGGGGTTGCTGCCGCAGATCGCGGAGACGTTCGGCATTCCCGACTACGAAGCCGGGCACGCCATCAGCCTGTACGCCGCCGGCGTGGTCGTCGGTGCGCCGTTGATCGCTGTGCTCGGAGCCAAGCTGCCGCGCAAGGGCATGCTCATCGGACTCATGCTGGCCGTGGCGCTGGGCAACGGGCTGTCGGTGATCGCGCAGGACAAGACGCTTCTGCTCGTGTCGCGGTTTGTGGCCGGGCTGCCGCACGGCGCGTTCTTCGGCATCGCGGCGGTCGTCGCCGCCACGCTCGTTGCTCCCGAACGGCGAGGAACGGCCGTTGCGCGCGTGATGGTCGGTCTGACCGTGGCGAACCTTGTGGGCGTGCCGCTGGCAACGGCGGCGGGGCAGCAGATCGGGTGGCGCACGGCGTACATGGCCGTCGCGGTGATCGCGGTCATCACGGCGTTGGCCATCGCGGCCTGGGTGCCGCGGGTGCCCAAGGTCGAGGGTGCGTCGATGAAGGGCGAGGTCCGCGCGTTCGGACGGCCCACGGTGTGGTTCGCGATCTTCACCGGCATGATCGGCTTCGGCGGCATGTTCGCCGTCTACTCCTACGTCGCGCCGCTCACGACCGAGGTCGCCGGGCTGTCGGCGAGCGCGGTGCCGTGGATCCTCGCGGTGTTCGGGCTCGGCATGACGCTCGGCGCGGCCTTCGGCGGCCGGTTCGTCGACCGGTCGGTGACGGGCTCGGTGTTCGGCGGGCTGATCGCGGTCACCGTGATCCTCGTGCTGTTCGGGCTGCTCGCGGCGGTCCCGGTGTTCCTCTTCGCCTTCCTGTTCCTGCTGGGCTTCACCGTGCAGATCCTCGCGGCGGCCCTGCAGATCAAGCTGATGGACGCCTCCCCGGACGCGCCGTCGCTCGCGGCCTCGTCGAACCACTCGTCGCTCAACGTCGCGAACGGCGCGGGCGCGTGGCTCGGCGGTCTCGCCATCGCGGCGGGCTGGGGTTACACCTCCACGGCGTGGGTCGGCGTGGCCCTGTCGGTCGCGGGCCTGGCGATCGCGAGCGCGGCGCTGGTCTACGAACGGCGTTCCTTGACGCGCGCCACCACGAACCAGGCGACGCTGATGGCCAGCACCACGAGCACCCCGGTCGAGACCCAGCCCAGGTAGCGGTCGACGAGCTCGTAGTTGTCGCCGAGCGCGTACCCCGCGAGGATCAGCGCGGTGTTCCAGACGAGGCTGCCCGCCGCGGTGTAGAGCGTGAACTTCACGATCGGCATCCCGGACACCCCGGCGGGGATGGAGATCAGGCTCCGCACCACCGGCACCATCCGGCCGAAGAAGACGGCCTTGTTGCCGTGCTTGTCGAACCACGAGTCGGACTTGTCCACATCGGACGCCGACGTGAACGGGATCCTGTCCGCGACCTTCCGCAGCCTCTCCAGCCCGAGCCACGCGCCCAGCCCGTAGAGCACCAGCGCGCCGACGACGGAACCCGCTGTCGTCCACAGGATCGCGGCGACCAGCGAGATCTTGCCCTGACCGGCGGTGAACCCGGCCAGCGGCAGGATCACCTCGCTCGGCACGGGCGGGAACACGTTCTCCAGCGCGACCGCGAGGCCCGCGCCGGGCGAGCCCAGCGCCTCCATCAGACGGGTGATCCAGTCCATACCCGACGAACTACCCGTTTCGCCCCACGGCTCAACCCTCGGGTGGAGACGGATCTCCACCCTGGCTACAGCCCTGGGTCCACGCGCTGACCTGCGGAAATTCCTAACGTTTGTCAGCATGAACGCAACCGCAGAGATCGTCCTCATCGCCGCCGCGATCATCTACGTGATGGCCCGCAGGCTGATGGGAGAACCCGCCGTCGGCAAGCGCCTGCTGCTGCTCCCGGTGATCCTCGGCCTGATCGGCCTGACCCAGACCACACCGAACGGACTGGGATTCCTGCTGGTCAGCGTCGTGCTGAGCGTCGCGTTCGGCGTGTTGCGCGGACTCACCATCCGCACCTACGAGCAGAACGGCATCGTGATGCTCCGCTACACCGCCATGACGGTCGTGCTGTGGGTGGCGAGCATCGCCGCGCGGTTCGCCGTCGGGTTCGCGCTGGCCCCTTCCGGTGCCCAGGGCAACGGCCTGATGCTCGTCGTCGGCGCCGGACTGCTGGCCGAGGGCCTGGTCGTGATGTCGAAGGCCGTGCGGCACGGTGGTCAGGTCGTCTGGGCGAAGGGCCGGGCCGGCGCCCCGCACCGCACGTCGGCGCTCCTCGACTCCTGGCAGGAGAAGGTCCGCGAGACCCGGCATGATTCCTCTCGATGAAGCTCGCTGACGAGATGTTCCGGCCGCTGGTCACGCTGGTGCTCGCCGGGATCACGGTGATCCAGCTGGTGACCCGTCCGCCGTCGCTGCTCGCGCTGACCTGGACCGTGACCGCCGTGGTGATCGCCGCGGCGGTCACGGCCGTGTTCGCGCTCGACCGGTTCTCCGACCGCGGTCAGATCGTGGTCATCGGGGTGTTCGTGCTGGCCAGCGCCCCACTGTTCGCCCTGGCGCCCTCAACGGCCGGGGTCGCGTTCGTCTTCCTCGCCACCAGCACGGCCGGGCGGCAGCTCGAGTCGCGGCACGCCTCGGTCGCGCTCGCCGTCGCCGGGTCGGTGCTCGCGATGGTCTCGACGTGGGTGGCCGAGGCGCTCGGAGCAGCCGAGATCCCACCGTGGTGGCTCGGCCTCACCGCCGGGCTGCCCGTGTACTTCGGCCTGGTCCGCCGCGAGCGCGTCGCCGCCCAGGCCGCCGCCGAGTACACGGCGGTGCTGGAGGAACGCGGCCGCATCGCGCGCGAGATCCACGACGTCGTCGGGCACTCGCTGTCGGGCATCGCCGTGCAGCTCGACATGGCCGACGCGCTGCACGGCGCGGGCAAGTCGGCCGAGGCCAACGAAGCCGTGTTGCGGGCACGGGCGTTGGCGGTGTCCGGGCTGAAGGAGACGCGGCGGGCCGTGCACGCGCTACGAGAGAGCACGTTGCCGTTGACGGAATCGGTCGCACGGCTCGCGGAGACCCACGGTGCCGCGTTCAGCGGCTCGGGGGAGGGGCCGGTGAGCGTGGAGGTCGCGCAGACGGTGATCCGGGCGGCGCAGGAGGCGTTGACGAACGCCCACAAGCACGCGCGAGGGGCGAGGGTGGAGGTGGGGTTGGAGTACGCGCCGGGGGTGGTGAGGTTGGTGGTGGCCGACGGTGGAGGGGAACGGGCGGTGGGCAGTGGGATGAGGCCGGCCGGCGTGGAGGAGCGGGCCGTAGCCGGTGGGATGGGTCTGACGGGCATGCGGGAGCGCGCAGAGCTGTTGGGCGGCAAGCTCTTCGCCGGACCGGAAGGTCCAGGCTGGACGGTCAGGATGGAGCTGCCCCGATGATCAGGCTGTTGATCGTGGACGACCAGGCCGCCGTGCGCGACGGCCTCGCCGTCATGCTCGACCTCGACCCGGATATCACCGTCGTCGGCACCGCGCCCAACGGCCAGGAAGCCCTCACCGCCGTGGAAACCCTGACCCCCGAAGTCGTCCTGATGGACCTCAACATGCCGGTCATGGGCGGCGCCGAGGCCACCAGACAGCTCCGGCGGTCCCACCCCGAACTGCCGGTCGTCGTCCTCACCACGTTCGACGACGACGAGTCGATCTTGGAGGCGCTCCAAGCAGGCGCACGCGGCTACCTGACCAAGGACGCCGACCGGAAGACCGTCATCCAGGCCGTCAGGAGCGCCCACGCCGGCAACGCGATCCTCGACCCGGCCGTCCAGCTGCGGCTGCTCGACCTCGCGAGCAGGCGCACCACCCAGGACCCCGGCGTCGACCTCACGTCCCGCGAACGCGAGGTGCTCGACCTCATCGGCCAGGGCCTGCGCAACGGCGAGATCGCCAGGAAGCTCTTCATCAGCGAGGCGACGGTGAAGACGCACATCAACAACCTGTTCGCGAAGGCCGGGCTGCACTCGCGGGCGGACGCGGTGAGGCTCGCCCTCAAGCTCCGATGAATCAAGTCATGCACGGGCATTTCGCGTGACAACAATTGACAATCCTGGCGGAGACCTCCTACCTTCGGTGGTGCCGCCAGGAAGGAAGCACGATGAGAATCGCACTGACGGCTGCCGCGCTGATGCTGGTCACCGTCACTCCCGCGAGCGCGGCGCCCGCGTGGAGCCCCAACCCCGCGACCGACGGCCTGAAGGCGTTCGAGGGCATCGAGGTCGACCGCGGCAACAAGTTCCCCGACCGCAAGGGCAAGTACATCGTCGTCCAGGGCGACGCCTACCGGTTCAACATCTGGAAGAACGACCGCGACACCACCGGCGGCGGTGACCGCCAGCGCACCGAGTCCAAGGGCATGGTGTCCGGCGGCAACGCGCTGAAGATGAAGAACGGCGAGACGTGGGTCATCTCGTACGAGATGTACATGCCGTCGTCGCTGCACGGCACGTGCAAGTTCACGCACATCTTCCAGACCAAGACGCCCAGTACCAACGGCGGCCCGTGGACGACGTTGTCCCTGAGCCGCAGCGGTAACACCGAGACGATCCGAGCGCGCGCGTTCAGCACGGACGGCGCACCGGACATCGCCGCGACGAACCTGGCCCCGTTGCGCGACAAGTGGGTCACGGTCGAATGGACCATCACGCCCGGTTCCAGCGGCACGGTCGGTTTCGTGCTCCGCAACGGCACGGGTGCGAACGCGCCGATCGCGGTGCAGGGCAAGCGTTCCAGCGTGCGAATTCCGGACGAGGGCGACTACGTGCGGCCGAAGTGGGGCATCTACCGCTCGGTCGAGAGCGCGTCCTCGGACATCCTCGACACGTACATCAACTTCCGGAACTACTCGGCGACCAAGAAGTAGGACGCCAAGAAGTAGGAACCAGCCGGGTGGCCCGCCGATCTCGACCAGGTCTACCGTGGAACGCCTTCACTTCTGGAGGTCGACGGTGCGAGGCGCGATCGCGGCGGGCCACCCGCTCACCGCACAGGCGGGCGCGGCGATGCTGCGCGCCGGAGGCAACGCCGTGGACGCGGCCGTGGCGGCGATGCTCACGTCGTGCGTCACCGAACCACTGCTCACCGGCCTGGGCTCGGCCGGCTACATGATGATCGCCCCGGCCGGGGAAACCCCTGTGCTGCTGGACTTCTCGGCCGTCGCGCCGGGGCGCGGCCGGACCGGCGACAGGGCGCCGCTCGACCCCATCACCGTCCACTTCGGTGACGCCGAGCAGGAGTTCCACGTGGGACCGTCGTCGGTCGCCGCCTACGGAATGCCCGCCGGTGCCGCGAAAGCCGCCACGTACGGCCGTGCGCCGTTGCACGAACTCGTGGCCACGGCGGCGATGCACGCCCGTGAAGGCCATCGGGTCAACCGGTACCAGGCCTACGTCACGACGTTGCTGCTGCCGCTCGCGCGCGGCACGGGCCTCACCGCGTTGGAGGAGGGCGAGCTCCTCGTCCAGCCCGAGCTCGCCGAAGCTCTCGACCGGCTCGGCAGCGACGGCGCCACTCCGTTCTACGACGGCGACATCGCGACCGCGATCACCGACTGGATCACGGCCCAGGGCGGCGACCTCACCAAGCATGACCTGAAGGCCTACGAAGCCGTCGAACGCGAACCGCTGCACGTCACGCATCGAGGCCGTGACATCCACACGAACCCACCACCCGCCGCGGGCGGTGCGTTGCTCACGCAGATGCTCGAAGCGTTGCCGGACAACCCGTCGCAGCAGGACCTGATCCGCGCGCTCGCCACCCCGAAGACGCACCTCAACCGCCTCGGCTCCACGACGCACATCTCCGTGCTGGACGCGGACGGCACGGCGTGCAGCGTCACCACCACCAACGGCGCGGGCTCCGGCATCTCGATCGCGGGCGTGCACCTCAACAACATGATGGGCGAGGAGGACCTGTCGCCGGACGGGTTCTTCAGCCACGCGCCGGGCGACCGGCTGCCGTCGATGATGGCCCCGACCGTCGTGACCCACCGGGGCCAGACCGAGCTCGTGCTCGGCAGCGCCGGGTCGAGCCGGATCTGCGGCGCGATCCTGCAGGTGCTCGTGAACGTCCTCGACCGCGGCATGCCCGCACAGGAGGCCGTCGACGCACCCCGGATGCACCTGTCCGGGGACCACCTCCACGTGGAGCCGGGAATTCGACCGGAAAGCGAGCTGCCGGTCACCCGGTTCCGTGCGCCGAACATGTTCTTCGGCGGCTGCCAGGTGGTCGAAATGACCGGATCTGGCCTGCTCAGAGGTGGTGCAGATCACCGCAGGGACGGCGCGATCGTCGTCGTGTGAGACTTTGACCGCATAGTGGGATATCTAGTTTCCTGATTGACCGCTCAACGAGCACGATGACGGGGTGACAACACTCAGCGAGAGAAGATCCTCGCCGTTCTTGTCCCGCACGTTCCTCCAACTCTCCGGCATCAGCGTCGTGTCGGGCGTCTCGATGGCGTTCGCGTTGCCGTTCGGCTCGCTGTTCCTCACGAGCGAGATCAAGGTCTCCCCGTTCCAGCTCGGGTTCTTCCTGATCGTCAGCCCGATCGCGCAGGTGGTCGCCAGCACGATCATGGGGAAGCTGTCGGACGGCCGGGTGCAGCGGCGGTACATGCTCGCGGTGGGCGGTGTGGCGGGCGCGATCGGCTACGGCCTGTTCGCCGTGCTGCGCGACTACTGGTACCTGCTCGGCGCGTCCGTCGTGTTCATCGCGATCACGGGTTCGTTGCTGCCGCAGCTCTTCGCGTACGGCCGGCAGGTCTCCCAAGGGCCGTCGATGGTCGTCAGCGTGCTCCGGACGCTGCTGTCGGTCGCGTGGGTCGCCGGACCGCCGGTGGCCGCGTTGCTCGTCGCGCAGACCGGCTGGGTCGGGCTCTTCGGCGCGACCGCGGTCCTGCAGCTCGGCGTCGCCGTCCTCGCGCTCACCCTCCCGGTGCCGCCCGCGCAGGCCGAAGAGCCCGCGGCGAAGGAAGAAGCGGCCGGTCCGGCGCGCGGCAACATGATGGTCGTGTCCGCCGCTTTCCTGTTCCTGCAGGGGGCCGTGGCGCTCGCGGTGAGCGGCCTGCCGTTGTTCATCACGACGGAACTCCAGGGCACCGCCGGGGACGCCGGGCTCGCGATGGGCCTGTGCGCGGCGCTGGAGATCCCGATGATGCTGTGGTTCGGCTCGCTCGCGAACCGCATGTCGCAGCACAAGCTCGTGCTCATCGGCGCCGTGATCGCGTTGAGCTACCACGGCGTGATGGTGTTCACCGACTCCATCTGGCAGGTGATGGCCGCGCAGCTGCTGCACGCCACCGTCATCTCGTTGATCATGGGCGTCGGCATCACGTACTTCCAGAGCCTCGACCCGCTGCGGCCCGGCCACGCCACGACGATGTTCAGCAACACCCAGATCGTCGGCGGCATGGTCGCGGGCGCGTTGCTCGGCCTGTCCCAGCAGCTGGGGTTCCGCTGGGTCTACGGGTTCAGCCTCGCGATGAGCGTCTGCGGTCTCGCACTGCTGCTGGTCGCGGGCTCACTGAATCGTCGAGCCGGAGACCTTCGGCTTCTCCGCCGCGCCTAGGTAGAAGATCCCCTTGATCGTCTCGAAGCCGAGGCTGGGGTTGCGGCGCAGCGTGGAGCCCTCGACCGACATCGAGCCGGACTTGTCGTTGCTCACGAAGAACACCGCGCCACCGCCCTCGTTGGCGGAGTTGTCCTCGATCAACGACCCGGCGACGCGCAGCGTGAACGTGTTGCCGTCGTTGTAGATCGCGCCACCGCTGCCGCCGCCCGGCGTGCCTCCGCGGGCCGGGTTGGCGCCGCGGCCGATCGCCTTGTTGCCGCGCATCAGGCTGTTGAGCACCACGAACGACGCGCCGATGCTGCTCAGCGCACCGCCGTTGGAGCACACGCCGCCCTCGAACGTGCTGCTGGTGATGTAGATCGGCGACTTCTGCGCCCAGTCGGTCACCCGGATCGCGGCACCGCCGAGGTCGGGACCGTTGGTGTCGCACTTGTTGCCGGCGAAGCGCGAGTTCACGACCTTGAGCTGACCGCCGAGCACGAAGATCGCGCCGCCACCGCCGCCCTCGGTCTGGTCGCCGGTCGAGTTGCCGTCGGCGAGGGTGATGTTCTGGACGACGAGCCGCGGCCCGTTCTGCTCGATGATCCGGCGCTGGCCCTGGCCGCTCAGCGTGACCCGGCCGCCGCCGTCGAGCACGGTCCGCTGCCGCACCTTCGCGGTCGCGGCCATCGGGATGGTGTGCGGCTGCGCGCCGCAGTTGAAGGTCACGACGCCACCGGCGCCGAGCGCGTCGGTCACGGCCTGCGAGGTGCAGGACGCGGGCGTGCCGGTGCCGATCACGCGGGTGGGCTTGGAGGTGTCCTCGGCGGCGGCTTCCGGTGGCACGGCGACGGTGCCGTTCGGGTTGCCGAACTTCGCGACGGGAGGAGGCGGGGGCGGAGGCTGCTGCGCGGACGAGGCGGCGGCGCTGCTGCTCGACGCGGGGGTCGTCGTCACGACGGTGACGGTCTGCGACGTGGAGGTGGTCGGTAACTGCGGTGCTGCGACGGGGGAACCGGGGATCGCCGTGCCGCAACCCGCCACGAGGGCGGCAAGCAGCACGACGGCCTGTCTACCTGAGGGCATGGCGGGCACCCTAAACGGGCTGGGGAAGCTTGGCTACCACCGTTTTGGCCAGCAAGATCGCTCCAGGACAGAGAGTTGAAGGGTCCTTCACGTCCTTGTCCGCCAGCACGACGACGACCACCTCGAACCTTTCGTCTCGCAACGCCTTGTGCTGCAACGAGACCTCGCAGGCGCCGTCCTCGGGTTCGACGCGCGCGGGCCTGCCGACGTCCGCGGGCTCGCCGTCGTCGGGTTCGAACGGGCCCTGGCGGCTGAACTCGATGGCGATCTGGCGCTGCTGGTAGTCCCAGCCGCAGCCCCAGCTGCCGAGCTCGTTCCACGGGTACGGGGTCGCCTCGGATTTCAGCCGATCGCGGATGTCGCCCTTCTCCAGCAACGCGCAGGCGTTCGCGGAGGCGAGGGAGTCCTGCGGCCACGGGTGGTCGCGGCGAGGGATCCGGTCCACGGCGAGGACCTTGCGCGCGTGCCCGCCCGCCACGTCGGCGATCTCGCACAACGGGCGTTGCGACGTGCCGCCGGTCTTCACGTCGACCTGCAGGACGTTGCCGTCCACGAGTTCGACGGTCTTCGTGCAGATGTCGGGCGTGTCGGCCTGCGGCTCGAGCCGGCCCAGTTCGCCGTTGGGTTCCTTGGCGCCGTACTGCACGAACTGCTTGACGAAGTACTCCACCACCACGCCGTCGTCGCCCTTGTCGTCGAACGACAGCCAGGTCGCACAGCCGTTGAACCAGTACGACTTCTCATTGGCCGTGTCGGCCTTGCGCGCGCCGAACCGCTGGTAGTCGTCCACGGACGCGGCGAGCGCGCAGACGTCCATGGTGGCCGGGTCACCGACCGTGCCCGCCGCGGGACGCTGCCACAGGTAGACCCCGCCCGCCGCGACGACCAGCGCCAGGGCCGCCGCACCGAGCACGAGAGGCCGTCGGCGGCGGAGCTTGACGCCTTCCAGCAACGCGCGGACGTTCTCGGCGGCCGGGCGGTCCTTCGGGTCGCGCCGCAGCAGCTGGGCGAGCAGGTCGCCGAACGGGCCCGCGTGGCGTGCGGGCGTGATGTCGTAGGCCTTGGCACGGCGGAGCTGCTCGGCGGACCCGGCGTCCGGGGATCCCCACGGCGAGGTGCCCTCGACGGCGGCGAAGAGCGTGGCGCCCAGCGCGAAGACGTCCGCCGCGGGCCGCGCCTCGTGGCCGTCCGCGACCTCCGGGGCGAGGTAGGCGGGCGTGCCGGCCACGTCGCCGCCCCCGACCAGGGTCGTCTCGGCCCAGCGCGAGATGCCGAAGTCGCTGAGCTTCGCGACGCCGGTGTCGGTCACCAGCACGTTGCCGGGCTTGACGTCCCGGTGGACCATTCCCTTGGCGTGCATGGCGGTCAGCGCGTCCGCGAGCTGCGCGCCGATCCGCGCGGCGCGGTCGGGTGCGATCGGGCCGTCCGACTCGATGATCTCCGCCAGCGTGCGGGACGGCAGGTGCTCCAGCACCAGCCACTGCTCGGCGCCGTCGGTCACGGTGCCGAGGGTCGCGATCACGTTCGGGTGGCTCAGTTCGGCGCCGATGCGCGCCTCGCGGGCGGCGTCGCCGGTGCGCTTCAGCGCGACGGTCTCGCCGAGTTCCAGGTCGGTCGCCCGCCAGACCTCACCCATGCCTCCCGTGCCGAGATGCTGCTCCAGCCGGTACCGGTTCGCGATCGTCCGCCCAACCACAGATCCGGATCTTAGGGACGGGTCCCCGTTCTGGGGGAGGAGACTGCTCGGAATGTACGAAAGCCTCGCCCGGCAAGTGCCGCAGACCGTGCCCGGAGGGATCGTCGCGCTCGCTCTGGCGGGCCGCGTGAACAGCGCTCCGGTCGACGGGAGCACCGTCGTGTTCGGCCGCAACCGGCCCGACGTCGACATCTGCGTCGGCGAGAGCGACCTGCGGGTGTCGCGCCGGCACGGCGCGCTGACCTGCCGCGACGGCGGGTGGTGGGTGAGCAACCTCGGGCGGCTGCCGATCCGGCTGCCCCGGTCGCGGTGGCTCTTCCCGGACGAGGACGCGGTGCCGCTCGCGCACGGCTACACGCCGTTGTTCATCCGCGGCACCCGCGATCGGGAGCACCTGCTGGAGCTGTACGTGGCGGGGCCGGACGGCGGGCAGCCGTCAGTGCCGCACGGTGCGGTGACCGAGCCTCCGCGCCGTTGGCGGCTCACCGACGACGAACGACTGCTTCTGGTCGTGCTCGGCCAGCGCTACCTGATGCACGAGGCGAACCCACAACCGCTGGCACGGCAGCACGTCGCCACCGTTATGTCGGATTTGCGGCCTGACGAGCAGTGGAGCCACAAGAAGGTCGAACACATGGTGGCCGCGGTGCGGGCCCGGCTGTCACGCGAAGGAGTGCCCGGACTGGTTCGCGAGGAGGTCGGCGAGCCCGTCGGGAACGCGTTGAACGACAACCTGATGCGGGAACTCGTCCTGTCGACCACGCTGGTGCCGCCAGATCTTGCGCTGATCGACGCTCTGTCCTGAACATGGCAGTGCTGAACCGGTTCCGTTGCCTGAAAATGCCACGAGATCAAGGCGTTCTGCAGGTGTTTCCCTTCCGTGACACGGAAACCGGAACAAGATCCGGTTTTTCGCCACTTGCGCGACGGGTGTCCGCAGGTGCGGGACGGTGCTTAGCCTGACTCACGAGTCAGGAATCAGCACTCGATTGACCCACCCGTCGTCACGGTGTGTAGACGGAACGGGCTAACGGCCGACACAGCGTGCGGTCCATTGAGTTCAAACAACCCGTTCGTGAAAGAACCACACGTTCGAGTGGCCGTGTGTCCCTGGCACACTGCGCTCCGTGCCGACCCAGTTCCCCGACGAACCACCGACCGAGCGCCACCTGGCGCCCGACCCCGCGTTGATGGAGGCCGCCCGAGCCAGGGGCGCCGCTCGCTGGGCCGCTGCCGGTGACCGCGCGGAACAGGGGGAGCAACCGAAACAGGT
This sequence comes from Lentzea sp. NPDC058450, assembly GCF_042721395.1. Classification (NCBI taxonomy): domain Bacteria; kingdom Bacillati; phylum Actinomycetota; class Actinomycetes; order Pseudonocardiales; family Pseudonocardiaceae; genus Lentzea; species Lentzea sp. NPDC058450. The sequence goes on from NZ_JBHXLO010000009.1 coordinate 233,264, forward strand.
CGGTCCGCTCAAGCCGCGTGCCGCCGCGATCGCCGCCATCGTCGCGTTGCTCGTGCTCGGCGGGATCGCGATCATCACGTTCAACGGCGGCTCCGGCACCGGCACCACCGACGTGGCGAACCCCTCGCACAGCTACATCCCCGGCATGATCACCCCGCCCGAGGACCTGCCCGAGGACTCGGCGTCGAACAGCCTGAACCCGACGCTCGCCTCCTCCGCGCTCGGCCTGATGCCGACGACCACGCAGAACGCCGTGCCGGCACCCCCCGGCGGCGACGCGGGACGGGCGCCCGGCGGTGCCAAGTCGTTCACGACCGGGCCCGGCTGCGGCGGCTACACCAGCGTCGGCTCGTACCGCGACGGCAAGAAGGGCTGGGTCGACCACGGCGACGGCAAGTGCGGCTCGACGTTCGTGTCGATCCCGATGTCCGGTGACTCCCGCCGCGACGACAGCTCCGCCTACGGCGTGTGGACGTTCGCGGTCACCGGCACGTGCGACGTCTCCGTGCACGTCCCGAGCGGCGGCCTGGAGGAGGTCGGGGGTAATCCGACCGTGTACAACGTCTACGACCGCAGCGGGGTCGGCGGCACGCCCATGGCGTCGTTCGCGATCAAGCAGGTCGACAAGCGCGGCCAGTGGGTCGCCGCCGGGAAGTTCAAGGCCAGCGGAAACCTGACCGTGCAGCTGCTCACCCGAGGTCAGGACTGGAACAACTCCGGACCCACCTACGCCCATCACGCCGCGAGTGCCATCAAGGCAGACTGCACGGCGTGACAAGAGATCTTCACCTGGTCCGGCACGGCGAAGCGACGAAGGACGAGTCGAGGCTGACCGCGCTCGGCCGCAAGCAGGCGGCAGCGCTGGCCGAACGGTTGCGGGGCACGGGTTTCGCGGCCGTGCACCACGGTCCGCTCCCGCGCGCGACCGAGACGGCGTCGATCATCGCGGACGTGCTGAAGGTGCCCTGCCGGGTCGAGGCAGCGGCGGACGACTTCGTCCCGCACTTCGTCCCCGACCACGACGAGTTCTTCGACCAGTTCCCCGAGTCCGAACGCACCCGCGGGCCCGCTCTGGCGCACGAGGCCGAGACGCGGTTCGCCCGGCCCGGCGACGGACCGGTGCTGGTCGTGACGCACGCGTTCCTGATCGGCTGGCTCGTGCGGGACGCGCTGGACGCCCCGCCCGAGAGCTGGCTGACGCTGAACCACGACAACGCGGCGCTGACGGTCATCCGCTACACGACCGGCCAGTCACCGCGTCTCGTGCGGTTCAACGACTCAGGGCACCTCAGCTCGCTTTGAGCGTCAGCAAGCTGATCTCACTGGGCGCGAAGACGCGCATCGGCGGGCCCCAGAAGCCGGAGCCGCGGCTGGTGTAGAGCTGGGTGCGGTCGCTGTGCCTCGACAGGCCGGCGACCACCGGCTGCTGGAGTCGCACCAGGTAGTGGAACGGCCAGATCTGCCCGCCGTGCGTGTGCCCGGACAGCTGCAGGTCCACGCCCGCCTCGACGGCCTTGCCGATCTCCGACGGCTGGTGCGCCAGCAGCACGACCGGCGCGGTGGAGTCGGCGCCGCGCAGCGCGTGCGCGAGGTCAGCGGCGTGGCCGGGCTCGCCGGAGTGGCTCGCCGTGATGTCGTCGGTGCCCGCGAACACCAGCTTCGCCTCGCCGCGGGTGAGCGTCTCGTGCTCGTTGCGCAGCGCCTTCCAGCCGAGCCTGGTCATCAGGTCGACCCAGCCCTGGCCGTTCGAGTAGTACTCGTGGTTGCCGGTGATGTAGAAGCGGTGCGGCGTGTTCACGTCGCCGAGCGGGGTGGCCTGCTCCAGGCGCTGCTCGGCGGTGCCGTCCGCGATGTCACCGACGTGCACGGCGACGTCCGCGTTCAGGCCGTTGACCGCGTCGACCATGCCGCGCGACCACTTGGCGCGGTTGATGGCGCCGTAGTGCGTGTCGGTGATGACCGCGACGGTCAGGCCGTCGAACGCGGGGTCGAGGCGGGGAATCGTCACGTCGTGCCGCTTGATCCGCGGCACGCGCATCGCCTCGTACACGCCGTACACCGTCACGGTGACGATGAGCACCGCGAGCAGCACGGCGATGAAACGGCTGCGGAACGGGTTCTCGACGCCCGCGAGCGCCATGCCGAGCCGCACGACGTCGGTCAGCAGCGTCCACACGAACGCGATCCACACGAACCCCAGCAGGAACTGGGAGATCCGCGCGGCCCGGTCGCTGGACCGTTGCGTGAACAGCACCATCATCGCGACGGCCGCGGCGACGAACACGATGGCCGCGATCGGGCGGACCGGGTCGGGCCACTCCGCGCTGGCCGCGAACAGGCCCTCGAACGGCACCCAGAACAGCAGTGTCGTCACGGTGAGGAGGACGAGCGTGAACACCACCCGCCGAACCGTGACGCGGGGCCGGGTAGCGGTGGTCGTCATCTGGTACATCCTCCTGAGTCAGCTGCCTTAGACCTGGTTCAACGCTCGACGGCCGCAGTTTGTTCGCTCTGTCGTGATTTGACGTCCGTCACAGGCGTTTTCCCTGTTCGGACGCAACCGCGTGACCGTTGGCGAGTCCTCTAATCAACACCGGAACAGCCGCCGGGACCCGACGACCTAGAGTGGGCCACATGATCTTCTACTCCGACGAGGAAAGCCGCACGCTGCGCACCGCCGTGTACGGCGCGATGCTGCTGGTTTCCCACGCCGACCCCGGCCCCGTGCTGGAGGAGCGGTTCGCCGGCCTGCGCGCGCTGACGCACCTGTCGCCCGACCTGCGCACCGTGCTGGGCGGCGCCCGCCCGTCCGTGCCCGCCGGGACCGACGAGGAGATCGAGCCGGTCATCCTGGAGGCGCTCCGCTCGTCGATGAAGACGCTGACCGCGAAGTCGCCGGAGGACGCGGCGGACTTCCCGCGCGCGGTGCTCGCGATCTGCCGCGAGGTGGCCGAGGCCGACGGCGTCGTGGTGGACGCCGAGGATGAGATGGTCGCCCGCATCGAGGGCGCGCTCGCTCTCTGAGGACTCGCGGTGGGCCGTTCGGATGAACGGCCCGCAACCCGCTGAAACGCCCCCTTCGCTGCCGCGATCATTCCGGCATGAACGGGTTGTACGACGGCGAGTTCGCCGGCTACAAGATCGCCTCCCCGGCCGAGCTGGACACGGCCTTGCGGGAGGCGGTCGTCGCGGTGGACGCGAACGTGCTGCTCGACCTGTACAGGTTCAGCCCGCGCACGTCGAGCGACCTCATCAACACCTTCAAGAGCCTGGGCGACCGGCTCGTCGTGCCGCACCAGGCGTTGCGCGAGTTCTGGCGGCACCGCCAACGGGCGCAGGGCAGCCCGCGCGGCGCGACGAAGACGGCGACCGACGCGCTCGCCAAGTCAGGCCGCGGGATGACCGACACCCTGACCATCTGGGCCAAGGCCGTGGGCGTCAACCACGGCGATCTCACCCAACTCACGGGCCAGGTGAATGAGCTCGTGAGAGGCCTCCAGGAGAAGCTCCAGCAGTCTCTCGCGCACACCGACGCAGACCGCGTCGGGGACCCGATCCTGGAACAGCTGGAAGAGCTGCTGCGTGGCCGAGTCACCTCGCCGCTCCCAGACGAGGAGCACGCGGAGTGCGTCGCCGAAGCCGGTCGGCGCACCGTTGCGGAGATCCCTCCCGGTTACAAGGACGCGGGCAAGCAGGAGGACGGCTCGGCAGACGGTGGCGCGGGCGACTACCTCGTTTGGTACCAGGCCACCCGCTACGCCCAGGAACATCAGCGCGACCTGCTGATCGTCACCCGTGACGAGAAGGAAGACTGGTGGTGGCGGCAAGGCGCCGAATTCATCGGCCCGCGCCCCGAGCTGGCACTCGAGTACGGCAGCCTGACCGGACGACGGCTGTTCCTCATGCGCCCGACCGACCTGCTCGCGCGCGCGTTCGTGCTGGAGGTGGACGTGGACGAGGACTCGTCTGCGGACGCGGGCCGTCTGTTCCACCTCGCCGAGATCGACAATCAGCAGCCGGCGACGTGGACGCTAGAAGAACTCGCCGTGCTCCTCGTTGAGCTCGACGCGCACGCGCCTGCCCAGGGGGCAGCACTCAGGCTGGCCGCCTCGGGTCCGGTGATTAGGTACGACGAGGTGTCTGAGTTGGGCATCGACCCGACCTACAGCAAGGTAGACAGGTTCACCCGCCCCTACCTCCGCGTAACGGTGACCCTGAAGAATCAGGGCCTCCTACATCCGGCACTTCCATCGATCTTCAGGATCGGCGCCGTGGGCTTCACGGTTCCTGAGGAGGTGCCTGCGTTGCTGCGCACTTTGGCTGCCAACTGAGACCGGTGTCCCACCAGGTGGGTGGTGGGCCGAATGGCGGATGTGCGGGGAAATCGCGGTGCCAGGGTGGATCCCAAGGGGATCGACACTGGGGAGTGTGCCGCCATGGAACTGTCGCGCCGGGAACTGCTGACTCGCACCGGTCAGGCGGCCGCCGTCGCCACCGCCGCGTCCACGGTGACGATCGGCACCGCAGCCGCCGGAGAACCCGGCGAGCGGGTGAAACTGACGCAGGGCACCAACATCTCGGTGTCCCGGTCACGGGACGGGCGGTGGCTCGCCATCGACCTCGTCACGGCCATCTGGGTTTTACCCGCGAACGGTGGGGAAGCGCGCAAGCTCACCGACGAACTGCAGGACGCGACGCTGCCGTCGTTCGGTCCTGGCAACCAGATCGCCTTTCAGTCCTATCGGGACGGTAACTACCACCTGTACGTGATCGGGTTCGACGGGCGCGGGCTCAAGCAGCTCACCCAGGGGAAGTTCGACCACCGCGAGCCCGCGTTCTCGCCTGACGGCAAGCACCTCGCGTTCGTCAGCGACCGGGCCGGCAGCTACGGCGTGCACCTCCTGGAGCTGGCCAGCGGCAAGATCACGCAGCTCACCGGCGTGCCGGACGAAGCCGCCGCACCGCAGTGGTCGGCCGACGGCCAGCGGATCATCTTCACCGTCGGCAACGCGACGGTCGACGCGGTGGCGTTGGACGGCACGCGCGAACGGCTGGCGACCGCACCCACGGGCTGGCAGGTGTTCGGAGCGGCGTTCGGGCCAGGCGGCCAGCCCAGCTACACGCGGATGCGGCCCGGCCAGGCCGAGTTGGTGCTCGGCACGACGGCTGTCGTCACGGGCCAGGACGTCTTCGGGTTCGCGCCGATCTGGGGTGCCTCCGGCGTGCTCTACACCGCGGACGGCCGGATTCGCAGTCTGGTCAACGGTTCCACGAAGGACGTCCCGTTCGAGGCCGTGGTCCCGGTCGTCACCAAGCGCCGTCCGCACCGCGCGCGGAACCTCACCGGGGGAGTGGTCAAGGGCATCGCGAGCCCGGTCGTGTCGAGTGACGGCAGGATCGCGTTCCGGGCGTTGAACGCGCTTTACGTGCTGAACGAAGGCAAGGCCACCAAGCTCACCGACGGCAAGTACTTCGACTCCGACCCGGACTTCTCGCCCGACGGCAAGCAGATCGTCTACGCGAGCGACCGGACCGGCGTCGCCCAGCTGTGGGTCCGCGATCTCGCGTCCGGCAAGGACGAGCTGTTCGCGCCCGCCCCGCACGCGCAGATCACGCCCCGTTTCTCCCCGGACGGCACGAAGGTCGCCTACCTCGACCAGGACGGTCAGGTGTGGGTCGCCGACCGTCAAGGCCGCCGCCAGCTCACGCCGACGTTGTTCCAGCCCGGCCGCCCGACCTGGTCGAAGGACGGCACCGTCGTGGCACTGGCGGCGGTGAAGCCGTTCTCGCGCCGGTTCCGCGAGGGCACCAGCCAGATCCTCAGCGTGGACCTGACCAGCGGCGAGCTGAAGTACACCGAGCCGATGCCGTTCCGGTCCATCGCCACGCGCGGCGACGACGGCCCGGTGTGGTCGCCGGACGGCAAGCTGATCGCGTTCGTCGTGGAGAGCGTCGCATGGGTCGTGCCGGTCGACGCCAAGGGCACCTTCCAGGGCGAAGCGCGGCAGGTCACCCGCGAGGTCACCGACTCGCTGGCGTGGCACGGCAGCGACGCGTTGGTGTACCTCAACAACGGCCGCATCCGTAAGTCCACTCTGGACGGCAGGACCAGCACCATCCGGCACGGCCTCACCTGGCGCAGGCCGAAGGCGCCGGACCGCAGGGTGATCCGCGTCGGCGCCTACTGGGACGGCGAGGCGCACGACCTCAAGCGGAACGTCGACCTCGTCGTCGAGAACGGCAAGGTCGCCGAAATCCGCCCGCACCGAGGCAAAGCCGACGTCGACGCGAGCACGTTGACCGCCATTCCAGGCCTGATCGACGCCCACAACCACTGGCACCTGCGCGGCCGCCAGTGGGGCGCAAGGCAGGGCAACGCCTGGCTCGCCTACGGCATCACGACCGTCCGCTCACCCGGCGACCCGGTCTACCAGATGGTCGAGACCAGGGAGGCGCTCGCGGCCGGAACCCTGACGGGGCCGAGGTTCTACGCCACCGGCGAGGCCGTCGACGGCGGCCGCGTCTACTACAACTTCATGCGCCCCACCCTGAGCAAGGCACAGCTCGACCTGGAACTCCGCCGCGCTCATGAACTCGGCTACGACCTGATCAAGACCTACGTCCGCCTGCCCGTAGAACTGCAACGCGCCGCCGTGCAACGCTCGAAGGTCCCGCTGTCGAGCCACTACCTGTACCCGGCCGCGAACCTCGGCATGGACGGCCAGGAACACGTCGGCGCCACCAACCGCCTCGGCTACTCGCACACGATCACCAGGCAGGGCAAGGCCTACCAGGACGTCGTGGCGCTCTTCACCAGGTCCGGCATGTCCGTCACGCCGACGCTCTTCCAGTCCCGCGCCCTGTACGACAACGACAAGTCGCTCGTCACCGACGAACGTACCCGCGTCCTCTACCCGCCGTGGGAGTACGAACGCTTCGTAGCCGACGCCAACACCCAGGGCACCCCGACGGCCACGTCGTCACGCGCGGTCCTCAAGGGCTGGGTGGAACTGGCGCTGAACGTCCACCGAGGCGGCGGCTTCGTCATCACCGGCACCGACGCCCCGCTGGACAGCCCCGCGACCGCCACCCACCAGAACCTGCGCGCCCTCGTCGAATACGGCTTCACGCCACGGGAAGCGCTCATCACCGCGACCCGCAACCCGGCCAGGTGGCTGGGCCTGCCGCTCGGTGCGATCACCCTGGGCGCGCCGGCCGACATCGCGTTCGTCGAAGGCAACCCGCTCGCCGACATCAAGGCGGCGGCGAACGTCAAACAGGTCCTGGTCGGCGGAGTCCTGCACAGCGTCGCCGACCTGCTCAAGCCCTACCAGCAGCCGGCGCAGAACCTCACGACGTCAGCGGCGCTCGACCCGTTCCCGTCCGCGGCGAACGAGCACTGGTGGCACGAACCGGAGTGGGCCGAGCGCGTCTGCTGCGACCACTAGGCGGAGGGCGCCAGCACGATGTCGAAACGGGAGCGCGTCCACGGCTTGTCGCCGAGCGCCCTCCCGTCCGGCGCCGGCGCCCCGGCCCGCTGCTCCTCGAACCGCTTGACCAGCGACTCCTTCACCCCGAACACCGAGTCGCCGATCTCCAGCTGAGGATCGCCCTCGACGAAGATGTGCGTGACCAGCGTGCGGAAACCGGCGGCCGACACCATGAAGTGCAGGTGCGCGGCCCGCACGGGGGAGCGGTCGACGGCGTCGAGCAACGCGCCGACCGGGCCGTCGTGCGGGATCGGGTACTCCGTCGGCTGCACACCCCAGAAGGCGAACGAGCCGTCGTCGGCGGAGAACAGGTGGCCGCGGCCCGCCACCCGCGAGTCGGTGTACTGGACGTCGTAGAAGCCGTCCTCGTCCGCCTCCCACACCTCGATTCGCGCGCCCGGCACGGGGTTTCCGGCGGTGTCGCGGACGGTTCCCTCGACCCAGCACGGGGTTCCGGCCGCGCCGCCCGCGATGTCGCCGCCGATGCCGACCTGGGGTGACTCGTCGACGAAGAACGGGCCGAAGACCGTTGCCTCCGTGGCATTCCCGTGGGCCTCGTTGTTGACGGCGATGGTCTGCATCGAGGCGCCGAGGACGTCGGAGAGCAGGATGAACTCCTGCCGCTTGTCGTCGGTGATGTGGCCGACGGCGGTGAGGAACTCGATCGCGCGCGTCCACTCCGCCTCGGTCAGGCGGGTCTCGCGGATGAACGCGTGCAGGTGCCTGACCAGCGCCTCCATGAGTTCCTTGAGGCGCGGGTCGGGGGTGCGGGCGAACGAGGCCAGCACGTCCGCGATCAGCTGCTCTTCCACTCGTTGCTGGGCGGTGGTCATGCTCGTGGGGCTCCGTTCTGGGCGGTGGTGAGCAGGGCGACCAGGTCGTCCTCGGTGACCGCGCGGGGGTTCGACGGCGGCACGGACGGCAGGATCAGCGCGGCGGCCTCGCGGACGTCGGGCACGCCGCGCAGCACCGGGGAGGCACCGATCTCGGCGTACAGGTCGAGCAGGCTGCCACCCAACGCGTCGGTGATGCGCTGAGCGACTGAGGGGACCGCAGAACCGTTGAACGCCAGCACGTGCGGCAGGACGGCGGTGTGCGTCTCGGCGTGCGGGAGGTTGTACGCGCCGCCGAGGACGTGGCAGATCTTGTGGTGCAGGCCGGATCCGGCCGACGCGAACGCCACGGCGGCCAGGTAGGCGCCGTAGAGCAGTTGTTCGCCCAGGCTGTTGCGCAGTCCGGTGCTCAGCGCGCGGATGCCTTCCAGTGCCAGCGCCTGGTTGATCGGGTCGGTGCGGGGCGCCCACATCGAGTCGACGCAGTGCGCCAGCGCGTTGCAGCCCGAGGCGACGGCCAGCGCGCGTGGCAGGGACGCGGTGAGCGCGGTGTCGTAGATGACGGTCACGGGCAGCACGCGGTCGTCCGCGCCCGTGGTCTTGCGCGAGGCCTCGGTCAGGCCCCACACGTTCGTCGCCTCGGAACCCGCGTAGGTGGTGGGCACGGCGACGATCGGCAGTCCGGTGGTCAGCGCGATCGCCTTCGCGAGCCCGGTCGTGGAGCCGCCGCCGACGCTCACCAGCAGGTCGGCGCCGGACTTCGCGGCCAGCGCACGCGCCCGTTCGGCGTTCTCGACCGGCACGTGCGGCGCGACGTCCGTGCAGTGCGCGGCCACGTCGATCTTCGCGGTCACCTCCGCCGCCACCGGTTCGCTGGAGATCAGCAGCACCCGACCAGCACCCAGGCGCTCCACCTCGGCGGCCAGGTCGGCGGCCGCCGTGCCGGTGCCGAACCGGACCCGCTGGCCGAGCGTGACGTGCTCGAACTGCCAGGTCATGCGCTCTCCTCCCGGCTCAGCACCGACGTCAGGACGGTCATCAGCTCCGCCTCCGGGTCCGCGGGCAACGAGGCGACCCGCCACGCGACGTGCTTGTCCGGCCGCACCAGCACCGCTCCATCTTCGTCCACACCGGACAGTCGCGACCAGTCGAAGTAGAGGTCGGTGACCTCACGGCCGGGTCCGATGACCACGGTCCGCACCGGCACGCCCAGCCGGTCGGCGGCCTTCTGCGCCGCGTCCGCCCACGCCTCGCCGGTGACCCCGGTCAGCAGCGTGAACTGCCCGTACGGCACCAGGTCGTGCGTGGAGACCTTGCTGCGGCTGTCCCCGACCCAGGCGTGCGGCAGCCGTGCCCCTGGCCAGGTCGACGGCTCGTAGTACAGCTCCGGGTCCCGGGACGGCTCTGCACGAACGGAACCATCGCCCACGACCGCGCTGGACACGTACGACTGACCCATCTCTACGCCATGAGCGTTGAACTCGTAGTTCTTCAGCTCCATGGCCTCCCGCACGGCCGCACGTTTGGCAGCGCCGGCAAGGCTGCTGTCCTTGCGTTCCTCGATCCGCGCCTCCATCTCCGCGGCCGTCTGACCGACGGCGAGCCCCAGAGCGTCGAACAACGCGCCGAACTCGCGCGCGGACTTGTTGGCACGCGTCACGATCTGCCGCGCGACGGGAGCGCGTTCGTCGGAGTAGGTGTCCAGCAACGAGGTTCCGGCCTGGCCGTTCAGCACCAGCGCGAGCTTCCACGCCAGGTTGTAGGAGTCCTGGATCGAGGTGTTGGAGCCGAGGCCGTTCGACGGCGGGTGCTTGTGCACGGCGTCCCCGGCGCAGAACACCCGCCCGCTCTGCAACCGCGTCGCGTACTGCTCGTTGTTTCCCCACAACGAGATCCCGGTGATCTCGGCGTCCAGCGACGGATCGCCGACGAGGTTGCGGACGATCTGCAGGGCGTCGTCCTCACTCACCTCGGGCACGCCCTGGGACAGGTCGAAGCCCCAGACGATCAGCCACTCGTTCCACGGCCGCACCATCCGCACGAGACCGGCGCCGATGCCACCGACGTTCGCGCCGGGCTGGATCACCCAGTACAGCACCGAGGGCCGGTGCCGGCAGAGTTCCGAGAGGTCGGCCTTGAACGTGATGTTCATCGAGCCCGCGATGTCCATCTCGCCCTCGTGGGGAAGGCCCAGGTCGGCGGCCACGGCGGACCGGGCGCCGTCCGCGCCGATCAGGTACTTCGCCCGGATCTCGTACTCGTGCCCGGTCGTCCGGTCGAGCACCCGCACGGTCACGCCGTCCGCGTCCTGCTCGTGCCCCAGGTACTCGGTGCTGAACTGGGTGCGGGTGCCGCGTTCGGTGGCGTTGCGGACCAGGATCGGTTCCAGGTACGTCTGCGGGATGTCGCAGTTCATCGACGGTGACGCGAGCACGTGGTCGGCGTGCCGCGCGGGGTGGGTGCCCCAGGTGAGGATGCGGCCGATCTCCTCGCCGGTGATCGAGGTGCAGAACACCGTGTCACCGATCTGGTCGTGCGGGGTGGCGTCGGCGAGCACCTGGTCCTCGACGCCGACGTCGCGGAGGATCTCCATCGTGCGCTGGTTGGTGATGTGCGCGCGAGGGGTGTTCGCGGTCCACCGGTACTTCGTGATCATGATGTTCGGAACGCCCAGGGTGGACAGGAACAACGCCGCGGAGGCTCCGGCCGGGCCGGACCCCACGATCACCACATCGGTCTCGACGGAGGTCACCATGCCGAGAACGGTGACAGGTCAACTTCCTGGTCGGTGACCCGTGCGCGTCACGTGGCGGAAACAGGCAAAAACTTCAACGCCGCCCGGTCCTGCCGCGGCGTCACGCCGAACCGCGCCCGGTACGTGCGCGAGAAGTGCGCCTGCGACACGAACCCCGTGCGGGCCGCGACCTCGGCCAGCGAGATCGGCTCGGCGAGCTTCAGCCTGGCCGCGTCGAGGCGGGCGTTCAGGATCGCCTGCGGAACGCTCTGCCCCGACCTCGCGAACAACCGGGACAGGTGCCGGTCCGAGTAGCCGATGGCCGCCGCGATCCGGTGCGCGCACAGCTCCGGTTCGTGCAGGTGGGCGGCGATGAACGCGTGCGCGGCGGCCAGGTCGGCACTCGGCGTGCGGGCGCCCAGCACCGAGTCCAGCAGGTCGGCGGCCGTGCTCTCCAGCCCCTCCCAGTCGGCCGGCCCGCGCAACGCCCCCGTCAGCGCGGTGACCAGCGCCGAGGCGTGCGCGTTGTCGCGAAAGCTGAACAGCTGCGGTGTCAGGGGACCTCGTCGCGGCGCCTTCAGCACCAGCTCGGTGAGCCCGGCGGAGAACTCGCGCCGGAACGGCCGGTCGGCGTCCAGCACCAGCGCCTGACCGGGCACGACGAGATCGCTGCCACCCCGGTGCTCGAAGCGGCTCTCCCCGGCGAGCGAGAAGTAGACGACCACGCCGTCGGCGGGGTGCTCGGCGATCTGCCGGACGTCCCGGTCGACGGCGTGCGGCGACCCGGTCACCCGCGCCACCTGCAGCTTCGGCAGCGTCAGGTTCACCTCGGTGCCGTCGAACGGCCGGTCCGCGGTGACCCGCAGGCCGACGAGGGCGCGGGCGTTGTGCTCCTCCCACCCGGTCAGCCTGCGCGCACCGGGCAGGTCGTGCGTCCGGAACCTGGTCAGGCCGGGCGGGTGCACGAGTGCCATCCGTTCACGGTAACCCGTCCGTCACACGCGGAACGAACCTCCGTGTGAGAGGCGGGAGCGACACCGTCGGCTCACCTGGAGACGGCCGTGGACTGGTCCTCCCAGCCCATCACGCCGAAAGCCTCCCCGGCGAGGTGACCCGCGATCGCCGCCGCCGGGTACGCGATCGTGTCCTCCGGCAGCGCGCGCAGCCCGAACCACCCCACCTCGTAACACTTCTCGGGCTCGCGGTTCACCGGCTCCCCGGTCCACCGCCGCGTCTCGAAGTACAGGCTCAGCCGCGCCTCGTGCCAGGAAGCCTTGGCGTGCAACGTGTGCACGTGCCGCAGGTCGGCCGGATCGATCACCACGCCCACCTCCTCGAACGCCTCGCGCGCGGCCGCGTCCACCACGGACTCGCCCGCGTCGAGCTTGCCGGACGGCAGGTGCCACAGGCGGTCGAACTCGGGGTGCACGAGGTCACGGCGCCGGGTGAGCAGCACCTCGCCGTCGCGGACGAGCAGGACGTTGACGTCGATGAAGTGCCGGTCGGCCATGCGCCCCACCGTAAATGATCTGCGAGGGGCCGGGGTTTTGTGACACCGTGTCGTTCTATGTCCACTTTCGCGACCCCTGAAGACATCGCCCACCGCACGCAGGCGGCCGCCGACGCCGCCGTGGCGGCCGGTCGCGAACTCGGCCTCGAGATCACCGAGGGCAAGGTCCTCTACGAACTGTTCTCCGTCGTCGTGCACCTCGCGCCGTCCCCGGTCGTGGCCCGCGTCCCGACCGTCCTGCCGCACACCACCACGCTGGAAAGCCTGGCCAAAAGGCAACAGCAGGAGCTGGACGTCGCGCAGTGGCTGCACGACCAGGGCACCCCGGTGATCCCGCCGAGCCCGCTCGTCGAGCGCAAGCCCGTGCAGCGCGACGGTTTCTCCATCACGTTCTGGCCGTTCACCGACGAGGACAAGTCGAAGGAACCCGACTACGTCAAGAACGCCGAGCTCTCAGCGGACCTGCACAAGGCGCTGCGGACCTACCCCGGCGAGCTCGACTTCCTGGCGTCCGCCGAACCCCGGTTCGTCCGCGAGGGCCTGGAACGCCTGGAGGGCCTCGGCATCGTCAGCCAGGAGGACCTCACCAGGGCGCGCGCCGAGTGGGAGGTCCTGGAGCCGCTCGCGAGTGACGAGGCCGAGTTCCGCAAGCGGTTCCCCGGCATCGACCTGCAGCCCATCCACGGCGACTCGCCGCCCGCGAACATCTTCGCGAGCACGAACGGCCCGTTGTTCTCCGACTTCGAGCTGATCACGTACGGCCCGGTCGAGTGGGACCTCGGCGGCCTCGGCCTCGAGTACAAAGCCGCCTACAACCGGGGCGCCCAGCGCAACGGCCTGCGCGACCTCGACGAGGAGGTGCTCAAGTTCGTCAACGCCATCGGCGCGATCCGCGTGATCGCCTACCTGTCGTGCGCGGACCAGCTGCCCGCCATGGTCGACTTCATGCAGCCGTTCATCGACCAGTGGCGGGACACCGACGTGTACGCGCGGTGACCGCGATCTTCACCACGTCTTTCACCGCTCAGCAGGGCACCTCACGACACCGGCCCCCGCCCCCCATATGCCCGATATGGGGGCGGGGGCCGGCGCCGTGATGCACCCGTCTGAGAGGCGAAACACGCGGCGAAGGTCAGCGCTCACCGCGCTACGCGTGAGCCGCGGCCCGGTCACCGAGCCAGGACACGACTTCCTCGGCGGGCAACGGCTCGCTGAGGAAGTACCCCTGCACCACGTCGCAGCCCGCCTCGGCCAGCGCGGTCCAGGTGTCCTGGTCCTCCACGCCCTCCGCGACGGCCTGCAGCCCGAAGTTGCGGGCCAGCGCCACCAGGGCGTGCACGATCGCCGAGTCGCCGGCGTCGGTGCACATGTGCGTGACGAACGACCGGTCGAGCTTCATCTCGTGCACCCGCATGCTGCGCAGGTACGAGATCGACGAGTAGCCGGTGCCGAAGTCGTCGATCGAGAGCCGCACGCCGAGCTCGGTCAGCCCGCGCAGCACCTCGACCGCGCGGTCCGGGTCCGAGATGATCGCCGACTCGGTGATCTCCAGCGTCAGCAGCCGCGCCGGCAGGCCGTGCCGCTTGATCAGGTCGGCCACGTCGCCGGGGAACTCGGTGTGGTGCAGGCACGCGGCGCCCACGTTCACCGAGACCGGCACCTCCCAGCCCGCGTCCGACCACGACCGGCACTGCCGCAGCGCGGCGTCGATCACGTACCGGGTGAGCGGCTCGATCAGGCCGTTCTCCTCGGCGATCGGGATGAACTCGTCCGGGCGCACCAGGCCGCGCGTCGGGTGCTGCCAGCGGGCCAGCGCCTCGACCCCGCACACCGCGCCCGTGTCGGCCAGCGCCTTCGGCTGGTAGTGCAGGAACAGCTCGCCGCGGTCGATCGCGTGGCGCAGTTCCGTGACGGCGGTCAGGTGCGCGGCGCCGCGTTCGTGCAGGCGTGCGTCGTACACGGCCACACCGGACTTCTCGCGCTTCGCCGCGTACATCGCGATGTCCGCGTGCCGCAGCAGTTCGTGGCCGTCGCCCGAGTCCGACGGGCACAGCGCCACCCCGACGCTGCCCGCTATCTCCAGCTCCAGGCCCTCCAGCGTCACCGGCATCGCCAGCGCCTGCAGGATCTTCTCCGCGACCATGCTCGCGTTCTCCGCCGAGCCGACGCCCGGCAGCAGCACCGCGAACTCGTCGCCGCCCAGCCGTGCCACCAGGTCGGTGTCGCGCACGGCCCACGACAGGCGGTTCGCCACCTGGCGCAGCAGCAGGTCGCCGGTGTGGTGGCCCAGGGAGTCGTTGACCTCCTTGAACCTGTCGAGGTCCACGATCAGCAACGCCAGCGGCTCGTCCTTCTTGCGCGCCGTGTCGACGGCCAGTTCCATCCGCCGCGCGAGCAACGCCCGGTTCGCCAGGCCCGTCAGGGTGTCGTGGTGCGCCTCGTGCTCGTTCTTCGCGGCCTGGCGCAGGATCATCCGGCGCTGGCCGAGCAGCACCACGCCGAACAACGCCACCAGGGCGGCGTCCAGCACGAACACCACGATCTGCGCGATCCGCAGCTGCGCGTTCTTCGCGTCGGCCGTGCGCAGGTACTCGTTGGTGTCGAGGCGCTGGACCCCGATCGTCGAGGAGATCTGCCGCTTGAGCGACGAGTGCGCGAGCGAGGCCTGGTCCGCCTGCAACGGGTCCGTGCCGGCGACGACCTTGCGCAACATGTCCGTGCTCTGGTCGTACAACGACAGCAGGCGGCCGGCCTCCTGTGCGTCGGTCGGCGTGCCGTTGCCGAGCAGCCACTCGAGGTCGGGCCGTGCGGCCCCGATCGAGTTCTGCAGCGGTTGCACCGTCTGCTCGGTCCGCGACAGCTGGATGTCGCTCAACGCGTTGTCGGCGACGTTGATGTGCTCGAGCACGCGGGCCCAGCGCTCGCTGGTCTCGTTGAGCTCACGCACGTGTGCGGTCGTGGCCTGCGCGCTGATGCTGCTCCACAGCGCCAGCCCGGCCAGGACCAGCAGTCCCAACGTCAGCCCCACCGTCGCCACCCGTGCGGTGGCGCGGCCCTCCCAAAAGCTCACCGTGCCTGCTCCAACGGTCGCACCCAGCTCGCCGGATCCTCGACGAAGCTGTCGATCTGAGGCTGGAAGAAATCCTTGCGGGCCTTCTCGGACTCCTGCCGGTGCAGGATCTGGTCCAGGTTCCCGGTGGTGACCGTGAGTCCCGGCGTCTCGATCCAGCCCTGCGGCAGCGGCTCTCCGCCCTTCGCGTGCCGAGCCAGGAGCCAGCCTGCCACAGCGCCCTTGAGGTAGTGCTCCGGCGAGATGGACGCCACCATCGCGCCGTCCCGCACCGCCTGCAACGTTCTCGGGTCGACCCCGAACCCGCCCACCAGCCACCTCGCCGACTTCTCGGTTCTCAGCGCGGCGAGGTTCACGCCGTCGCAGTCGCCGGTACCAACGAACGCGAGGGCGTTCGGATTCGCGGCCACGAGACGTTTCCACGCGTCGCGATTCGCGGCGTCGTCACGTTGCGTGTCGAACGGGCCCAGCACCACTACCCCCGGTAGCTTTTCGGCGAATCGACCCCGGATTCCCTCTGCCCGGTCGTCGAACCCGGCGAGACCCGGCGCGGTGTTTCCCAACACCACCGTTCCGGTCGCGTCCGAGGGCAATCGGCGCATCAACTCGTCAGCCAGCTTTTCGCCCAGTTCGTAGTCGTCGTTACCGATGTGCAGTTTCACGCCGGAACTCGCGGTGAGTCGTGTGTCCACCCCGACCACGGCGACGCGCCGCGAGAGCGCCTCACCGATGGACGGCGCCATCAGCGCCGGTTCCGACGTGGCCACCGCGATTCCGCCTTTCGCGGCGTTCGACAAATCCCGGAACAACGCGACTTCCTTGTGCCCGTCCTGCCCGGGAGGGCCGGTGACCGTCGCGCTGACGCCACCGACGCGGCCGACGCCCTCGTGGAAGCCGCTGGTCATCTCCTGCGCGAACGAGCCGCCGGTGCGCTTGACGACGAAACCCACGTGCGGCAGCGCCTGGGAACCACTGGCGCCGCCACAGCCTGCCACCAGCACCAGACCCAGCACCAGCGCCGCAGCTCGCATGGATGACCTCGGGCTCGTTCGATCCAGGGTTGATTGATCTCCAGAGCGGCTGAGCCTACAACGCTTGGTGCCAAACCGGCATAACGCCTGCCAGAAGCGGCAAGCGCTTTCACGGTGCGGAACCGATCAGGCCGGTTCGTATCCGAGGTTCGGGCGCAGCCACTGTTCGGCTTCCGCGAGCGGCTTGCCGTACCGGTTCGCGTAGTCCTGGACCTGGTCGCGGCCCAGTCGTCCGACGGTGAAGTACTTCGCCTCCGGGTGCTGGAAGATCAGGCCGCTCACACTCGCCGCCGGGTTCATCGCGAACGATTCAGTGAGCCCGATCCCGATTTCCGCCTCCGCGTTCAACAGGTCGAAGAGTTCGCGCTTCACCGTGTGGTCGGGGCACGCCGGGTAGCCGAGCGCCGGGCGGATGCCGCGGAACTTCTCGGCGTGCAGGTCGGCCAGTTCCGGCTGCGCGTCCGGCTCGAACCAGTCGCGCCGCGCGCGCAGGTGGATCCACTCGGCGAACGCCTCGGCCAGCCGGTCTGCCAGCGCTTTCACCATGATGGCGCGGTAGTCGTCGTTCTGGGCCTCGTACTTCGCGGCCAGCTTCTCCGCGCCGAGGATCGTCACCGCGAACCCGCCGATGTGGTCGCCTTCCGGGGCCACGTAGTCGGAGAGGCACCGGTTCGGGCGGGACAACGGCTTCTGCGTCTGCTGACGCAGCATCGGGATGCGCACGCCGTTGTCGAGCAGGATGTCGTCGCCGTCGGAATGCGCGGGCCAGTACCCGTACACGCCCTTCGCCTCGAACAGTTCTCCCGCGATGATTTCGTCCAGCAACGCCGTCGCGTCGTCGAACAGTTCCCGCGCGACCGGGTTTTCCAGGATCGCCGGGAACTTGCCCTTGACCTCCCAGGCGAGGAACAGGAACGTCCAGTCGATGAACTCGCGCAGTTCCGTCAGCGTCGGCGTCATCACGCGAGTTCCGGTGAATTCCGGCGTCGGCGTTTCGGAGAAGTCCACCTTCTCCGAGTTCGCGCGGGCTTCTTCGAGCTTGAGCAGCGGAACCGATTTGCGGTTCTCGTGTTGTTCGCGCAACCGGGCCTGCTCGGCGCGGTTCGAGAGGTTCAGGTCGTGGGCGCGCTTGCCGTCCAGCAGGTCGGAGACGACGCCGACGACCCGGGACGCGTCGAGCACGTGGATGACCGGTTCGTCGTAGACCGGGGCGATCTTCACCGCGTTGTGCTGCTTGGACGTGGTGGCGCCGCCGATCAGCAGCGGCAGCTTCATGCCGCGGCGCTGCATCTCCTCGGCGACCGACACCATCTCGTCCAGCGACGGCGTGATCAGCCCGGACAGGCCGATGACGTCGGCGTGCTCCTTGATGGCCGTGTCGAGGATCTTCGCGGCGGGCACCATCACGCCGAGGTCGATCACCTCGTAGTTGTTGCAGCCCAGCACGACGCCGACGATGTTCTTGCCGATGTCGTGGACGTCGCCCTTGACCGTGGCGAGCACGACCTTGCCGTTGCCGCCCGCGGTTGCCTTCGGTTCGGCGTCCATGAACGGCTCCAGGTACGCGACCGCGCGCTTCATCACGCGGGCGCTCTTCACGACCTGGGGCAGGAACATCTTGCCGGCGCCGAACAGGTCGCCGACGACCTTCATGCCGTCCATCAGCGGGCCCTCGATGACGTCGAGGGGCCTCGGCAGCGCCTGGCGGGCCTCCTCGGTGTCGTCCTCGATGTAGTCGACGACGCCGTGCAGGATCGCGTGCTCCAGGCGCTTGCCGACCGGGGCCTCGCGCCACGACAGGTCGACGACGCGCTTCTGGCCGGGACCCTTGACGGTCTCGGCGTGCGTGACGAGCCGGTCCGTCGCGTCCTCGCGCCGGTTGAAGATGACGTCCTCGACCAGTTCGAGCAGGTCGGCCTTGATGTCCTGGTAGACGACGAGCTGGCCGGCGTTGACGATGCCCATGTCGAGGCCCGCCTTGACGGCGTGGAACAGGAACGCCGAGTGCATGGCCTCGCGGACCACGTCGTTGCCGCGGAAGGAGAACGACAGGTTCGAGATGCCGCCGCTGATGCGGACCCCCGGACATCGCTCCTTGATCCGCGGCAGGGCGTCGATGAACGCCTTGGCGTAGCCGTTGTGCTCCTCGATGCCGGTCGCGACCGCCAGCACGTTCGGGTCGAAGATGATGTCCTCGGCCGGGAAGCCGACCTTCTGCGTGAGCAGGTCGTAGGCGCGGGCGCAGATCTCGACTTTGCGGTCGGTCGAGTCGGCCTGGCCCTGCTCGTCGAACGCCATCACGACGACACCGGCGCCGTAGTCGCGGATCGTGCGGGCCTGCCGCAGGAAAGGCTCCTCGCCCTCCTTGAGGCTGATCGAGTTGACCACGCCCTTGCCCTGCACACAGCGCAGGCCGGCTTCCAGCACGGTCCAGCGGGAGCTGTCGATCATCACAGGGATGCGGGCGATCTCCGGCTCGGTGGCGATGAGGTTGAGGAACGTCGTCATCGCCTGCTCGCCGTCGAGCAGGTCGGCGTCCATGTTGACGTCGAGCAGGTTCGCGCCGCCGCGCACCTGGTCCAGCGCCACCGTGAGGGCGGCGTTGTGGTCGTCGGCCTCGATCAGCCGACGGAACTTGGCGGAGCCCGTGACGTTGGTGCGCTCGCCGATCATGACGAACCCGGTGTCGGGCCCGATCTCGAACGTCTCCAGGCCGCTGTAGCGGGTGGTGTGCTTCGAGTGCGGGAGGGCGCGCTTGGTCTCGTTCTTGACGGCGTCCGCGATGGCCTTGATGTGCGCGGGGGAGGTGCCGCAGCAGCCGCCGACGACGTTGACGATGCCGTTGCCCGCGAAGTCCTTCAGCAGGGCCGCGGTCTCGTCGGGCGTCTGGTCGTACCCGCCGAACGCGTTGGGCAGCCCGGCGTTGGGGTGGCAGGCGACGTAGGTGTCCGCGAGCCGTGCGAGGTCCGTGACGTGCGGCCGCATCTCCTCGGCGCCCAGCGAGCAGTTCACGCCGACGACCAGCGGCTTGGCGTGCGCGATGGAGTCCCAGAACGCCTCGACCGTCTGCCCCGACAGCGTGCGGCCGGACAGGTCGACGATCGTGACCGAGATCCACAGCGGCAGGTCCGGCGCCACCTCGCGGGCGGCGGCGATGGCGGCCTTGCAGTTGAGCGTGTCGAAGATGGTCTCGATCAGCAGCAGGTCGACGCCACCCTCGCGCAGCGCGTCGATCTGCTCGACGTAGGTGGCCTTCACCTGCTCGAACGTGACGGCCCGGAACGCCGGGTCCTCGACCTTGGGGGACAAGCTCAGAGTGACGTTGAGCGGGCCGACCGACCCGGCGACGTACTTGTTCCCGAACTCGTCCGCCGCCTGCCGGGCGAGCCGGGCGCCCGCGAGGTTCATCTCGCGGACCTTGTGCTCCAGCCCGTAGTCGGCCTGGCCGATCGAGGTGGCCGTGAACGTGTTGGTGGTCGTGATGTCGGCGCCGGCTTTCAGGTACTGCCGGTGCACGTCCAGGACCAGGTCCGGCCGGGTGAGGTTCAGCAGGTCCGGGTCGCCGGCGACGTCGGGGACGTGGTCGGCGTACTCGGTGCCGTAGTAGTCGCTCGGAGCGAGCTTGGCCTGCTGGAACATCGTTCCCCAGGCACCGTCCAGCACGGCGATCCGCTGGTCCAGCAAGGACTTGAGTCCACTCACGCGCGCTCCCGAAAAGTCCGGAAGCGCCCTTGTTCGTGGTGGAACGAATCCGAGCGTGGCAGGCTTGCTGGCCCGTTGCAGCGCTTCTCGGTTTCAACTGTCAGAGTACCAATCTGGACCAAACGTCAGGAAACCGTCTCACTCCATAGGATGGTCATCGTGACCGGAAAACGCGCGTTGGTGCTGGGTGGCGGCGGTGTCACCGGAATCGCCTGGGAGACGGGGATTCTGCACGGACTGGCCGAGCAGGGCGTCGACCTGTCGTCGGCCGATCTGTTCGTGGGGACTTCGGCCGGGTCCGTGGTGGCCGCCGAGTTGGCCGGGGGTGGGGTGCTCGCTTCGCTGTACGCGTCTCAGTTGTTGCCGCCGGACGGGGAGATTCCGGCTCGGTTGACGTCCTGGATGGTGCTGCGGTATGCGCTTTCCTATTTGGGGCCTGGGTCTCCGGCTGCCAAGAGGGCTCGGTTGGGGCGGGCTGCTGTGAAGGCCTCTACTCCTTCTGAGGAGTCCCGGCTGGCCGTGTTCGACTCTCGGTTGTCCATCAAGGACTGGCCTTCGCGGGATCTGAAGGTCACGGCTGTGGATGTTGGTAGTGGGGAGTTCGTGGCGTTTGACCGGGACAGTGGGGTGCCGTTGGTTTCTGCGGTGGCTTCCAGTTGTGCGGTGCCGTTGGTGTGGCCGCCGGTGAGTGTTGGAGGGCGGCGGTACATGGACGGTGGGATGCGGTCTGTGGCCAATGTTGATTTGGCTGCTGGGTATGAGCGGGTTGTTGTGGTTGCTCCGTTGACTCGGTCTGCGAATTTGGCTGCTACTCCTGGGGCTCAGGCTGCGAAGCTCGGGGTGCCTTTTGTTGTGGTCAGTCCTGATCGGGCTGCTTTGGGGGCTATTGGGTCCAACTTGTTGGATCCTGCTCGGCGGCGGGCGGCTGCTGAGGCTGGGTTTGCGCAGGCTGGGGCGGTTGTGGAGGCGGTTCGGTCGGTTTGGGGCTGACGGTTCGTCACCTTTGTGCGGGTGGTTGCGTTGGGTGCAGAGACTTTGACGAGCCGGGTCATTTCATCGCCGCTGACGCGTCGATAGAGATTGGGGCTTGACTTCGGGGCCCTTGCGAGGCGCTCATCGGCCGTTAAAAGCC
>NZ_JBHXLO010000010.1:0-248757 GCF_042721395.1 Lentzea sp. NPDC058450
TGCTACCCCTCGCGGATCGGCCGGGCGCTTTTCAGCCCGGCCTTTTCCGGCCGATGAGCGCCTCGCAAGGGCCCCGAAGTCAAGCCCCAATCGCAACGCCCAGGGTCTTTCGTCGAGACCCGCGCAACCAACTCTCGCAACCGCAGCCCGACCAACAAACGCGACCAACCCCGCTGGAACAGGAACCGGCCAACGGAACCGGCACCGGCAAACAAAACTGGGCGGACACGCAAAGTACGTGCCCGCCCAAATCAGTCCACCAAGGACCGTCAGTCCTCGTCCGAGTCCTCGTCCTCACGCGGCGCCTTGTAAGGATCAGCCTCCCCAGCAGGAGAAGCCCCAGCCGCGATCCGAGCCACCTCGGCATCAGCAGCCTGAGCCTTGGCCAGCAACTCGTCCATCTTCCGAGCCGCATCCGGCACGGTGTCCGTCATGAACGTCAACGTGGGCGTGAACCGGACCCCGGTCTGCGCGCCCACCATCGAACGCAGCACACCCTTGGCCTTCTCCAGCGCCGCAGCCGCCCCGGCGAAGTCGGGCTCGGTGTCGAGCCGCTCGCCCAGGACGGTGTAGTACACGGTCGCGTCGTGCAGGTCGCCGGTCACCTTGGTGTCGGTGATGGTGACGCGCGCCAGACGCGGGTCCTTGACCTCGTGCTCCAGAGCCGAAGCGACGATCTGCGAGATCCGCTTGGCGAGCTTGCGGGCACGTGCCGTGTCGGCCACGAGCCTCCCCTTCCTAGTCGTCCTCCGGCCCGACGAGACGCGTCCGGGCGGAGAGCAGTTCCAGTTCGGGTCGTCCGGCGACCAGTCGTTCACAGTCGGCCAGCACGTCCCTGACATGCGAAGCGTCGCCGGCGACGGCCGCGACACCGATCAGCGCGCGCCGGTGCAGGTCCTGATGACCGGCCTCGGCGGCGGCTACTTCGAAGCGACGGCGCAGCTCGGCCACGACGGGCCGCACCAGCGAGCGCTTCTCCTTCAGCGAGTGGACGTCACCAAGCAACACGTCCAGTTCCAGAGCCCCCACGTACATGGGCTTGATCCTCCAGAAGAAAGGGGTGCGAAGCCACTGGTTAAAGCGGCTCCGCACCCCCTCATCGACCGACTAGGCGCGCGGCTTCTCGCGCATTTCGTAGGTCTCGATGACGTCTTCCAGCTTGAGGTCGCTGTAGTTGCCGAGCGTGAGACCACACTCGAAACCTTCGCGGACCTCGGTGGCGTCGTCCTTGAACCGCTTGAGCGAGCTGATCGGGAGGTTCTCCGCGATCACCTTGCCGTCACGGAGCAGGCGAGCACGCGCGTTGCGGCGGATCTCGCCCGACAGGACCATGCAACCCGCGATCGTGCCGACCTTGGAGGACTTGAAGACGTCGCGGATCTCGGCGCGGCCGAGCTGGACCTCTTCGTACTCCGGCTTGAGGAGACCCTTGAGGGCCGCCTCGATCTCGTCGATCGCCTGGTAGATGACCGTGTAGTACCGGACGTCGATGCCCTCGCGGTTCGCGAGCTCGGTCGCCTTGCCCTCGGCCCGGACGTTGAAGCCCAGGACGATGGCGGAGGAGGCCACGGCGAGGTTGATGTCGCCTTCGGTGATGCCACCGACACCGCGGTGGACCACGCGCAGCTCGACGTCGTCGCCGACCTCGATCTTCATGAGCGCGTCCTCGAGGGCCTCGACGGTACCCGAGTTGTCACCCTTGATGATCAAGGTGAGCTGGCTGGTTTCCTTGAGTGCGGCGTCCAGGTCCTCGAGGCTGACGCGCTTGCGCTTCGCAGCGTTCTGCGCGTTGCGAGTACGGGCCTGGCGACGTTCGGCGATCTGGCGGGCGACGCGGTCCTCGTCGACGACGAGGAACGAGTCACCGGCGCGCGGCACCGACGTCAGACCGATGACCTGCACCGGACGCGACGGGGTCGCGTCGTGCACGTCGTCGCCGTGCTCGTCCACCATGCGGCGGACGCGGCCGTAGGCGTCGCCCGCGACGATCGAGTCGCCGACGCGGAGCGTGCCTCGCTGGACCAGCACCGTGGCGACCGGACCGCGACCGCGGTCGAGGTGCGCCTCGATCGCGACACCCTGGGCCTCCATGGCCGGGTTGGCCCGGAGGTCCAGCGAAGCGTCGGCGGTCAACAGGATGGCCTCGAGGAGACCGTCGATGTTGATGCCCTGCTTCGCGGAGATGTCGACGAACATCGTGTCGCCGCCGTACTCCTCGGCGACCAGGCCGTACTCCGTCAGCTGCTGACGGATCTTGGCCGGGTTGGCGCCTTCCTTGTCGATCTTGTTGACCGCGACCACGATCGGCGCCTGAGCGGCCTGGGCGTGGTTGATCGCCTCGACCGTCTGCGGCATCACGCCGTCGTCAGCGGCGACGACGATGACCGCGATGTCGGTCGAGTTCGCACCACGGGCACGCATGGCGGTGAACGCCTCGTGACCGGGGGTGTCGATGAAGGTGATGAGCCGCGGGTTGCCCTCGAGCTCGGTCTCCACCTGGTAGGCACCGATGTGCTGGGTGATGCCACCGGCCTCGCCCTCGTGCACCTTCGCCTTGCGGATGGTGTCGAGGAGGCGCGTCTTACCGTGGTCGACGTGACCCATGACGGTCACGACCGGCGGGCGAACCTGCAGGTCGTCCTCGTCACCGGCGTCCTCGCCGTAGGTGATGTCGAACGTCTCGAGCAGCTCGCGGTCCTCCTCCTCGGGGGACACGACCTGCACGACGTAGTTCATCTCGGAGCCGAGCAGCTCCAGGATCTCGTCGGACACCGACTGGGTCGCCGTGACCATCTCGCCCAGGTGGAAGAGCACCTGCACGAGCGACGCCGGGTTGGCGTTGATCTTGTCGGCGAAGTCGGTCAGCGAGGCACCGCGCGGCAGGCGGATCGTCTCGCCACTGCCCTTGGGCAGGCGGACGCCACCGACCGAAGGCGCCTGCATGTTGTCCATGTACTCCTGGCGCTTCTGCCGCTTGGACTTGCGTCCACGACGCGCCGGACCACCCGGACGACCGAATGCACCCGCGGTACCGCCGCGACCAGCACCGCCGCCACCGCCACCGGGACGACCGCGGAAACCGCCGCCACCACCGGCCGGGGCGCCGCCACCGGCACCGCCACCACCGCCGGGACGGAAGCCGCCGCCTCCGCCACCGCCGCCACCGGGACGGAAGCCACCGCCACCGCCACCGCCGCCACCGCCGCGGAAGCCACCGCCTCCGCCGCCGCCACCGCCGCCGCGGAAGCCGCCACCGCCGCCGCCCCCACCGGGACGACCGCCGCCACCGCCACCGCCACCGGGACGGCCACCGCCGCCGCCGGGACCAGGACGGTTACCGGCCGGACGGCCCGGCATCATGCCGGGGTTCGGCCGCGGGGGCATGTTGCCCGGGTTGGGACGGGGACCGCCCTGACCGGGAGCCGGACGAGGACCGCCCTGGCCGGGGCCGGGACGACCGCCACCCTGAGCGGCGGCCGGACGCGGACCACCCTGACCGGGCGCACCACCGGGACGGGGGTTCGCCGGACGCGGGTCGCCGGGCTTCGGGCCACCGGCGGGGCGGTCGCCGCCCTGCTCGGGACGCGGGCCAGGACGGGGTCCGGGACGCGGCGAGGGAGCGTTGCCGCCACCGACGCCGAAGGGGTTGTTGCCCGGACGCGGCGCGCGCGGGCCGGCAGGCTTGGGAGACTGCGGGCGCGGCGGGACCACGGACGGGGACTGCTGACCACCGGCGGCCGCGGCGGGAGCCTGCGGCTGCTGGGGCTGGGACTGCGGCTGCTGCTGCGGAGCCGGGCGCGGGCCCGGACGCGGACCGCCACCCGGCTTGGCGCCGGGAGCCGGGGCAGCCTTCGGGGCCGCCGGAGCCTGCGCGGCGGGTGCCGCGGGAGCGGCCGGGGCCTGCTGCTGGGGTGCGGGCGCCGCCGGAGCCGGGGCCTGCGCGGCAGGAGCTGCCGGAGCGGGCTTCGGTGCGGGCGGGCGCGGACCCGGAGCCGCCGGACGCGGGCCGGGCATGGCCTTGGGTCCTGCGGGCTTGTTGTCGGTAGCCGCCGGCGTGGCGCCCGCGGGAGCGGACGGCGCGGCGGGAGCGGGAGCCTTCGGCTTCGGAGCGGACGGCTTGGGAGCCGGCTTCGAGGACTTGGCTTCGTAGGCGTCACGAAGCCGCCGGGCCACGGGGGCCTCGACGGTGGACGACGCGGTCTTGACGTACTCACCCTGTTCGGCGAGCTTGTTCAGAATTTCCTTGCTCGATACACCGAGCTCTTTCGCGAGCTCGTGCACGCGGGCCTTGCCTGCCACTGCTCTCCTTGGTCGTGAGGCCGGCGGGCAAGTCCCATCGACCTCGTCTTAACGTCGCGCGTTCATGTCTTCAGCTTCACGGCTGACTCATGACGGGTCGACCTGCTTCCTCGTTGCTTGTCGGCCTCGGGGCTGTCCCGTGGCCAATTCCCCTTGCTGCTCCACGTGCTCGCGCAGCGAAGCGACGTCGAGTGCTCCCTGGACCCGGAGGGCCCGTGAGAACGCCCGTCGCCGCTCGGCGTTGCGGAGACATTCGAGATCGAAATGCAACCAAGCACCCCGACCAGGAAGTCGCCGACGGACGTCCGGAACCACCGAACCGTCCACCGCGACCACACGCAGCAGCTCAGACGGCAGCGTCCGTGCGCGGCATCCTATGCACGTACGAACAGGGCCGATGTGCTGGGAAACCACGCCTGACGCTGAACCGTTGATAATTCTATCCCCTGGAGCTCATTCAGCCGAACCGGATGTGACCGCACCGGCCGCCGGAGCCTCCGCATCGCTGCGGATGTCGATGCGCCAGCCCGTCAGACGGGCGGCCAGGCGGGCGTTCTGGCCCTCCTTGCCGATCGCCAGCGAGAGCTGGAAGTCGGGCACCACGACGCGAGCGGTCTTGGCGCGTTCGTCGAGCACCCGCACCGAGACAACCTTCGCTGGTGACAAAGCATTCCCGACGAAAGTGGCCGGGTCGTCGGAGTGGTCGATGATGTCGATCTTCTCGCCACCGAGCTCGTGCATGACGTTGCGCACACGGGCTCCCATGGGGCCGATGCAGGCACCCTTGGCGTTCACTCCGGCAACCGTTGATTTCACCGCGATCTTCGAACGGTGACCTGCCTCACGTGCCACCGCGGGGATCTCCACGGTGCCGTCCGCGATCTCCGGGACCTCGAGGGCGAACAGCCGCCGCACGAGGTTCGGGTGCGTCCGGGACAGGGCGATCTGCGGGCCGCGCGCGCCCCGCGAGACGCTCACGACGTAGCACTTGATGCGCTCGCCGTGGTTGTACTGCTCGCCCGGCACCTGCTCGGCCGGCGGCAGCACGCCCTCGGTGTCGCCCACCTGCACGACGACCATGCCGCGGGCGTTCGCGCGGGCGTCGCGCTGGACGACACCCGCGATGATCTCGCCCTCCTTGGCGGCGAACTCGCCGAAGGTGCGCTCGTGCTCGGCGTCGCGCAGGCGCTGCAGGATGACCTGACGCGCCGTCGTGGCCGCGATCCGGCCGAAGCCTTCCGGAGTGTCGTCCCACTCCTCCTGGACCGCACCGTCAGGACCCAGGTCCTGCGCGAGCACGCGCACGACGCCGGTCTTGCGGTCGATCTCCACGCGCGAGTGCGTGGCGTGCCCTTCGGTGTGCTTGTAGGCGGTCAGCAGCGCTGACTCGATCGCCTCAAGAACCGTCTCGAAGGGGATGTCCTTTTCACGTTCGATCGCCCTCAGGGCGGCGATGTCGACGTTCACCTCGGCTCCTCCTTCGGTGCTTTCCGAGTGAGCCGAGCCAGTTCCTCGACCGGCGGCTGCTTGAACTCGATCTCCATGACCGCGCGTTCGATGTGGCGGTACTCCACGCGTCGCAGCTCGTCCTTGTGCAGCAGCTCGACCC
Source organism: Lentzea sp. NPDC058450 (assembly GCF_042721395.1). Lineage (NCBI taxonomy): Bacteria > Bacillati > Actinomycetota > Actinomycetes > Pseudonocardiales > Pseudonocardiaceae > Lentzea > Lentzea sp. NPDC058450. The sequence continues at coordinate 5,909 of NZ_JBHXLO010000010.1, forward strand.
CGGTCTCGTCGCACTCGCCGACCCGGCCGAACCACTCGGCCTTCTCCGGCTGCTTGACCTTCACGAGACGCAGATGAGCGCGCTTCCAGTGGCGCGGGCGCGTCAGGGGGCGGTCGACACCCGGCGAGGTGACCTCGAGGGTGTACGGCCCGTTGATGATGTGGTCGTGCTCGTCGAGCGCGGCGGAGACCACGCGGCTCGCCTCGGCGACCTCGTCGAGCCCGATGCCGTCCTCACCGTCCACGACGACCTTGACCAGACGGCGGCGCCCAGCCTGATTCACGTCGAGCGCGTCGAGGTCGAAGCCCGCGGCTTCGAGCGCTTCCCGCACAACGGGTGCTAGCTGCGCGGAAAGCTCTCCGCGCGGCGGGCTGGACACGTGGTGTCTCCTTCAGTTCGAACGCATGAAAACCCCGGCCGACGCTGACTCCGGCGGCCGTGGACGACCAGACTATCTCGTTCGCCCGGCTCCCACCGACCCGCACGGCTGCTGGCAATATGGGTTCGCGTGATCTCCGAATCGGTCAGCCGCCGCCGTGTGCTGCTCGCGGTGGCCGCCGCACCGCTCGCCGTTGCGTGCACCACAGAACCTCCGCCACCGCCTCCGCCGGACCCGCTCTCGGCCCTCGCGGCGCAGGCGCGCGCGGACGCGAAGCTGGCGCAGACGCTGACGACGGTGCCCGCCGCGGCCGAGATCGCGAAGGCCCGCGAGACCCACGCCTCACTGTTGCAGGCCGAGGTGGACCGCGAACGCCCGCCGCTGTCCTCCACGGCCCCGCCGGCCCCCACGACGCCTCCCACGCCCCCGGACCCGCTGGCGGCCCTGCGGACGGCGCTGGACGAGGCCGTGCGCGAGGCCTCGGCGGCCGTCGCGTCGCTGCCGACGTACCGGGCGGGCATGGTCGGTTCGGTGGCGGCGGGCTGCGCCTCGTTGCGGGAGGTGCTCGGATGAGCGTCGACTCCGTCCAGACCGCGCTCGGCACCGAGCACGCGGCGTTGTGGACCTACGGCATGGTGTCGGCGTTCCTGGAGGCCCAGGCGGCGGCCGTCGCCGAGGGCGCGAACCTGCACCGGGCCCGGCGCGACACCACCGAACGCTGGCTGCGCGACCACGGCTCGGTCCCGAACCCGCCCGCCGCCGCGTACCTGCCGCCGGCGCCCGTGTCGGACGGCCCGTCGGCGCTCGCGGCGCTGGTCGCGGTCGAGCAGGACACGTGCGCCGCGTGGCGCGGGGTGCTGGACCGGACCGACGAGCCCGCGCTGCGGACGTCGGCCCTGGAGGCGCTGACGACGGCGGCCGTGCGGGCCACCCGGTGGCGCAAGGCGGCGGGGACGACCCCGGCGTCCATCACGCTCCCCGGCGTGGCCTCGGGCTGAAGTGAGGTGAGGGCCCGCCGTCGCGGCGGGCCCGGACGCCTAGCTCGCGAACGACGACGCGAGCCTGATCGCGTCGTTGGAGATCTTCTTCATCTCCCTGTTGTGCGCGATCGCGTCCGTGCCCTTGGACGGCGAGTCCGACTCGACGATCACGACCGTCTGCGCCTGCTGCTCCGAGGCGTACCCGCCGTTGCCCAGCGTGGTCAGCGACGGCACGGTGATGGCCTTGTCCAGCACCAGGTCCTTGACGTTGCCGGTGCCGTCCTTCTGGGTCAGCTCGCGCAACGCCCTGGCCTCCTCGGTGCTCTTCATCTTGACCACGGACACCGACGAGTAGACGGTGCGGCCGTCCGGCAGCGTGACCGTGTAGAAGGCCCGCGTCAGCTGGAGGCACGGCGTGGTCTTGAAGAACGCCTGCGTCTGGCCCGTCGCGTGGGCGGCGCAGTCGCTGTCCTTCACCGGTTCCGGGAGCTCCGGCACGGTGGTGAACTCGAACTCCCCCGCGGTCTTCTGCGGTTGCCCGACCGGTTGGTCGATGGGGTCCGACGGCTGCAACACCCACCACACGAACCCGGACACCACCGCGACACCTACGAGCGCCAGCGCCTTGCCCACCCAGGTCGACCTGCGCTGGGGAGGGGGCGGCTGCGGGGGCCCGTACTGCTGCCCCGGCTGGCGGTTGTCCATGATCGACTGGAGCTTCACGAGCTCGTCGGCCGGGTACAACGGCGCGGTGTCGGTGGGCCTCGGTGGGAAGCGAGGCAGGTTCTGGGTCACCTCTTCAGGTGACTGGCGTGGTTCCGACACAAGGACCCACGGTAACGGACGGCGGTCACGCGAGCGCTTCGAGCACCCGATCAACGTCCTCGATCGTGTTGTAAAGGTGACACGCATACCGTGTGCGACCTGCGCGAACCGACGAAACCACTCCCTGGACGGGTGGTCCGGCAACTGAGACGATCGCGGAGCCGTTCGGCTGGAGTCCCAGACCGGTGAGAAGCCGATCCGTCAGCCCGACGCAGTGCGCGCGGACGGCGCCGAGGTCCACAGAGGCCACCCATGGGAGCGCGACCGCGGCGCCGACGTGGGAGATCCACGCGGGCGAGAGGTCGAACCGCCGTGCGTCCGAACGGAGCACCAGCTCGGTGCCGTAGTTCTCGCCGGTGCTGTACCAGTTGGCGGCCAACGGCTTCAGCGACTCGGCGCGGTCGGGCCGCACGGCCATCCAGGCCGCGCCGCGCGGCGCCATCAGCCACTTGTACGCGACGCCGACGACGAAATCGGCCCACGCCAACGACAACGGCATCCACCCGGCGGCCTGCGACACGTCCAGCAGCACGGGTTTCCCGGACGCCCGCAGCGCCTCGAGGTCGGCGATCCTGCCGTCCGCGCTCTGCACCACGCTCGCGGCAACGAGATCAGCCTCGTCCACAGTGGACGCGATCACGTGCCCGGCGGCGACGAACGGCAGCCCGACGCTGGTGAACTCGATCGGGTCGACGAACACCTTCGACCCGGCCGGCAGCGAGGCGGCCACCAGCGACACGAAGTGCGAAACCGTTGCACCGCAGGCGACCGACGTCGCGGGCACGCCGACCAGCTGCCCGAACGCCGCGCGCGAGGTCTCGACGGCCTCGGTGAAGGTGGACGACGTGTCCTCGCCGCGCCGCCACCGTTCGAACGACGCCGCGACCGCGTCCGCGACGTGCCGCGGCGGCACGCCGATGGACGCCGTGTTCAGGTAGCCGTCCTGAACGTCGAAAACCGCTCCGAAGGCCTCACGCATGCGCGAGCTGCTTGTCGCGCTTGCGCCGCGCGTAGACCTGCTTCCTCACCCGTGCGATCACGGCCCCATCCTGCCCGACGACGTCCGTCTCGAACCAGATCAACGCCTTTCTCGCCGCCGCTGGTCTGCTCCAGCACCTGCGCGACGTGCTCGTCGGTCAGCCGGAACTCGGCGTACACCGTGCCGCGGCCGGGCGCGACGAACTCGATCTCGCCCGCCTGGTCCCACACCACGTGCTCGCCGCTGAGCTGGTTGAACAGCAGCAACACCCAGAACGGGTCGGTCATCGCGAACAGCGAGCCGCCGAAGTGGGTGCCGAAGAAGTTGCGGTTCCACGGGCGCAGACGCATCCGCACGCGCGCATACCGGTAGTCCGCCGAGATCTCCTCGACGCGGATACCGGCGAACAGGAACGGCGGCCACAGGTTCATCCCGAAGCGCAGGCGGCTTGCCTTCATAAAAAACAGTGTTACACAACCTCCGCCAGCCTGTCCGCAACTTCCTCCGGCGACGGCATGTGACGTATCTCCCGGGCCACCTGACCTGCGGCTTCGCCGTACTCCCCCGCACCGAGCACCAGCCGTGCGCTCTCCGCGACCGCGTCGGCACTCACCGCCGACGGCCACACCGCAGCACCCGACGCCACGAGCGCATGGGCGTTGCCGGTCTGGTCCGCCCCCTGCGGCAACACGACCTGAGGGACCCCCTCGGCCAATGCCGCGAGCATCGTGCCGCTTCCGCCGTGATGCACGACCAGGTCTGCCTGCCTGATCACCTCGACCTGCGGCAACCACTGGTGCACCGTCACGTTCGACGGCACGTGCGTGAGGCACGCCTTGGGCGCCGCGACGACGACCTGCGCGTCGAGCCGGGCGAGGCCCGCGATGGCCGGCAGCAACGCGTCCCGCGTGCCGAAGACGCTCCCGAGCGTGAGGTAGATCAGCTTCTCGTGCGTGCGCCGAGGCATCTCGCCGAGCGTCTGGTGCGCGACGGGCCGCAGCAGCAGCCGGTCGTGCACGAAGTCCTTGTCCTGCAACGACGGCGGGCAGATGTCGAGGTGCCGCCCCGACCCCGGCCGCGCGAGCCCGATGCCGTCCACGAACATCCGCCCGAACCCGTGCCACAGCACGGGAAACGCCCGCCGCCGCGCCTCGGCGAACACCTCCGGCACCGCCCAGCCGCTGATCACGAGGTCGGGCAGCACCCGTTCGAGCTCCGGCGCGATGTCCTCGGCGTAGATCTCCCCGAACACCATGCCGGGACGGAAAGGCTTCAACCCCAACCTGTCCAGCTCCGTGTGCATGTCGTCGCCCACGGCGAAGTGCACCTCATGGCCCGCGTCGCGCAGTGCGAGCGCCAACGGGATCATCGGGAACGTGTGGCCGACCGTGGCCATGCTGGCGAAGAGCACGCGCATGCCGCGACGATACTGAAGCGCTATGGGAACCAACCGCGAGAAGATGATCAACGGCGAGCGCTACCTCCCGGCTGATCCCGAGCTCGACGCGGACCGGCGCCGCGGCTGGCGCGAGATGGCGCGGTTCAACGCGCACGACCCGGAGGACCTCGACGGCATGTACGCGATCCTCAAGGGGTTCGTGGCGGAGATCGGCGAGAACTCGACGTTCATGCAGCGCCTGCAGATCGAGTACGGCTACAACACCCGTGTCGGCGCGAACAGCTTCATGAACTACGGCGGCGTCATCCTCGACTGCGGTCCGGTGACCATCGGCGACCACGTGATGATGGGTCCCAACGTGCAGTTGCTGACCGCGTTGCACCCCATCGAGGACCACGACGCACGGATCGAGGGGTGGGAGACGACCGCACCGATCGTCATCGGCGACAAGGTGTGGTTCGGCGGCGGCGTGATCGTGTGTCCCGGTGTGACGATCGGCAACAACACGGTCGTGGGCGCGGGCAGTGTCGTGACGCGTGATCTGCCTGCTCACGTGCTCGCGGTCGGCAACCCCGCACGGGTCGTTCGTAAGATCTGAGGTCATGCGCAGCGAGGAGATCCAGATCCGCACAGGCTCCGACGAAGTGGTCTACGACCTCACCCGGGACTGCCAGCGGTTCCTCGACAGCGAGGACGGCGACGGGCTGCTGCACGTGTGGGTGCCGCACGCGACGGCCGGCGTCGCCATCATCGAGACGGGCGCGGGCAGCGACGACGACCTGCTGACCGCGCTGGAACGGATCCTGCCGCGCGACGTGAAGTGGCGGCACAGGCACGGCACCCCCGGCCACGGTCGTGACCACGTGATGCCCGCGCTCGTGCCGCCTTACGCGACGATCCCCGTGCTAGGCGGTGTGCTGACGCTCGGCACGTGGCAGTCCATCTGCCTCGTCGACACGAACGTCGACAACCCCGTCCGCACCGTCCGTCTGAGCTTTCTTGCCGGCTAGCAACAACACGAGCCCGACGAGCGCGATACCGCCGAACACCCACCACTCGGTGCTGACGGACCCGTCGTACATGAGGCTGCGCAGGCCTTCCGTCGAGAACCGGAACGGCGTCCACGACCACAGGACCGCGCGGTAGGCCGGGTTGAGCAGCTCGGGCACCTGGCCCGCGACGGCCGGCGCCATCAGGTAGAGCAGGCCGAGGACGCCCATCGCGCGGATGCCCAGGTGCCGGAAGAGACCGGCCTGCAGCAGCGCGAACGACACGGCGACGGCGAGCAGGAACGCGAGCGCGGCCGCGTCGAACGTGACGCCCCACCACGCCAGGAGCCCGACGGTCGAGCCCGTGACCAGCACGGCCGTCGTCAGCGCCGACAGCCACCGCAGCCGCCGGCCCTTCAGCACCACGAAGAGCAGCCCGGCCACCATGCCGCCGACCCACAGCAGCGCGGACGCGGCGAGCGGCGCGGTCCGTTCGGCGGCGGACACGGCCGGGGCCTCGACCTTCACCGGCAGCCCCGCGCCCTGCGCGACGCCGGTCAGCACCTGCTGCGCGACCTGCGTGCCGGACGGGTTGACGGCGGGGTTGAGCCGGATCGTCGCCTGACCGGGCACGATCTCCAGCACGCCGTAGACCTCCTTGTCCTGCAGGAGCTTCCGGGCCTCGCCGACGTCGACGACCTTCAGCTGGACCTCGGCGGAATCGGCCTGCGCGACTCGCTGCGCGATCGGCGGAGGCGCCACCACGGCGAGCGGCACGTCGTGCGGGTGCGCGGTGGCCTGCACGCCGAACGTCAGCAGTCCCAGGAGAAACGCCACCACCGCGCCTGCGACGGCGGTGACCAGCGCGGTGCGCATCATCTGCCTCCAAAGTTCATCACTCGTTGAATTACGACAGGACGGTACGCCCGCCGGCGACTCGAAGTCAACGAGTGATGAATTAACCCCCTGTCAGACCCACCAGGTACCGTTTCCCCGTGACTTACCCAGGTGGCGGCGGACAGGGCGGCTGGAACGACCAGCAGGGCTGGGGCCAGCAGCAACAGGGTGACCACCAGAGCGGTGGCTACCAGGCCGGCGGCCAGCAGCAGGGCGACTACGGCAGCGGCGGGTACCAGACCGGCGGCTACCCGCAGACCGGTGGTTTCCCCCAGCAGGGCGGCTTCCCGCAGCAGGGCTACGGCGGCGGGTACGGCGGCCTGGGCGTGTACGGCGGCTTCGACGACAAGCCCCCGAACAAGGGCAAGAAGACGCTGTGGCTCGTCGTGGGCGTGGTCTTCCTGGTGGTCCTGCTCGGCGGCGGCGTCACGTGGTTCGTGCTGTCCCGGGGCGGCGGCGGCACCGCGGCACCGACGTCGAGCCCTGCTCCGACCAGCACCTCCGCGCAGCCGACCGACAGCGCCTGTGCCAAGGGCGACGGCCAGCAGTGCGTCGAGACGCCGCTCGGCTACAACTACGTCGTCCCGAAGAACTGGGACATCATCGCGGACGCCAAGATCCCGGTGGAGGGCTTCGAGGGCATCTCACTGTCCGGCATCACCACCTACGGCGACTACACCTGCGAGGGCAAGCCGTTCACCAAGGGCACCAACGGCGGCACGCTGCTCCCCAAGAGCGACATCAACAAGGCCGCCACCGACTTCACCAAGGCCGTCGCCACCCAGTTCTACTCGTCGGGCATCGACCCGAAGGTGACGCTCACCGAGCCCAAGCCGGTGAAGATCCAGCACACCCAGAAGGACGGCGCGAAGGTCGTCGTCGAGGGCGTGCAGGTCGACGCCACCATCACGCAGACCGGCAACAAGTGCCTGGCGAGCAAGGGCATGGTCAAGGTCGTCGTCCTCAACGGCAGCAACAAGCTGCACGTGCTGGCCATCAACGGCGACCTGGAGGGCGGCGGTGGCGGCGCCAACCCGCCGTTGCCCAAGGAGTCCGAGCTGCAGAAGATGGTCGACTCCCTGACGCCGACCTCCTGACCCCTACCGCGCGCCGCCGTTGGACGTGACGGCGGCGGGCAGCGGGTTCTGCACCAACGCACGCCGGGGCGTTCGCGTTTCACGGCCGCGCAGCCGACCTGCCGACGACGTGATGCACGATCACCGATACCGCCGCACGCACCCGCCGGACCGACGTCAACCGCAAGCTCACCAACGGCACGACGCGCCTGGCCTACCGCGCGCCGCCGTTGAACGTGATGGCGGCGTGCCCCCAACGCAGCTGCCCACTCACGACGCGCACAGGTGCGATCTGCCTGGACAGCGGACTCAAATCCGCCCACTGTGCGTTCAAGGCAGGAGGCAGCGCTGCCTCCTGCATGTGCCAGGCGCTTCTACCGCGCGCCGCCGTTCGACGTGACGGCGGCGGGCAGCGGGTTCTCGATGGTGATCTTCTCCAGCACGGCCAGCGCCTTGCGCTCCCACAGCTCGAGCCGCAGCTCCTGGAACGTCATCATGGCCTGCTCCACGATGGCGATCGCGTGGAACGTCTCCCCGCGCTGCGACACGAGCTGCGCGAGGTCGAGGCGGATGCGCGCGGCCCCGACCCGGTCGAGGTTCTCCTCGCACAGCCGGATCGCGCGCCGCAGCAGCCGTCCGGCCTCGGCGAACATGCGCATCCGGCCGTGGATCAGGCCCAGCGAGTGCAGCGCGTAGCTCTCCCCCACGGTGTCGCCGGAGCGTTGCACCATGCCGAGCACGGACGTGATGAGCTGCTGCGCCTGCTCGTAGCGGCCCTGCACGAGCATCGCGCTGCCGAGCCGGTACAGCACCTGGGCCTCGACCCGCGGGCTGGAGATCTCCCGGCACATCGCGAGCGCGCCGCGCAGCTGGCCGACGGCGAGGTCGTGTTCGCCCCGGTCGAGTGACAGCTGGGCGAGCTGGGAGACCACGTAGGCCTGGCCGACGACGTCGCCGACGCGCTTGAAGCCGGTGAGCGACTGCTCGAAGATCCGCAGCGCGAGCTCCGGCCTGCCCTCGTTGTACTCGAGGAGACCGAGGTTGCGGCGGACGAGCGCGAGGCCGTGGGTGTCGTCCAGCTCGGTGAAGAGCTCCAGCGCCGGTTCGAGGGCGGCGCGGGAGGCGTCCATCCGGCGCTGGCTGTGGTGCAGCGACCCGAGCGAGCACAGCAGGGCCGCGGTGCCGCGCTTGTTGCCCGCCTGGCGCACGGCGTCGAGCGCGCGTTCGTGGGTGTGCTGCCAGTCGTCGAGGTAGCTGCGGGTCTCGAACAACGTCACGAGCGTCATCGCGAGGTCCCAGCTCAGCTCGTCCAGGCCCGCGTCGGCGGCCTGCACGACGGCCGCGCAGATGTTCTGGCGTTCGCTTTCCAGCCAGCCCAACGGGTCCTGCAGCACCTTGTCGACGTACGGCGTGCTCGGCTGCCAGCGTCGCCCCGAGCCGTGCAGGACCGTGAAGTCACCGCCGTAGAGCCGCTGGTGCGCCTGCTCGGCCATGGCGAGCCAGCCGCCGGCGACGCGTTCGACGGACGCGAGCTGCACGTCCGGAGCCTCGTGCGCCGCGAGCTGTTCCTTGGCGTACAGGCGGATCAGGTCGTGGAAGCGGTATCGCGGCAGGCCCGTGACGTCGCTGCCGACGACGTCCAGCAGCTGCGCGTCGACCAGGCGCTCCAGCAGGTCGAAGCCGCGGTGGCGCTCGTCGTCCGTGAGCGCGGAGGCCGTCCAGACCGGCAGGCTCTCCGCCTCCAGCAACGACATCAGCCGCATCACCCGGCAGGTGTCCTGCTCCAGGCCGTCGTAGGTGAGCGAGAGGCTGGCGCGCACGACCATGTCGCCGTGCACGAGCTCGTCGAGGCGGTACCGCTCGTCGGCGAGGCGGCCGACCATCGAGGCGAGCGTCCAGTGCGGGCGGGCCGCGAGGCGCGCGCCGATGATCCGCAACGCCAGTGGGAGCCCTCCCACGACGTCCACCAGCGCGGCCGCGGCGACCGGTTCGCTCTGCAGCCGTTGCGTGCCGATGATGCGCCCCAGCAACTCGGAAGCGTCATCGGAGTCCATGAAGTCGACGTCCACCAAATGAGATCCGGCGAGACCCGTCAACCGCGTACGGCTCGTGACGACGACACCGCACGTGGGCGAGCCCGGCAGCAGCTGGTGTACCTGGGACTCGCTGCCCGCGTCGTCGAGGACGACCAGCACGCGGCGGCTGGCGAGCATGCTGCGGTACATGTCCGCCCGCTCGTCGACGCTGTCGGGCAGGGTCGAGCCGACGGCGCCCAGCGCTGACAGGAACCGGCCGAGCACCTCGGCGGGTGTGGCCGGCTGGGCCTGCGTGCCCCGGAGGTCGCAGTACAACTGGCCGTCCGGATAGGTCTCGGTCGCGACGCGATGGGCCACGTGCACCGCGAGAGCGCTCTTGCCGATGCCCGCCTTGCCGGAGATGTTCACCACCGGCATCGTCAGGCGCTCACCTGTGAGAACGCTCTCAGCACGTGCCACGACGTCCTGGCGGCCGATGAAGTCCGAGATGGTGGCCGGGAGCTGGTGCGGTGAGACGACGTTCTGCACGGTGACCGGGGCGGACTTCTCCTGGTCGAGGCGCAGCACCTCGTCGTCGGTCAGGATCGCGGTCTCGAGTTTGCGCAGTTGGTCACTCGGTTCGAGACCGAGGTGCTCGATGAACAGGTCGCGGCCGGTGCGGTAAACGTCGAGCGCTTCCGACTGCCGGCCGGAGCGGTAGAGCGCGAGCATGAGCTGGCCACGTGGCCGTTCGCGCAGAGGGTGTTCGGTCACCATGCTCTGCAATTCACCGACGAGAGCGTGATGCCGGCCCAGCAACAACTCGATGTCGATGCAGTTCTCCAACACCGACAGGCGTTTCTCGTCGAGGCGCAGCGCTTTGTTCTGCAACGTGGCCCCGGCGCCTCCCAGCGCGGGACCGCGCCACAACGCGAGTGCCGCGCGCAGCACCGCCGCCGCCTCGTCCATGCGGCCCTGCCGGACGGCGGTGTCGGAGTCGGCCACGCGGCGTTCGAAGAGGAAGGTGTCGATCTTGTCCGCGGCCACTCTCAGCAGGTAGCCGGGCTGCCGGGTCTCGATCTGCGCGTCGACGTCGACCCTCGAGAACTCCCGCCGGAGCGCGGACACGCAGATCTGGATCTGCGCTCGCGCGGTCGACGGCGGGGTGTGCTCCCAGACGAGGTCGATCAACTGGTCCATGCTGACGACGCGGTTCGCTTCGAGCAGCAACGCGCCCAGGATCGTCAGCTGACGTCCCGGCGGCACCTGCACCTGCTCCTCTGCCCCGATCACCTCGATCGGGCCGAGCAGTTTGAAGATCAGTTCCTCATCAGGGGCTGAACTCATGACGGACGCCCCCTCGCGCCTCTATTTTTCGCAATGCCCCCGCACCTCGCGCTCCCCGGTCGTTCTCACCTTTGTCGAATCAATTTCTTGAAGCCGCGAAGAAAAGCACTTGAAGGACATTCACCCAGGAGTGGACTAAAATATGAAGCAACCTCACGTCTAGCACTTGAACGCTCCGAAACTAGCCTCAGGGAGGAAACCTGTCAAGATCCTTCTTGTGCATCGCGACACAATCCATCACAATGATACCGATCTCAACAGGCATCTCATTTGGAGATGATCAGACCTAGAGCATCGAGGCAGATCAGCCAGTACGCGAACGTGAGAATTCCCTGATGCGAAGACTCACTTCACAAAGACCGTACGGCGTGCCGCCAAACGGCCTGCCAGCTCAAAGGACTACTCCGTGCGGCGCAGGACGTTCGTTCGGTTCGCTAAACGAATCTAACCATTGCGGTACACCGCACCTAATTTCTGTGATTACCAACCACCCTGCGTAGTAACAGCTGCGCACTGACTGGTGACTCAGCCTCCGAGCCGTCTCATTTGGCGTCCGCCGCACCGCCATCACGACCGATTGATACGCGGCGGGTGCGTGATAGAGCCGCGATGGGCAGCGCTCCTAACTTCGTTCTCAGTCGCCGCCGATATGGCGACGAAGCACAACTCGAAGTCTTAGGTCCTACCAAGCACGAGGAGGCCGACATGATCCGCAAGACGACCGCCGCCGCTCTGGTTCTCGCCGCTGTCCCGGCGACCCTGGCGCTCGCGCTGTTCACCGGGACCGCGCAGGCCACCGACACCCCGTGGCAGCACAGAGGAGTCATCGACACCCCCTGGGTGCAGAAGAACGACACCCCGTGGGGCGCGACCGACACACCTTGGAACCACTCCATCAAGCTGCCTTCCCACGGTGGCACCCCGCGGAGCGACGACACCCCCTGGGGCTGATCTCTCCCCTCCGTACGGACACCCACCCCACTGGAGACCGGACCATGCGATTTCACCTGCTGGGCTCACTGGAAGTCCTCGACGACGACCTGCCCGTCCCGCTGGGCGGGGTCAAGCAGCGCGCGGCTCTGGGTTTCCTCCTGCTGCACGCCAACCGAGTGGTGGCGACGAGCAAGCTGCTCCAAGCGCTGTGGCAGCGGGACGTCCCGCCCACCGCGCGCAAGATGCTGCAGAACGCCGTCTCAGGGTTGCGAGGCGTTCTCACTCCCCACGGCACCACCGAGGGGTCCGCACTGCTGTTGACCCACGCGCCGGGGTACCTGCTGCGCGTGGACCAGAACTCCCTCGACCTGTCGCGCTTCCAGCAGCTGACCGAACAGGGACGAGGTGAACTGTCCGCCGGCAACTGGCCTGCCGCGGCGAGGGTGCTCCGCAAAGCACTCAGCCTGTGGCGCGGCCCGGTGCTCGCGGATCTCGTGGAGACCGGGATCAACTGGCCGGAGCTGACCGCCATCAAGGACTGGCGGCTGTCGGCTCAGGAGAACTGCTTCGAGGCGGAGCTCGCCTGTGGCAGGCACTACGAGATCATCGGCGAACTGGAGTCGTTGATCGAGGTCGAGCCGTATCGCGAACGGCTCAACGGTCAGTTGATGCTCGCGCTGTACCGGTGTGGCCGGCAGGTGGACGCGCTGAGCGCCTATCGCCGCACCAGGGCGGCGTTGGTGGAAGGACTCGGCCTCGAGCCGGGCCGCGAACTCCAGGAGCTGGAGCGCGCGATCCTCGACCACGCCCCCGTGCTGGACCTTCCGCCGTCGGTGCAGCGCAGGCACCTGCTCGCCGTCGGCCAGACCTCTCCCGCTCCCGTCGTGGTCACGTCCCCGCCGCCCGCGCCCGCCGCACCCGTCGTGACGGTGGACGCCCGGGACGTGACGACGGTGGAGCGCAAGCTCGTCAGCGTCGTGATGGTGTCGGCGCAGCTCGGCCTCGCCGCGGGTGACGGCGACCCCGAGGACGTCGACGCCGTGCACCAGGAAGTCGCTTCCGTGGTCGCCGCCGAGATCTCCCGGCTGGGTGGTGTCGTCGGCGGCAACGTCGGGTCCGTGTTCCTGGCGATGTTCGGTGTGCCCAAGAACGCCGAGGACGACGCCGACCGCGCCGTGCGTGCTGCTCTCGCCGTTCGCGATCGTCTGATTTCTGTGGCGGACGTGCAGATCGGTGTGGCTACCGGCGACTCTCTCGTACGGTCGCCTGCTGTTGGCACGCCGACTGCCACGGGCGTGTTGTTGGACAAGTGCCGTCAGCTGATGGCGTTGGCACCGCTTGGCGCGGTGCGTGCGTGCACCTCTACTCGTGAGGCCGCGGTCTCCGTGACGTGGGAGGCCGATGGCGCGCCGTCCGGTGGCTGGCAAGCGGTGTCGTGCGTGTCGCCGCGGGGCGTCGACCGTCGTGCGCAGGCCGCCGTGCCGTTCGTGGAGCGCGAACGTGAGTTGCTCGTGCTGCAAGGACTTCTCGAAGAGGTCCGCACCCGGCACCGTCCGCACTTCGTGACCGTGCTCGGCGAGGCCGGTGTCGGCAAGACGCGTCTCGTCAACGAGCTGGCCTCGTCCTGTTCGGTGTTGCGCGGTACCGCGACGGCTTTCGGCGACGACCACGGCTACGGGCCGTTGGCGGACGTGGTGAGCGGGTTCTCGTCGTTCGAGACCCTGCGGGCCGCGATGGCGTCCCTGGTCGGCGTCGGTGAGCTCGCCGACCGGCTGCACGCCAGCCTGGCCTGCCTGGCCGAACCTTCTTCCGGTGTGCAGCCCGACTTCCCCTCGTGGCGGCGGTTCCTGGAGGAGGTCGCGGAGTCCTCGCCGCTGGTCGTGCTGCTGGAGGACGTGCACTGGGCGAACGACGTGGTGCTCGACTTCATGGAGGAGCTGAGCGAGCACGCCAGTTCGGTGCCGCTGCTGGTGATCGCGACCGCACGGCCTGAGCTGCTGCAGCGCAGACCGTCGTGGTTCGGCGGGAAGCGCAACGCGACCACGATCAGCCTGGAACCGTTGTCGCACAACGGCACGCGCAGTCTGCTGGACTCGTTGCTGCCCACCGGCGAGCTGTCCGCCGAGTTGTGGCAGGCGTTGATGTCGTGCGTCGGCGGCAACCCGTTGTTCGCCACCGAGTACGCACGGATGATGGCCGACCCACGGATGTCGTGCGTGCAGAACGGGTCGTCGTTGCCCCTGCCGCCATCGGTGCGTGGCGTGCTCACGGCCCAGCTCGACTCGCTGCCGTTCGAGGTGAAGGCGGTGCTCCAGGACGCCGCGGTCACGGCCGACCTGGTGTCGCCCGGGGCCGTGGCGGCGACCGGCGGGCGGGACGCGCTGGAGGTCGCGAAGGCGCTGGAACTGCTGGAACAGCGCGACTTCCTGCGCCGGCAGGGCCGCAACAGCGAGACGGGCGAGATCGAGTACGGCTTCCGGCACCAGCTGGTGCGCGACGTGGTGGCCGAGCAGCTGCCCCGTGCGTTGCGGGCCGCGAAGCACGAACGGGCCCAGGTGTGGTTCGACGAACCAGCCCTGGACCTCACCGACCGCCGGGCGGGCTAGCCCGGTGCAACGCTGAACGCCGGGCCGCGCGCCCACCCCCTTGCGCGCTGCCCGGCGTTCGGTTCGTTCTGATCAGCCGCGGACGACCTGCACCAGGTGGTCGACGACCTCGGCGACCGGCACGTCGGCGCGCTCGCCGGACTTGCGGTCCTTGACCTCGACGACGCCGTCCTTCAGACCGCGGCCGACGACCAGGATCGTCGGGATGCCGACGAGCTCGGCGTCCGCGAACTTCACGCCGGGGCTCGCCTTGCGGTCGTCCAGCACGACGTCGAGGCCCTTGTCGCTGAGCTGCTTCGCGAAGTCCTCGCCGGCCTGCATCAGCGTCTCGTCCTTGCCGGCGACCACGACGTGGACGTCGGCGGGCGCGACGTTGCGGGGCCAGATCAGGCCGCGGTCGTCGTGCGACTGCTCGGCGATGACCGCGACGAGCCGCGAGACGCCCACGCCGTACGAGCCCATCGTGATGCGGACGGGCTTGGAGTCCGGGCCGAGGGCGTCGAGCGTGAACGCGTCCGCGTACTTGCGGCCGAGCTGGAAGATGTGGCCGATCTCGATGCCGCGCGCGGCGACGAGCACGCCCTGGCCGTCCGGGGAGGGGTCGCCCTCGCGGACCTCGGCGACGTCGATGACGCCGTCGGGGGTGAAGTCGCGGCCCGCGACCAGGTCGACGACGTGGTGGTCGGCCTTGTCGGCGCCGGTGACCCACGCCGTGCCCGTGACGACGCGGGGGTCGGCGAGGAAGCGGATGCCGTTGGCCTGGATGGCGCCCGGACCGATGTACCCCTTGACCAGGAACGAGTTCTTGGCGAAGTCGCTCGCCTCGAGCATCGCGACCTCGGCGGGCTCCAGCGCCGCTTCGAGGCGCTTGAAGTCGACCTCGCGGTCACCGGGGACGGCCACCGCGAGCAGCGTCCAGTCCTTCTGGCCGGGCTGCTGGGTCTTGACCAGGACGTTCTTCAACGTGTCGGCCGCGGTGAA
Organism: Lentzea sp. NPDC058450; assembly: GCF_042721395.1. Lineage (NCBI taxonomy): Bacteria > Bacillati > Actinomycetota > Actinomycetes > Pseudonocardiales > Pseudonocardiaceae > Lentzea > Lentzea sp. NPDC058450. The sequence goes on from NZ_JBHXLO010000010.1 coordinate 21,315, forward strand.
CTTGCGGTCGGTGTTGGCGTTGAGGAAGTCCACCAGCGTCTCGATGGTGGGCGTGTTCGGCGTGTGGTGCACCTGCGCGGCGGGCTTGTCGTCGATCGGCTGCGCGGCGGGCACGGGCGTCTTCACGGCCTCGACGTTCGCGGCGTAACCCGACTCGGTGCTGCGCACGAACGTATCCTCGCCCGTCTCCGCGACCGCGAGGAACTCCTCGGACGCCGAGCCGCCCATCGCGCCGGACGTGGCGGAGACGATCACGTACTCCAGGCCGAGCCGGTCGAAGATGCGGATGTAGGCGTCGCGGTGGTTCCGGTACGACTCGCTGAGGCCCTCGTCGGTGAGGTCGAACGAGTACGAGTCCTTCATGAGGAACTCGCGGCCGCGCAGGATGCCCGCGCGGGGACGCGCCTCGTCGCGGTACTTGGTCTGGATCTGGTACAGCGTGACGGGGTAGTCCTTGTAGGAGCTGTACTCGCCCTTCACGGTGAGGGTGAACATCTCCTCGTGCGTGGGTCCGAGCAGGTAGTCGGCGCCCTTGCGGTCCTTGAGGCGGAACAGGTTGGGGCCGTACTCCTCCCACCGGTTGGTCGCCTCGTAGGGCTCCTTGGGCAGCAGCGCCGGGAACTGGATCTCCTGCGCGCCGAAGGCGTCCATCTCCTCGCGGACGACGGCCTCGATGTTGCGCAGGACCTTGAGGCCCAGCGGCAGCCAGGTGTACCCGCCCGGCGCGACGCGGCGGACGTAGCCGGCGCGCACCAGCAGCTTGTGGCTGGGCACTTCGGCGTCCGCCGGGTCCTCGCGAAGGGTGCGCAGGAACAGCGACGACATCCTGGTGATCACGGTGGGTACTCCTCGTTCACGGGCAGTTGAAACAGCGTACTGGTTGGACGTTTTTTGGCGTTGCGCGCGGTGCTTCTCGTAGCCTCTGACCTGCGCTTCCCGGAATTGTCAGACCCTCTGGGTAGCGTCCCTCCCATGGCTCTCACCATCGACATGATCACGATCGACACGGGCGACGCGCGCAAGCTCGCGGAGTTCTGGACGGCGGCTCTGGGCACCACGATCCAGAACGACTGGGGCGAGTTCCTCGTGCTCGCCCCGAGCGGCTCCGGGCCCGCGCTGGGCATCCAGCAGGTACCGGACGCGACGCCGGGCAAGAACAGAGTCCACTTCGACTCGCACGTGCCGGACCGCCTGGCGGAGGTCGCCCGGCTGGAGGCGCTGGGCGCCACCGAGGTCGGCGTGCACAGCGTTCCCGGCCTGGTGTGGTCGGTGCTGGCCGATCCGGACGGCAACCAGTTCTGCGTCGGCCAGCCGGGCGAAGAGCTCTAGACGTGATGGCCGGGGATGGCGTGCCTGGGAGTCACTTCTGGAGATCGACGGCCCTGCCGTAGTCGATCCAGGTCCGCGCCACCCCGAAGCCGGCTCGTTCGTACAGGCCGAGCGCGCCGGTCGGGTTGGCCGTGTCCACGGAGAGCCCCGCGCGGTGGAAACCCTGCGCCCTGCCCTGAGCCAGCGTCCAGCTCAGCAGGGCGGAGGCCACGCCACGCCCGCGGTGCTCCTCCAGCGTGCCGACGTCCCCGATCCACAGCTCGCGGATTCCGGTCGCCTCCTCGAAGGCCGGGTAGTACCGCGAGAGCACGAACCCGACTACGGCGTTCCCACGGAGCGCCAGGAAGGAGGTCTGCGGCTGGAACCGCTCGCTGCCGGTGAACGACGCCGCCCACTCCTGCGGGCTGCGGTCCACCGAACCCCAGTGCCGCGCGAACGCGGCGTTGCAGACGACGCGGACCTCTTCGTCACGAGCCGTGGAGAACGGCACGATCTCGTAGCCGGCCGGGATCGGGACCTGGGCGAGTGACTCGCCCAGTGCCACCTCCAGTTCGGAGAAGTGGCGGTCCGCGTGGAAGCCGAGCTTCTCGGCCAGGGCGACGTGCCCCTCGGACCTGCTCTCGATCATGGTGGACACGGCGAGCGGCATGTCCGGGTGGCGGGCGACGTGCAGCCCGCGGGCGAGTGCGACGAGACGTTCCAGCAACGGCAGCCCGATGCCCCTGCGCCGGAACTCGGGACGCACCACGCCGTCGAGCCGCACGCGGTGCGTGCCAACGGGTTGGTCGCGCAGGACGACGAGCCCGTACCCCGCCAGCCGCCCGTCCGCGAACACGCCCAGCGACCCACCGGGCAGGTCGGTCTCGCCGAACGACTCGGCGAAGTCCTCTTCGGACAGCAACTCGCCGGTGTCGTCGACCTCCTCGGCCGCGCCGTACAGCGCGGTCACCGCGGGGATGTCCGCGGTGGTGAGCGGGCGCCACTCGAGTTCCACGACAGTCGAAGCTACGGAAGGGAGACACCCCCGAACAACCGAATAACGCGTTGCTCAGCGGCACCGCCATGGCCATCCTGTGGTCGATGACATCACCGGAGATCACCCCGCTGTACGAGGACGTGACGTTCCACGGACCGCTGTCCGAAGAGCGCGCCGCCCGCCTGATCGACTCACTGGGGCCGCTGGAAGACGCCCACGTGCTCGACATCGCCTGCGGCTGGGCGGAATTCCTGTTGCGCACCTTGGAATCCGCGCCCACCGCCACCGGCACCGGCGTGGACCGCAACGCCAGGGACATCGCACACGGCCAAGCCAACGCCGACGCGCGAGGCCTGACAGCCCGGGTCGACCTCCAGGTCGCGGACGTCGCCGAGTGGTCGCCCGGAAGGCAGGCGGACGTGGTGATCGTCAACGGCTCCAGCCAGGCGTGGGGCGGAGACCCGGTGCACCACACGGTGAACGCGCTGACGGCGGCGAGAGAACTGCTGCGCCCCGGCGGCAGGTTCCTGCTGGGCGAGTGCTTCTGGGAACGCGAACCCACCGAGGCCCAGCTAGCCGCGATGCCAGTCGAGCGCGACCACTGCCGCTCGCTGGCGGACCTGGTGGACCTGGCCCACGACCACGGCTACCGCTTGCTGGGCGCCGAACAGGCGAACCAGGACGAGTGGGACGTCTTCGAGAACCGTCACGGCCTGGCGTGGGAACGCTGGCTGCGCGCCAACCCCGACTCCGAGCACGCCGACGAGATCAGGGCGAAGGCCGACACCCAGCGCAACTACCGCCTGCGCGGGTGGCGCGGCACGATGGGCCTCGCGTACCTGACGCTGCAGGCGCCCTGACGGCACCGCCTGCGCGAGGCCCGGCCGTGCTGTCCAACGGCGTCTCCCGCCCCGCGCCGGGCCGGCCCGCCGAAGCCTGCGCGGCCCCTCCACCAGCCGGTGCGGACCTCGGGAACAAGAAGTGCCGCCTCCGCCGCACATCGCGGCAGAAGCGGCACCCCGAGCCACACCCGCAGGCGTGCCGAGGGAACACGGCCGGGCTCGAACCGGCGTCCACCCGGAGCAAGAGCCGGGCGCTCCACCACTGAGCTACGCGTTCCAAGGGGTGTTCGGCGGGCCGGGCTCGAACCGGCGTCCACCCGGTCCCAGAGCCGGGCGCTCTACCTCTGAGCTACCACCGAACACCCCACAGCCTGCTCAACCGGAGAGCGGCTGTCCACCCAATACCTCGCCCCGCACCGGCTTGCCGCTGAACACCCGCGCGCGCCGCAACGCCATGGCCCACAACGGATCCGACACGGCCACGCCGTGCACGAGCTCCGGGGTGGGCCGGAAGCGCGCGATCAGGCCGTGCTCGCGAGGCGCGGTCCAACCGGAACGCTCCGGGTCGACGCCCGCGGTGCGGCACGCGGCCTCGACGAGCGAGCGCGGGCACGAGGCGGTGCCGTCGAGCACCTCCCACGGCAGCGGCAAGCTCGCCCAGACCGCGGTGTCCGGGTGCACGCCGTTGCCCATCTCCTCGTGCCACCAGGTGAGGTCCGCGGCCATCAGCCGCATCGCCTTGCCCGGCCAGGAGTCCCCGAGCAGCGCCGTGAGCCCCGCCGCGTGCAGGCAGGCGATCCATGCGGTGCGGGCCGTGTTGTAGGCGCCCGCGTACGCGTTCCAGGTCGACGAGTCGACGCCCGAACGCACGATCATCGTCGACCTGTCGACGCCGGACGTGCGCCACAGGCCCGCCAGGACCGTCGCGGCCGAGCGGGTCGCCGCCGACCACCGGCCGAGCAGTTCGCCCAACTGTTCGGCGGAAAGGTGCCGCAGGACGTCCCAGCCGGGGTGCGCGAGAGCGATCATCGCCCAGTCGGTGCCCGCGGCGGCACGGCAGCGTTCGAAGAGGACGTCGGCCACCTGGTCGAACGGGTTCTCGCGGCCTGCCAGGCTGAACTCGCGGCGCAACTTGCGGCGGGCCGTGAAGTAGGCGACGAAGCAGGCCGCGGCGGGGTCCGCGCGAAAGCGGTCCCGGTCGATCACGTCGACGAAGCCCGCGGCCCCGAGCAGCGTCGCGCGGCGCAGGTCCCGGGTGCGGCCCAGGCGGCCGGCCTTCGCGGACAGCCTGCGCAGCACGCGGAAGCGGCGGTTGTACTGCCGCTTCGACAGCTCGATGCCGGCCTCGCCACGGGCGGCGCGGTTCAGCCGGTCGGCCAGGAAGTCGGTGTGCGCCGGGTCGAAACCGATGCCGGCGCCGACCAGAGCGGCGAACTCCAGCACCGACAACGGGTCCTCGGTGTCCACCGGGTCACCGGTGCCGAACAGGCGGCGCGTGGCGGCGACCTGGCGCGCGGCTCCCACCGGGCGGGAGTAGTCGTCGCTCATCCCGGAGAAGCCCAGCCCGCGCGACGCGTGCGCCGCGACACCGTTGATCACGGCGCGCTCGCGGCGCGTCGACGACGGGAGTGCTTCCAGCACCAGGACGGCCACGTCCTCAGGGCGTGGCCTGGCGTCGAGTGAGCGGTGCAGGCGGTCCAATGCGTCCACGTCACCCAGAAGACCACGCAGGTCCAGCGGTTTTCGGCCCCTGCCCTACCCTTGCAGCGTGCTGGTGCTGCTTCCCCCGTCGGAGACCAAGGCGATCGGCGGCGAGGGTGCGCCGCTCGACCTCGACGCACTGTCGTTCCCCGAGCTCAACCCGGTCCGCGACAAGCTCGTGTCGGCGCTGGCCGACCTCGCCCGCGACGTCCCGGCAAGCCTCAAGGCGCTCGACATCTCGGAGCGCCAGGTCGACGAGGTGCACCGCAACGCGCAGCTGCGCACGTCCGAGACCACGCCCGCGCTGCTGCGCTACACCGGCGTCCTCTACGACAACCTCGACTTCCCGTCCCTGAAGAAGATCGAGAAGGAACGGGCCTACGAGCGGCTCGCGGTCGCGTCGGCGCTGTTCGGAGCTCTCAAGGGCGGGGACCCGGTGCCCGCGTACCGGCTGTCCGGCGGCACGACGCTGCCCGACCACGGCAGCCTGCGCACGCTGTGGAAGTCCTCGCTGGAGCCCGTGCTGAAGAGCGCCGACGAGTTCGTCGTCGACCTGCGCTCCGGCGCGTACTCGAGCCTCGCCCGCATCCCGCACGCCGCCGTCGTCCGGGTGGTCACGAGCGAGGGCAAGGTCGTCAGCCACTTCAACAAGGCGCACAAGGGTCTGCTCGCGCGCGCCATCGTCCGGTCGGCGGCGGAGCCGAAGGACCTGAAAGGCCTGGTCAAGCTCGCGCAGAAGGCCGGGCTCAGGCTCGTTCCGACGGGCGAGAAGACCGCGGACCTGATCACGGATTAATTCGGTTGCGGGCCGTCGCGCCCGCACGGCAAGCTTCTCCCCGAAGCGTGACATCGGAGCTGGATCGAGGAGGTGCGTGATGTCAGAGCCTGTCTTTGGACGTGGCACCGCACTCGCGACCCGTCCAGCCGCCCTTCGCGCCTGATCAGCACCGTTTGATCGCAGAGCGCCAGTGGGGCGGTCACCCTTCATCGCTTGGGAGACCCCACCGTGCGCGAGCACGATCTTTACGAACGTTTCGAAAAGTCCTTCGACGACACCGACACCATGCGTCGCAAGGGAAAGCACAGCCGGAGCAACCGGGCCGACGACGACGGGGAACCGACGCGTCGCGGCCGCATGACCGAGGCCGAGAAGGCCCGTGTCGCACGGGTCCGCGAGGACCAGCTCAGCGCGGCGGACACCCCCGAGGACGGCGACCGCTGGTCCACGTGGGGCGACGCCGAGCAGGGCCCCAAACCGCACCCGAGCTGGATCATCACGGAACTGGCCGCGGTCGACCGCGAGCTCGGCATCGTGAAGACCGGCAAGGAGGCGGACGTCTTCCTGCTGGAACGCGCTATCGGCGACAGGTCCGTCCTGCTCGCCGCCAAGCGCTACCGCAGCAACGACCACCGGATGTTCCACCGCGACGCGGGGTATCTGGAGGGTCGTCGCATGAAGAAGTCCCGTGAGACGCGGGCGATCGCGAACCGCACCTCGTTCGGGCGCAACCTGATCGCGGAGCAGTGGACGGTCGCGGAGTTCGCCGCGCTCTCGAAGCTGTGGCAGATCGGCGCGCCCGTGCCGTATCCGGTGCAGCGCAGCGGTACCGAGCTGCTGCTGGAGTTCATCGGGGACGCCGACGGCACCGCGGCACCGCGGCTCGCGCAGACCCGTCCCGACGAGGACGAGCTGCTCGACCTGTGGCGTCAGCTCGTCGCGGCGCTGATGACGTTGTCCGAGGCGGGCATCACGCACGGCGACCTCTCGGCGTACAACCTGATGGTGCACGACGGCAGGCTGGTCATGATCGACCTGCCGCAGGTGGTCGACCTCGTCGCGAACCCTCGCGGCGTGGAGTTCCTCGACCGCGATGTTCGAAACATCTGCGGCTGGTTCGCCTCCAGGGGCCTTCCGCCGGAGATCGGAGACCCGTCCGCGCTGGTCACGGCCTTGCTGGACGTGGCGGGCATGGCGTGAGTGACGCGCGCGCCCGGCAGTGTCCAACAACACGGCCGGGCGCGCAACGCGTTGTCGATGATCAGCTAGACTGTAAAAGCACCGATGAAGGCTTGACCGCCGTTGACCGGTGCGTCCACCCACTCATTCAGGCGTGACCACCACGCCGGGCTCGTCCTTGTGAACTGGCACCGCGACTCGCGCGGGGCAGCCTTGAGACGTGCCATGTCTCGGAGGTTTGTTTTGCCATCCATGTCCGAAGGTCGTTCCGAGCGCGGACAAAGCCGCAGGTCACCGCGGCGCCGCTCGGGTCGCCAGGGCAACTCCTCGCGTCCGCAAGCGCGGGTCGAGGAACCGATCGTCGCCGAGCACGTCGAGAGCACCTTGCCGGAAGGCCCGCTGCCCTCGTTCGCCGAGCTCGGCCTCTCCGACGCTTTGATCCGTTCGCTGGCTGCCAACGAGATCACCGAGCCGTTCCCCATCCAGGCGGCCACCCTGCCCGACTCGATGTCGGGCAAGGACATCCTCGGCCGCGGCCAGACCGGCTCCGGCAAGACGCTGGCGTTCGGTCTCGCGATGCTGACCCGCCTCGCCGGCGGCCGTTCCGCGCCGCACAAGCCGCGCGGTCTCATCCTCGTCCCCACCCGTGAGCTCGCGATGCAGGTGGAGACGGCGCTCATGCCGCACGCCCGCGCGCTGGGCCTGTGGTGCCGCGTCGTCGTCGGCGGCACGTCGTTCCCGCGCCAGATCGACCACCTGCGCCGCGGCGTCGACCTGCTGATCGCCACGCCGGGCCGGCTGTCCGACCACGTCCGCCAGGAGACCTGCGACCTGTCCCAGGTCGAGATCACCGCGCTGGACGAGGCCGACCAGATGGCGGACATGGGCTTCATGCCCCAGGTCCGCGCGATCCTCGACCTGACCCCGCAGGACGGCCAGCGCCTGCTGTTCAGCGCCACGCTCGACGGCGACGTGGACAAGCTGGTCCGCCAGTACCTGCACGACCCGGTGACGCACTCGGTGGCCCCGCCCACCGCGAGCGTCACGACCATGGAGCACCACCTGCTCTTCGTGTCCCAGGAGGACAAGCAGACGGTGGTGACCGAGGTGGCCGCGCGCGAGGGCCGCACGATCATGTTCGTGCGCACCAAGCACCACGTCGACCGCCTGGCCAAGAAGCTCCGCTCGGTCGGCGTCCACGCGGGCGCCCTGCACGGCGGCAAGGCGCAGAGCGCCCGCACCCGCGTGCTCGGCGAGTTCCGCGAGGGCACCACGCCGGTCCTGATCGCCACCGACGTCGCAGCCCGCGGCATCCACGTCGACGACGTCTCACTGGTCGTCCACGTCGACCCGCCGGCCGACCCGAAGGACTACCTGCACCGCGCAGGCCGCACCGCACGTGCGGGCCAGTCCGGCACGGTCGTCACGCTCGTCACGCACGACCAGCGCCGCGCGGTCCAGGGCATGGCCGCGCGAGCGGGCATCCGTCCGGAGAGCACGAAGGTGCGCCCCGGCGACGACGACCTGGTCCGCATCACCGGCGCACGCACGCCGTCGGGCGAGCCGATCATCGAACGCGAGAAGCCGGCCCGCCGAGGCGGCAGCGGTGGCAGGCGCTTCGGTGCCCCCGCCGCCGGTGGCAGCGGCCGCGGCGAGTACCGCGGTGGCTCGGGTCGCCGGTCCGAGGGCGGCGAGTTCCGCGGTGGACCGCGCCGGTCGGAGCGGTCCGAGGGTGGTCGTTCGTTCGGCCGCACGGAGCGGGGCAGCAGCGCGGGTCGTCCGCGCCGGGCACCGCAGCACTGAAGCTTGACCTGATCAACGGCTGAGGCCGCTTCCCCGCTCCGGGGAGGCGGCCTCAGCCGTATGCGGCAAGTACGGTGCGTCATGGGGCGGAACTGGTACCTGTTGTGGAGCGGTAGCGCCATTTCGGCGTTGGGAGACGGGATCTTCCTCGCGGCCCTGCCATTACTCGCCGCTACTCTCACGCAGGATCCGAAGCTCGTCGCCGGGGTCAGCTTCTTCGGCACACTCCCCTGGCTGCTCTTCTCCCTCTCGGCCGGAGCAGCAGCGGACCGGCACAACGGCCGGCATCTCCTCCTTGCCGCACTCTGGGTGCAATGTGCGCTCATGGCCGTGCTGGCCGTGTTCCACAGTGCACACATCGTCTTCCTGTACGGCATGGCGTTTCTGATCGGTGCGGCCGAGACCATCCCGAAAGCGGTGGGCCAGCCGCTCATCAAGGCCACTGTGGACGATCAGCTGCTGGAGCGCGCGAACGGCAGGCTGTTCTCGTCGCAGGCGGTGGCGTTGCAGTTCGTGGGACCACCACTGGGCGGACTGCTGTTCGCCCTCGCGGTCCCGGCACCGTTCTGGGTCAACGCGCTCACGTTCGCCATCGCGGCCGCGCTGGTCACCAAGATGCGCATCGCGCACAACGCGCCGGTTACGAGGCCCAAGGCCCGTGAAGGCCTCCGATGGCTGCTCGAACACGAGGCGTTGAGGACCATCACGGTCGTGTCGGCTACGACGAACCTCTGCATCGCGATGACCATGGCGACGTTGGTGTTGTTCGCCCGGCAACGGCTGGGGCTCAGCGGTGCCGGGTTCGGGGCGTTTCTCGCCACGCTGGCATGTGGTGGTGTTGCGGGAGGGCTGCTCGCGGAACGGTTGCTCGCGAGAGTGAGGCACGCGGTGGAGGCGACTGTGGTGGCGATTCCGTTGTTGTGGCTGGGATTGCGACGATGGCCCACGGCCTGATGACCGCCGCGGTGTTCGCGGTGGCGAGGCCGTTCCACACTGCCGTGTGGGGTGCGCGGCGGCGGCGGGTTGTCCACAGATCGCCGAACGGAGGGTTGACACGGCTGCGGCGCCGCTAAATTTGAGGAGCTGGGGTGTGGTGGTCAGCCCCCTGGGTGGGCGGGGCCTCTCGCGGGCCTTTCGATTTGCTCGCGTCCTGTGCGGGCCGCTCCGCGCTGCACGCAGCGGCCCGCCGGGAGTCTCACACCTTTGCGGCGAACTGGGCTGAGTACAGGCGGTGGTAGGCGCCTTCCCTGGCCAGGAGTTCGTCGTGGGTGCCCTGTTCGACGATGTGGCCCGCCTCCATGACGAGGATCAGGTCGGCGTCGCGGATCGTGGACAACCGGTGCGCGATGACGAACGACGTGCGCGAGGAGCGCAGGGCCGCCATCGCGTGCTGCACCGAGGACTCGGTTCGGGTGTCGACCGAGCTGGTGGCCTCGTCGAGGATCAGCAGTGTCGGGTCGGACAGGAACGCGCGGGCGATGGTGAGCAGCTGTTTTTCGCCTGCCGAGACGTTCGAGCCCTCCTCGTCGATCACGGTGTCGTAGCCGTCGGGGAGGCAGCGGACGAAGCGGTCCACGTAGGTCGCGCGGGCCGCGGCGAGGATCTCGTCCTCGGTGGCGCCTGGTTTGCCGTAGGCGATGTTGTCGCGGATGGTGCCGCCGAACAGCCAGGTCTCCTGGAGCACCATGCTGGCCTGCGAGCGCAGGTCGGCGCGGCTCAGCGCGGTGATGTCGACGTCGTCGAGGGTGATGCGGCCGCCGCTCAGCTCGTAGAAGCGCATGATCAGGTTGACCAGGGTGGTCTTGCCCGCGCCGGTGGGGCCGACGATGGCGATCATCTGGCCCGGTTCGGCCACCAGGGACAGGTTCTCGATCAACGGCTTGGAGGGGTCGTAGGAGAAGGAGACGTTCTGGAACTCGACCTTGCCGCAGCGCCACGGGGGTGCGGCAGCGTCGGCCGGGTCCGGGAGTTGTTCGGGGGCGTCGAGGAGTTCGAAGACGCGTTCCGCGGAGGCCACGCCGGACTGGAGGAGGTTCGAGAGCGAGGCGGCCTGGGTGAGCGGCTGGGTGAACTGGCGCGAGTACTGGATGAACGCCGTGACCTCGCCCAGGGTCATCGAACCGGTCGTGATGCGCACGCCGCCGATCACGGCGATGGCGACGTAGCTGAGGTTCGACAGGAACATCATCGACGGCATGATCAGGCCCGAGACGAACTGCGCGCCGGCCGCCGCCTCGTAGAGCTGGGAGTTGCGGCGGCGGAACTCCGCCTCCGACTCGGCCTGGCGCCCGAACGCGGTCACGAGCTGGTGGCCGCTGAACGCTTCCTCGATGTGCGCGTTGAGTTCGCCTGTGTGCTTCCACTGCGCCACGAACTGCTTTTGCGCGCGCTTGCCGATCGCGCCGGTCAGGACGACGGAGAGCGGGATGACCAGCATCATGATCGCCGCCAGCAGCGGTGAGATCACGAACATCATCACAGTCACGCCGACGAGCGTGAGCAGGGCGGTGAGCAGCTGGCTCATCGTCTGCTGCATCGTGGTCGCGATGTTGTCGATGTCGTTGGTGACGCGGGAGAGCAGCTCGCCGCGCGGCTGGCCGTCGAAGTACTTCAGCGGCAGGCGGTGCAGCTTCTCCTCGACGCTCTCGCGCAGCCGGTACACCACGCGCTGCACGACGCCGTTCAGCAGCCGTCCCTGCAACCAGCTGAACAGCGACGAGAACACGAACAGGGCCAGCGCGAACCCCAGCACCCCTGCCAGGGCGCCGAAGTCGATGCCGGAGCCGCGCAGGCCGTTGAAGATGATGTCGGTCGCGTCGCCGAGGATCTTCGGCCCCACCACGGTGAACGCGATGCCGAGCACGCCGAGCGCCACGACGAAGACGAACGTGACGCGCTCGGGCTTCATCAGGCCGACGAGGCGCCGCCCGGACGCGCCGAAGTTCGACGCCTTGCTCACGGGGGCCTGCACGCCGAACCGGGCGGCGGGGCCCGCCGGTCGCTGGTCGCGGGTGGTCATGACGCTTCCTCCGGCGTGAGCTGGGAGTGGACGATCTCCAGGTACGTGGGACAGCTCGCCATCAGCTCGGTGTGCGTGCCGCGGCCGACGATCTCGCCGTTCTCCAGCACCAGGATCTGGTCGGCTTCGGCCACTGTGGACACCCGCTGCGCCACGACGATCACGGCCGCGTCGCGCGTGTAGGGACGCAGGGCCGCGCGCAACGCCGCGTCGGTGGCGAGGTCGAGCGCGGAGAACGAGTCGTCGAACAGGTAGACGTCCGGCCTGCGCACCAGCGCGCGGGCAATGGAGAGCCGTTGCCGCTGGCCTCCCGACAGGTTCGTGCCGCCCTGCGCGATCTTGGCGTCCAGCCCGCCCATCGCGGTCACGAAGTCGGTCGCCTGCGCGATGTCCAGCGCCGCCCACAGCCGGTCCTCGCCCGCGTCCTGGTCGCCGTGCAGCAGGTTCGACCGCACGGTGCCGGTGAAGAGGTAGGACTGTTGCGGCACGAGGCCGATCCTCGACCGCAACGCCTCGGGGTCCTGGGCCCGCACGTCCACGCCGCCGACCCGCACCTCCCCCGCCGTCACGTCGATCAACCGCGGGATCAGGCTCATCAACGTCGTCTTGCCCGACCCGGTGCTGCCGATGATCGCCGTGGTCTGCCCGGCCCCGACGGAGAACGACACGTGCTTCAGCACGGACGCGTCGGCACCGGGGTACCGGAACTCCGCGCCCTCGAAGGAAACCTCGCCACGGCCCGAGGAAGCGGCCACCGGCGACACGGGCGCGTGCACCGACGGTTCGGTCTCGACGACCTCCATGATCCGACCGGCGCTCACGGCCGCGCGCGGCACCATCGTCGAGATGAACGACGCCATCATCACGGACATCAGGATCTGCAACAGATAGGCGAGGAACGCGGTCAGCGCACCGACCTGCATCTCGCCGCCCGCCACGCGGTGCGCCCCGAACCACAGCACCGCGACGCTGGAGATGTTGAAGATCAGCGTGACCGTCGGGAAGATCATCGCCTGCAACCGTCCCGCCCGCAGGGCGATGTCGGTGAGCTGCGCGTTGGCGTCGGCGAACCGCTGGGTCTCGGACTTCTCCCGCACGAACGCCCGCACCACGCGCACGCCGGTGAGCTGTTCGCGCAGCACCCGGTTGACGTGGTCGACCCGCTCCTGCTGGCGGCGGAACAACGGCACCATCCGCACCGTGATCATCGCGACCGCGACGGCCAGCACCGGCACGCAGACCAGCAGCAGCCACGACAGCCCGACGTCCTCGCGCAACGCCATGATCACGCCCGCGACGGACATGATCGGCGCGGAGACGAACATCGTCGTCAGCATCACGACCAGCACCTGGACCTGCTGCACGTCGTTGGTGGTGCGGGTGATCAACGACGGCGCCCCGAAGCGCGCGACCTCCTGCGCCGAGAACGACCCGACCCGGTGGAACACCCCCGACCGCACGTCCCGCCCGAACGCCATCGCGGTGCGCGTTCCGTACCGGACCGCCACAATCGAACACGCGATCTGCACCAGCGAGACGGCGAGCATCCAGCCGCCCAGCCCGACGATGTAGGACGTGTCGCCCTTCGCGACGCCGTTGTCGATGATGTCGGCGTTGAGACTGGGCAGGTAGAGCGAAGCGATCGTGCCGATGAGCTGAAGCGTGACGACGATGGTCAGCTCTCGCTTGTACGGTCGGAGGTACGTGGTCAGCAGCCGGGTGAGCACCCGGTCCTCTCCCGGCCGTGCGGACGGCGCGCCGGGGTCGGGGCGGCTGGGCGCCGCGACGGTCTGGGCGGACACGGGGAGCTCCTCCGGGTCGAGTTCGGTGCCCCTCCAGTAAATAGACAAGAATCCTGATAGTCAAGATTTGTGACTAAATTGGGTGACCGCAGCAACGACGAAGGCCGCCCTCCCGGAGCGGGAGAGCGGCCTTCAGCCCAGGTCAGCGGGTCACTTCTTGGCCGCGGCCTTGAAGTTCCACTGCGCCGCGGTGCCGGAACAGGACGCCGCCGTCACCTTGCCGGACGCGTCGCGATAGCACTTGGTGTTGTACTGCATGTCCGAAATGGTCTTGTTCGGGTTGATCGACCACTGCTGAGCCGGCCCACCGTCGCACTTCTTCAGGACGACCTTGCCGGACGAGAGCGCGGTGCACAGCTGCGGCGAGCCCTGCTCCATGAACGCGCCGTGGAACTTGAACTGCTGGTTCGCCGCACCGGTGCAGGTGGCCGTGGTGAGCTGTGCGCCGGACGCTCCGCCCTGCAGGCACTTGCCGGTCGAGACGTTCTTGTACTCGCCGTTGGTGGTCTTGGGCTTCGCGCCGCCGTAGCACTCGCCGGTCGAGGTGTTGAAGATCGGCGTCGAGTCGACGGCCAGGTTCGACGGCGGATTGAGGATCGTCTCCTCCATCACCGGCTTGCCGTCGTCGTGGTAGTTCGTCAGCGCGTCCTCGCAGTCGATCGCGGCCATGGCGTTGCCGCCCTTGCCGCCGACCCACGCGTCGAAGTGCCACAGCTTCGGGCCGCCGTTGGGGCCGTTGCCGTTCCAGTCCTGCTCACAGGAGGAACACGAGTCCTCCATGATGAAGTACTTCTTGACCCGGGGGAAATAGATCTTCGTGCCCGGTTTGGCCTCTTTGCTGGACGTCGCGAACGTGATCGGGTCGTTCCACGTGCCCTTTCCGCCGGCCGTGTCGTGCAGCCCCGGATAAGCGATGTCACCGCCGGGGGGCGTGTTGTCCCACCAGCCGTAGAACGTCCAGAAGACCTGCTGGGAGGCCGGTGCCGCCATCGCGGGTGATGAAGCGAACAAACCGGACATCGCGAGCAAAATACCTGCCGCCAAAGACAGGGCGCGTTTCATGCGTGCCTCCGCACAAACCGGTGGACATAGGCGGCGTGAGAGCAGAGTCCACCGGTTGTGCGGCTTTTGTAAAGAAACTTATCTAACTATTTGCGGAAGCAATGTCGGTGACCGGACCGACCACGATGATCGCCGGCGGGCGAATCTCGTGGGCCTTCACGTCGGCGCCCAGGGCGTCCAAAGTGGACTTCAGAACGCGCTGAGATGCCGTGCTGCCCTCCTGGATGACGGCGACGGGCGTGGAACCCGGCCGCCCCTCCATCAACGCCGTGGCGAACGCACCGGCGCGTTCGACCGCCATCATCAGCACGACGGTGCCGTTGAGGCGCGCGATCGCGGACCAGTCCACGAGCGAGCGCGGGTCGTCCGGCGCCACGTGCCCGGAGACGACGACGACCTCGTGCGCCACACCTCGGTGCGTGACAGGCACTCCGGCCAACGCGGGCACACCGAACGCCGACGTCACGCCCGGCACCACGGTCACCGGGATCCCGGCCTCCGCGCACGCCAGCAGCTCCTCGAAGCCGCGCCCGAAGACGTACGGGTCGCCGCCCTTGAGCCGGACGACGAACTTCCCCTCCTTGGCGCGGTCGATCAGCGTCTGGTTGATGAACTCCTGCGTGGCCGCGCGCCCGTACGGGATCTTCGCCGCGTCCACCACCTCGACGTGCGCGGGCAGCTCCTCGAGCAGCTCGCGCGGCGCCAGCCGGTCGGCCACCACGACGTCCGCGTGCGCCAGCAAACGCTTGCCCTGCACCGTGATCAGCTCGGGGTCGCCGGGGCCTCCGCCGACCAGGGCCACGCCCACGGGCGGTGCGGCCTGGTCCGCGATGCGGCCGTCGCGCAACGCCGCCACGAGCCCGTCGCGCACGGACGCCGACCGGCGGTGCTCCCCACCGGCCAGCACGCCGATGAGCATGCCGTCGTGCATGCCGCTCGCCGGCGTCACGGCCGTGCCCTCGACGGCGATGTCCGCGCGCACGCAGAACACCCGCTGCGCCAGGGCTTCCTCACTGATCTGCGTGTTCACCTCGACGTCGGACGTGCAGGCCAGCACGTACCAGGCACCCTCGACGTCGCCCGCCTCGAACAGCCTCTCGTGCCAGGTCAGCTCCCCCGCGTCGACCATGCCCTGGACGGAGGGGGTGACGGACGGCGACACGAGCTCGACGGCGGCGCCGGACGCGATCAGGCGGGGCAGGCGGCGCTGCGCGACCGTGCCACCGCCGACCACGAGGACGCGCCGGCCCCGGAGATCGAGGCCGGCCAGGTAGTGCTGTTCAAAGGGCATGCGTAGAAGCATCCACACCGGACCCGCCGTGTCCAGCCGAAGGGAACATGGTCACAGCGCGAGCAGCTCGAAAGAGGTGGCCAGGACGCCGCCGAACCGCTTGCCGACGTTCTCGGCCATCGAACGGAGGAACGGCTCGGGGTCGGCCATGTCGCCGCTCAACGCCTCCAGATAAGCCTTGTGCGCGCGCAGAGACGCCACGGAGGCGTCGAACGAGTCGGTGATGTCCACGGCGTGCGTCGACAACGGCGAGGACGCCGCCGCCACGTACCGCACGCCTTCCCACTTCTCCAGCCCCAGCTCCGGGAAGATCCACCGGTTGCCCGCGTCGCGCACGGCGTCGACGGTGGCGCGGCCTACGGCGATGTGGTCGGCCATGTTCAGGCCACCGCCGGGCCAGGTCTCGCGGTAGTTCCCGGTGATCACGAACTCGGGCTTGTGACGGCGGATGGCGGACGCGATGTCGCGCCGCAACGGGACGCCGTACTCGATCGTGCCGTCCGGGTGGTCCAGGAACTCGACGTCGGTCACGCCGACGGCCGCGCACGACGCGATCTGCTCCTCGACCCGCAACGGCGCGCAGGCAGCCGGTTCCATCGAGTCGATGCCGTTCTCGCCACGGCACGCGAGCACGTACGCGATCTTCTTGCCTTGGGCTGTCCACCGCGCGATCGCGCCCGCACCGCCGTACTCCATGTCATCGGGATGAGCGACGACGACCAGCGCGCTCGCCCAGTCTTCGGGCACAGGTTCCAGATCAGACATGCGTGCAGGGTGCGCGCAGCAGCACGCACCCTGCAACTGACGAACGACTGCTTACAGCTGAGCCGTGATCACCGTGTTGTACGTGGCGATCCGGCCGTACACGCCGGGGTAGCCGGCACCGGCGCAGCCGCGGCCCCACGAGGTGTCACCGATGAGCTTGCCGCCGTAGACCAGCGGGCCACCGGAGTCGCCCTGGCAGGTGTCGGTGCCGCCCTGCGGGAAGCCCGCGCACACCATGGAGCTGTTGCTGTACTGCGGGTACGCCGTGCGGCAGGTCGCGTCGGACGTCAGCGGCACGTTGGCCTTGAGCAGGTAGCGCGACGCGGAACCACCCGAGGAGGTGGTGCCCCAGCCGAGGATCAGCGCGGAGTTGCCGGCCGCGTAGAGCGCGGTGTCGGCCGTCGTGGCGAGCGGCAGGGTGGCCGAGTTGATGTTGCGGTCGAGCGTCAGCACGGCCACGTCGAAGCCGGCCGTCGCGGAGCGGTAGCTCGGGTGCACCCAGATGCGGGTGACGCTCGCGACCGTGCCCGCGGTGCTCTGCTTGTCGTCACGTCCGTGCACGACGCGCGTGCTGGACGCGGAACGACCGGAGACGCAGTGCGCGGCGGTGACGACCTTGTTGGCCTTCACCAGCGTTCCGCCGCAGAACTGCGAACCCGAGGTCGACGCCAGGTAGACGACCCACGGGTAGGTAGCGGTGCTCGCCCGCGTGCCGCCGACGATCATCGGCGACACGTCGGACGCGTTGGCAGGAGGAGCGACGAAGAAGATGCTCGCGAACGCGGTCACCGCGATGGACACGATCAGGCGACGCAGGGTTTTCGCCATGGTGCCAGTCCTTCCCTTGACGCTGTGTGTGCAGGGTGTGAAGCACGGCACACACAGCGTCAGGGTCGGAGATTCGGCGGCGTAACCGCCATTAGTCGGACATGTCCGACTTCACCGTTGACTCAGGCGATGCCGCGGGCCGTGAACGCGGCCTTGACCGTGGCGGCGTCCGCGTCGCCGTAGAGCTTCTTGGCGGTGGCGACCGTCGCGGCGGCGGCCTGGGAGAACGTGGTCGACGGCGTGTAGGAGAACTGCGCCTCCAGCACGATCTTCGCCGCCTTGTCCCGGCCGAACGCCTTGTAGACGTCGAACAGGGCGCGCGACCAGATCTGGCCGTCGAAGTGGACCTCGTTCTGGCGCTGGCTGACCGTCAGGTTCGTGTCGGTGCGGCGCAGGCAGTGCGGCGTATCGGTCGTGTACGCCGTGGCGTCCCAGTC
Organism: Lentzea sp. NPDC058450; assembly: GCF_042721395.1. Lineage (NCBI taxonomy): Bacteria > Bacillati > Actinomycetota > Actinomycetes > Pseudonocardiales > Pseudonocardiaceae > Lentzea > Lentzea sp. NPDC058450. Next base: position 39,127 of record NZ_JBHXLO010000010.1, read on the forward strand.
CATGATGCACGCCAACGGCGTCGTGGCCGTGTCCTTCGCGTCGCGAGAGGACATGATCAACGCCCACCAGTCGCCGAAGCCCTCGCCGATCGAGCCGCCGTCGAGCGACGAGCCGAAGCCCGGCACCTGGGCGTCCTGGATGGCGTGGCCGAGCTCGTGCCAGACGACCTCGACGTCCTCGGCGTCGTCGACACCGCCGGTGCCGAACGTGATCTGGTCCTTGCTCGGGTCGTAGAACGAGTTGTCCTCGGTGAGGCCGAGCGTGGTGATCTTCTGAGACTCGTTGTTGATGTTCGTGAAGCCGAGGCTCTGGATGTACTTCTGCGCCTCGGTCACGCCCCAGTAGGCGTTGACCTGTTCGAAGAGGTCGTTCGCGCGGGTGTAGTTGAACTGGTTGTTCTTGTTGTACGCCAGCTTGCTCTTGGCGCCGGTCAGCTGGGCGTAGTTGCCCTTGAGGTAGCCGGAACCGTCCAGGTTGGACAGCGTGACCGACTTGTACGCGGCGGCGGGCACGGCCGAGTCGGCGTCGTTGTTGTCCTTGAGGTTCTGGTTCTGCTGCGACGACACGGGGTTCGGGCTGAACACCTTGCCAGTGCCGTTGGCGTGCTTGACCAGGCTCTCGGTCTTCACGACCGCGCCGGACTCCGCGTGCACGAGGGTGCGTTCGGAACCCTTGCCGTGGTCGGAGATCACCTCGTAGACGAGCCCGGTGCCGGGCAGCACCTTGAGGTTCGCGGCCTCCGGCGTGGCGGTCTTGGCCTTGGCGTCCTCCGCGGTGATGGCGGGCGTGACGTCGATGGCGCCGACCTGCAGCCGGCCGTCGTCGACGGTCTTCGCGCCGGTCGCCTTGTCGACGTGCTCGACGTAGTAGGCGCCCAGCACGGGTTTCCCGTCGAACGTCTGCTCGTACCAGGTGTGCGTGGCGGTCAGCGAGTCGCGGACGGCCAGCAGGCGCAGGCCTTCCTTGGGCGCGGCGGCCTGGGCGTTGATCGTCAGCAGGGACAGTGCGACGCCGGCGGTGCAGGCGACAGCAACAAGACGACGGGCTCTCATGCCGGTCTCCAGTGCTTCGGGCCCGGTGCAGGGTGGGCCGTGTGCATGGCGACGCTAATCAAGAAAACTTCGTTGCTGACCCTACTAAAGAAGGAAAAACGTCAGCTTTCCCAGACTCCGGGAACAACAATTACGTCGGCTTCGACCGTAATGTCCAGCGTTGGCCCGGTTCCGAATGCGACGAACGCGACGGCCGCCCCCTGAGCGGCCAAATCGCACGCGCCGTCGTGCCGAACTTCCGTGCCGGCGCGCAGAAGCGGGCTCACCGCGTCGATCGCGTCCTTCGTCCCGACGACGTACGCGGCGCGCCGGATCTCCGCTTCCGCACGGGGTGTCCGTTGCTCCGCGGGCCCCGGCCCGAGCCCGACGAGCGCGAGCCGGCCGCGTGGCAGCACCCGCGCCGCGGCGACGGTCACGTTGTCCCGCTTGAACTTCTCGGCCGCCAGCTCCACCGGCCCGCCGTGCCCGAGACTCCGCGCGCCCTTGATCGCGGCCGCCTCGGCGACGCTCGCGGTGCCCATCGAGTTGCGCACGACCGAGCTCGGGTTCGGCACGTCGATCTCCGCGAGCTCCTCGGTCGGGAACGTCAGCAGCTCGGCGGTGTCCCCGTGCCAGAAACCCCAGTCCTCCACGGCGTCCACGATGCCGGGTTCGTCCGCCTTGTTGTCCGCCGTCGCGAACGCCTTGATGGCCCTCAGGTCCAGGCCACCGGTGGCGTCCAGTTCGGACAGTGCCGCCCCCACGCTGGTGGCCGACGCGCCCCGCGTCGAGCCGACTCCGACGACGAGCGTGCGCGGCACGATCCGCAGCACGTGCTCCTTGCTCGCCCCGGCCCGGTCGTCGACGACGATCACCCAGGTCGCGTCCTCACCACCCGGCACGACGTTGGGCGGCAGCGCGGGCAACGGGAAGTTCAACGGGTTGCGCAGCACGACCTTCTCGCCGGCCTCGATGGCGGCGGTGCACCCCGCGACGTCGCCGTCTGCGGTGGCGTCGAGCTGCTCGACGAGTTCGTCCAGCATGGAGTCGATGGACGGCCCGGTCGTCACCACGGCGGTGCGGTTGAGCAGGTCGGCGACGTGCCGCGTGAAGACGTCGGCGTCACCGGCCAGTCCGACGACGAAGTGCTGGTCGACGCAGACCACGGCGGGGTCGGACCGCTTGTCGCGCAGGAGGGGCGCGACCAGGCGGACGGCGGTGGCGGCGTCGAGGAAGAGGACGACGGCGCCGAGGCGGGGCCAGAGGCTGCGCACGGCGGGCTTGACCGGCCCGTCGGGGACGACGGCGTCGGCGCCGAGGAGGCCGGCCAGGTCGGCGGCGTCACCGCGCTGGGCGGGACCCGCGAACACTCCGATCACTTCTTCGTGCCCCACAAGAGCGTCACCGGGACGGCCGGAGCGAAGCCCGAGTCCAGCAGGCGCGACGCGGTCCAGTGGACGCCCTCCACCTCGTACCCGGCCGCCGCCAGCGCGTCCCGCGCGGGCACGATCTCGTCCACGCTCTCCGTCGCCACCACGACCCGCTTCGCCGAGGCGGCGGCGGAGGCCTTCACCGCGCTCAGGTCGCCGCGCCCCACGAACACCGCGTCCGGCTTCGGCAGGGAGGGTGCGTCCAGTTCCGACTCCTCGACCCGGACGTCGACGCCGTGTGCCGAGGCGTTCGCGATGATGCGCACGCACTGCACCGGGTCCGGTTCGACGGCGATCACGGCGGCGCCCAGCCGGGCGCACTCCACGCCCACCGCGCCGGAGCCCGCCAGGACGTCCCACACCAGCACGCCGGGGCGTGGGGCGAGGCGGGCCAGCACGAAGGCGCGGACCTCGGCGCCGAGCACGTGGGTCCGGGTGGCGAACGAGTCGTCGGGCAGTGCCCAGCCGTCGCGGGACTGGAGGAACTCGTTGTCCGCCAGGCACAGCACGGCGGTCGGGGCGGTCCAGCGGCGGGTGACGGCGTCGCGCGGGTCGATCGGGATCAGCTCGTCGCCGTCCTGCACGGTCAGGCTCCGGCGCCAGCCCGCCAGGCCCGCGCCGATCTCGGCCGGGCCGATGCCGTCGGCGAGTTTCACGATGACGGTCGAGTGGGCCCGGCACACGTTGAGCGCGGGGCGGAGGCCGTCCGCAGCGTCGACGATCTCGGCGGGGCGGGCGGCTGCCGTCTGCAGCTTGTCGAGCGACATCAGTTAGCTGACCGCTTGGGCTTGCGGACCGGCTTCTTGGGGCGTGCCGTGGAGGCGTTGACGGTCGGCGGCTTCGGCTTCTCGGCCGCGACGACGGTCAGCTTCGGCTTCGGGGCCGGCTCTTCCGCGGGCTTGCGGACGGACTGCTGTATTTCCTCGACCGCCGTCCACGCCGGGTTCGACTCGGCGGCCGGGGTGGCGGTGGCGGGGATGGGCTCGTCCACGCGCGTCGCGATGCGGGAGGCGGCGCGGCGCGACCAGCGGGTCGGGCGGGCGGCGCGCAGCGGTTCCTCGACGGACGCGGTGGCCGTGGCCGAGACGCGGCGGGTCGGGGCCTTCACGGCCGCGCCGACCAGGAAGAGCGTGGGGCGGTACAGCTTGTGCTGCTTCACGACCGACTCCAGCGCGCCGACCGTGGTGTGCACGACGACCTCGTCGGCCTGGCTCACCTTGTACGCGACGACGACCGGGGTGTCCTCGGTGTAGCCGCCCTCCAGCAGCTTCTCCACGAACTGGCCGGTGCGCGCGCCCGAGACCGTGGCGGCCATCGTCGTCTGCAACGCGGCGAACTCCTGGACGCGCTCGCTGCTGTCCGGCGAGATCAGCACGGTCGAGGACGCCTCGGTCGCGGTGAGCTCGCGGCCGATCTTCGCGGCCGCGGCGGCGACGACGGACACGCCCGGCACGACCTCGACCTCGAGGCCGAGGCGCACGCACAGGTCGTGCTGGTCCTGCACTCCCCCGCCGGTCGCGGCGTCACCGGCGTGCAGACGCACGACGACCTGGCGCGACGCGGCGGCGCGGCGGTACAGGTCGGTGATCTCCTCCTGCGTGACGCGCGAGAAGTCGACCAGGTCCGCGTCGGCACGCGCGTGCTCGCGAACGCACTCGACGTCCACGGCGCTCGGAGCCCAGATGACGACGTCGGCCTCCGCGATGCGGCGCGCGCCGCGGAGAGTGATGAGGTCGGCGGCACCGGGACCGGCGCCGACGAAGGAGACCCGACCGGTCGTCGTCACGACAGCTCCACAGGGGGTTTGGGGAGAGGCTTAAGCGTTGACCGTACCGTCTGCCACTCCGGCCACGAACGGGTGGCAGGCCCGCACGAACCGGGCCACCGCTTCCGGATCACCGGCCGGGTGCGTGTGGAGGTACGACGCGTGCACGCCGCCCACCGCGAAACCCTCGGCGACAGGCCGTGAGTCGACGCCGCGCCAGTGCCACGCGGGCGGGTCCGAGTGCGGTGTGGACAGCTGCGTGCGGTGGAACTCGTGGCCGGTCACGCGGCTGCCGGGGGTGTGCAGCGGCGAGCCCGCGGACGCCACCGCGTCCCGATAACCCAAGGTCAACTTCGGTGTCATGAACCCCTCGGCGTCGAGCACGCCGCACATCGGGTGCCCGTCGAGCGACCGCGCGAGGTACAGCAACCCTCCGCACTCGGCGTGCACCGGCGCACCCGATCGAGCGAACCGAGCGACCGCCGCGCGCAACTTCGCGTTGGCCGACAGGGCTTCCGCGTGCTGCTCCGGAAACCCACCCGGCAACACCAGCCCGGCCGTGCCCTCCGGCAGTTCCTCGTCGTGCAGCGGATCGAGCACCGCCACGGCCGCGCCCGCCGCCTTCAGCACCTCGACGTGCTCGGCGTACCCGAACGTGAACGCGGCACCACCGGCGACCGCGACCACGGGCTCGTCCGGGATGCGTTCGACCTGCGGTTCCCACTGCGCCACGGCCATCGCGGGCACCGAGGACGCGAGCCGGCGGACAGCGTCGAGATCCACGTGCTTGGCCACGGCGGCGGCGATCGCGTCCACCGCGGCGACGGCCTCCGCACCGTGCTCGGCCGCCGTCACGAGCCCCAAGTGCCGTGAGGGCAAGGAGAACTGCGGATCGCGCGGCAGCACCCCGAGCACGTCGAGGCCCACCTCGTCGCACGCCGACCGCAGCACCTGCTCGTGCCGTTCCGACCCGACCTGGTTGAGGATCACGCCGCCGAGCCGGACCGTCGGGTCGTAGCCGCGGAACCCGTGCAGCAACGCGGCCAGCGACCGGCTCTGCCCGCGCGCGTCCACGACGAACAGCACGGGGGCGTTGATCAGCTTGGCGACGTGCGCGGTCGAGCCGATGCCGGCGGTGTCGATGCGGCCGTCGAACAACCCCATCACGCCCTCGACCACGGCGATGTCGGTGCCCTTGGCGCCGTGCGCGAACAGACTCGGGATGCGGTGTTCGCCGACCATGACCGGGTCGAGGTTGCGGCCGGGGCGGCCGGTCGCGAGGGAGTGGTAGCCGGGGTCGATGTAGTCGGGGCCGACCTTGAACGGCGCGACCCGCGAGCCGTTGCGGCGCAACGCGGCCATGAGCCCGGTCGCGACGGTGGTCTTGCCGCTGCCGGACGCGGGGGCGGCGATGACGAGCCGGTTCACCACGGCGCACCCCGCTGCCCGCAAGCCGGGGCGGTGGTGAACGGACCGCTCACCACTCGACTCTCACGCCGGTCGGAAGCCAAGTCCGCGAACGGTCCACTCACCATCCGGCTCCCGCGCTGTTGGGAAGCCAAGTCCGTGAACGGACCGCTCACCACCCGACTCGCACGCCAGTCGGAAGCCAAGTCCGCGAACGGTCCACTCACCATCCGGCTCCCGCGCTGTTGGGAAGCCAAGTCCGTGAACGGACCGCTCACCACCCGACTCGCACGCCAGTCGGAAGCCAAGTCCGCGAACGGTCCACTCACCATCCGGCTCCCGCGCTGTTGGGAAGCCAGGTCCGTGAACGGACCGTTCGCCACCCAACTCCCGCGCTGCTCGGAAGCGAAGGCCGTGAACGGTCCACTCACAGCCCGGCCCCCACACCGCCCAGAAGCCAGCCTCGCGAACAGCCCACTCACCACTCGATCCCCCGCTGCCCCTTCTGCCCGGCGTCCATCGGGTGCTTGACCTTCGTCATCTCCACCACGAGGTCCGCCGCGTCGGCCAACCGCTGCGGCGCGTACCGGCCGGTGATCACCACGTGCTGGTGGCCGGGGCGGCTGACCAGCGCGTCCACCACCTCGTCCACGTCGATCCACCCCCAGTGCAGCGGGTAGGTGAACTCGTCCAGCACGTAGAACCCGTGCCGTTCCGACGCCAGCCTGCGGGCGATCTCCGCCCAGCCCTCACGGGCGGCGGAGGCGTGGTCGTCCTCGGTGCCCTGCTTGCGGGTCCAGGACCAGCCCTCGCCCATCTTGTGCCACTCGACGGCGCCGCCCTCGCCGGTCTCGTCGTGCAGCCGGCCGAGCGCCTTGAACGCGGACTCCTCGCCCACCTTCCACTTGGCGGACTTCACGAACTGGAACACGCCGATGTCCCAGCCCTGGTTCCAGCCGCGCAGCGCCATGCCGAACGCCGACGTCGACTTCCCCTTCATCTCGCCGGTGTGCAGCATCAGCAACGGGCGGTTGCGGCGCTGCCGGGTGGTCAGGCCGTCTTTCGGGACCTCGGTGGGTTGTCCTTGGGGCACTGGGGTTTCTCCTTCACGCGGCCCGGACGACGCCGGCGAGGTGGTCGGCGGACAGCTGGTCGAGCCGCACGCAGGTGCCCTGCAGCGCGTCCGCGATCTTCGCCGCCAGGCCCAGGCGCACGTGGCCCTGTTCGCAGTCGACGACCACGACGGCGGTCTGCTCCAGCAGGCCGGCGGCCTTCAGGGCGTCCTTGGTCGGGTCGCCGCCGAGGCCGGACGACGTCGCCCGGCCGTCCGTCAGCAGCACGACCAGAGGCCGCTTCCGCGGGTCCCGCAGCCGTTCGATCTCCAGCACGCGGTGCGCCTTCAAAAGCCCGTCGGCCAACGGCGTGCGGCCGCCGGTGCGCATCTTCTTCAGCCGGGTCGCCGCGGCGTCGACGGACGTCGTCGGGGGCAGGGCGACCTCGGCGGTCTGCCCGCGGAACGTCACCACGCCCACCTTGTCCCGGCGCTGGTAGGCGTCGCGCAGCAACGAGATCACCGCGCCGCTCACCGCCGACATCCGCTTCTGCGCGGCCATCGAGCCGGAGACGTCGACGACGAACAGCACCAGGTTCGACTCCTTGCCCTCCCGCACGGCCTTGCGCAGATCGGCGGCGGTCAACACCAACCCGGGACCGGTGCGGCCGCGCGCGGCCTGGTGCGGCGCGGCGTTCGCCAGCGTGTCGACCAGGTGCAGGCCGTTTCCGTCCACTGTGGACGAGCGGACGATCCGGCCGGTGCGGGCACGGGCGCGGGAACGCTTGCCCGGCGCGCCTTCCCCGACCCCGGGGACCTCCAGCAGCCGCGCCTTGAAAGCGGGCGCGGGCTCCGGTGCCGGACGGTCGGCCGGTGCGTTCCCGTTGCCCTTCGGGCCTTCCTGGGGTTCGGGCAGCTCGCCACCGCCGGGACCGTCGTCGTCCGGGCCCTCGTCGCCGGAAGGATCGGAAGCGTGCTCGGCGGCCTGCTTCATCGCGTCCTCGAGCTGCTGCTCCTCGATGCCGGGCTCGTCGAACGGGTCGCGGCGGCGCCGGTGCGGCAACGCGAGCCGGACGGCGGTCTCGACGTCTGTCTCCTCGACGGCGCCGGCGCCCCGCCACGCCGCGTGGGCGATCGCGGCACGGGCGACCACGAGGTCCGCGCGCATGCCGTCGACCTCGAAAGCCGCGCAGACGGCGGCGATCCGGCGCAGCTCACCGTCCGGAAGGGACACTCCGGCCAACCGCGACCGGGCGTCGGTGATCTGCTGCTTCAGCTGCGAGTCCTCGTCGGCCCACCGCGCGGCGAACCCGGCCGGGTCGGCCTCGTAGGCGAGCCGGCGGCGGATCACCTCGGTGCGCACGGCCACGTCGCGCGCGGCCTTCACCGCGACGGTCAGCCCGAACCGGTCGAGCAGCTGCGGCCGCAGCTCGCCCTCCTCGGGGTTCATCGTGCCGACCAGCAGGAACTGCGACGGGTGCGACACCGACACGCCCTCGCGTTCGACGTGCGCGCGCCCCATCGCGGCGGCGTCGAGCAGCAGGTCGACCAGGTGGTCGTGCAGCAGGTTGACCTCGTCGACGTAGAGCACGCCCCGGTGCGCGGCCGCCAGCAGTCCGGGCTGGAACGCCCGGACGCCCTCGGTCAGCGCCTTCTCCAGGTCGAGCGACCCGACGAGCCGGTCCTCGGTCGCGCCGACGGGCAGTTCGACCAGCCGCGCTGGCCGTCGCTCCACCCCGTCGTGGGGCGCGTCGGGGCAGTCGGCGGTCCCCGGCGCGCAGCCGAACCGGCAGCCGGCCGAGATGTCGAGCTCGGGCAGCAACGCGGCGAGGGCGCGCACGATGGTCGACTTCGCGGTCCCCTTCTCACCTCGGACGAGCACGCCGCCGATGCCGGGGTGCACGGCGTTCAGCAGCAGGGCGAGCCGGAGGTCGTCATGGCCGACGACAGCCGAAAACGGGAACATGCTCGGCGAAGTCCTTCCTCGGGTGTCCACGCCCGCGGTCAGGTGAAGAGGGGGACGAGTTCCTGACTTCCGGCGTCCAAAACCGGTCACAGTCGCGGGACGGCGCCGGAGTCACACCGGCTTCCTCGCACTCCCCTCACAGCCCCGGCATCGTCGCATTTCGCAAGGCCGGGTCCAACAGCCAGGTGAGCGACGTCGCTAGATCGACTCCAGAAACTCGGTCCACGCCGCCTTGACCTCGTCCGCCGTCCACTCCAGCGCGGGCCCGGCCACGGTCACCTCGGTCTTGGCGAGCGGTCCGTCCGGCCAGAACCCGCCGAGGAACTTCCCGCCCACCTCCTTCAGCCTGGCCGGGTCGCCGGGCAGATGCAGCGCGAACTGGTGCGTGTGAGGTTCGGGCTGGTCCATCGCGGCGGCGACGACCTTGGCGTGCGCGACGTACGAACCCAGGCGAGGCAACACCGTGTCCAGGCCGTGCAACGCGGACAACGCGGCGGGCCACTGCTGGAACACCATGCCGCCGTACCGGTGCCGCCAGACCCGTGCCTGCTCGACGAAGTCGTGGCTCCCCGCCAGCGCCGCGCCCGAAATGCCTTCGAGGGACTTGTAGAACGAGACGTAGACCGAGTCGAAGAGGCCGGCGATCTCGGGCAACGACCTGCCCAGCCCGAAGGTGCTCTCCCACAGCCGCGCGCCGTCGAGGTGCACGACCGCGTCCCGTTCGCGGGCCGCCTCTACCACCGCCACGAGCTCGTCCCAGGTCGGCAGGACGAACCCGGCCTCACGGTCCGGCACCTCCAGCAGCAGCGTCCCGAACGGCTCGGGGCACGTGCCGACGTCGTCGTTGCGCACCTTGATCGGCCGCAGCCCGGACAGCACGGTCAGCGCGTCGTCCTCGTGGTTCAACGGGTGCGCTCGCGGGTGCATCGCGACGATCGGGTTGTGCGTGCGGTCCGCCCAGCAGCGCAACGCGATCTGCTGCGCCATCGTGCCGGTCGGCACGAACAGCGCGGCCTCGGTGCCCAGCAACGCGGCGACCCGCTCCTCCAGCGCGCCCACCGGGCCGCCGTCGCCGTAGCGGTCGGGGTCGACGTCCGGCACCGGGCCGAGCGACTCCAGCAACGTCTTCTTGCGGACTCCGGAGAGCTGTCGGTTCAACACCCCAGCATCAAACCTCAGCCGCCAGCGTGTCGGCGAGCGAAATGACCCCCACCCGGATCTCCGCCGCCGTCATGCCCTGGGCCAGCAGGAACTCGATGTGCTCACCCCGCAGCACTGCCAGCACGGTGTGCGCTTTGAACGTCGAGCCGACCAGCCGGGCCAGGCGCTCGACCGTGATCGCGAAGTTGCCCTCGCAGCTGCGGACCGTCGTCCGTTCCACGGCGATGACCAGCGGCAACGACGCCAGCACGTGGTCGAAGAGCGTGCCGGCGAACTCTCCGGCGGAGCGGCACTCCAACGAAGCGGTCTGGATCCACGAGGCGGCCGTCTCGTCCACCACGGCGCCGACCAGGCCCGCCTTGTCCCCGAACCGGCGGAACACGGTGCCCTTGCCGACCCCGGCGGCGATCGCCACGTCGTCGACCGACACGGCGTCGATGCCGCGTTCACCGATCAACCGCGTGGCGGCGGCGAGGATCGCGGCCCGGTTGCGGGCGGCGTCGGCACGTTCCACGAGCTCTCCCTTGACACAAGCGGACTGATGGTCCGTATATTAGCAACCGGACCGGCGGTCCGCTTATCGAGGGGATGCGAGATGAAGGCAGTGCGGTTCCACGAGTTCGGCGGGCCCGGGGTGTTGCGGGTCGAGGAGGTGCCGGACCCCGTCGGCGAGACGCTCGTCGACGTCACCGCGATCGGCCTCAACTACGGCGAGACCGTGATCCGCCGGGGCAAGGGCAGGGAGCTCTTCCCGTGGTACCCGGGACCGAGCCTGCCCGCGGTGCTCGGCTCGGAAGTCGTTGGTACCACAGCGGAAGGCCGCCGCGTGATGGGTGTGCCACGCGACGGCGCCTACGCCACGAAGGCCGTCATCGAGCACCCGATCGACGTGCCCGACGACGTGAGCGACCACGAGGCGCTGGCGTTGCTGCTCCAGGGCACCACCGCGGTCGCGGCGGCCAGGGCGGCGAGGATCCGGCCGGGCGACCGGGTGCTGGTCGAGGCGGCGGCCGGCGGCGTCGGCACCCTGCTCGTCCAACTCGCGGAACGGGCGGGCGCGACCGTGCTCGCCGCGTCCAGCAAGGGCGGTCTCGGCTACGACTGGGACGACCTGGAGCCGGTCGACGTCGTGTTCGAGTCGATCGGCGGCGAGGTCGGGAGACGCGCGTTCGAGCTGCTCAAGGACGGTGTCGGGCGCATGGTCGTGTTCGGGTACGCCAGTGGCGAGCCGTTGGACGTGACGGCGAGCGACATCTTCCGCAAGGGCGTCGCGGTCCTGGGCCTCCCCCGCGACACGACCCCGGAGGAGGTGCTGAAGCTCGGTCTCCGGCCGTCCCTCGGCGAGGTCTACCGGCTGGACGAGATCGCGGCGGCACACGAGGCGCTCGAAGCCCGCACCACGCGGGGCAAGCTCATCGCGCGACCGTGACCGACTTCGGCGCGCGGAACGACAGCAGGTTCAGCCACTCCGGCCTCGGCCCTACCAGGTGCAACGACGGCTCGTGCCGAGCCACCGTCCGCAGGGTCACGGCGGCCTCCAGGCGGGCCAGGCCGGCGCCGAGGCAGAAGTGGCGGCCGTAGCCGAACGCCAGATGGCGCGGGTCGGTTTCCTTACCGCTCAACAACAACACGAGCTCCGCACCGGCCGGAACGCGCACACCGGACAGCACGACCTCCCGCGCGGTCAGCCGCCGCCACGTCACCACGGGCGTCTCGGTCCGCAGCACGTCCTCGACGAACGCCTCCGCGACGCCCGGCTCGGGCAGCCGCGCCCACAGCTCGCGGTCCTGCAACGCCCGGCGCAACGCCGTCGAGAGCAGCTGGGTCGTGGTCTCCTGGCCGGCGATCAGCAGGAAGTAGCAGAGACCGGCGGAGTCCTCCGCGGACACACCGGCGTCGGCCAGCGCGCAGAACAGCTCGCCGTCGCGGGCGTGGTAGCGCTTGATCAGCCACTGGTGGAAGTCGCCGACGTCGCCGACCAGCTCCAGCTGGCGGTCGCGGGTGATGTCGCCCCAGAAGAACTCCAGCGACCCCGAGCTCCAGCGCTTCAAAGTCGGTATGTCGACGTTGGGCAGGCCGAGCAGCTCCATCAGGACGATCGCGGGCAGGTCCCAGGCCAGGTCCCGCACGAGATCCGTACCACCCAACCGTTCCAAAACCAGTTCGTGAATGCGAGGCTCCGCAGCGGCAACGCGCGCGGCCGTGAAGAACGACGCCACGAGTCGCCGCAGGTCAGCGTGGGACTCCGACCCGTTGTTCGCGAGCGTCGGCGGGAGCGAGAAGCGCGCGCGGACCAGGGACCGCAGCGCCGCCGGAGCCACCGGTGTCACGGCGGTCAGCGCGTTGTCGGGCAGGTAGGTGACGGGATCGGCCAGCACGGCGCGCACGTCGTCGTAGTCGGACACCACCCAGCGCCCGCCGAGGAACTGCACCGGAGAGGTGAGTTCGGCGCGCGTGAAGGTGAACAGGTCCACGAGCGGCACGCTAGCGGGCAGATGGGAGACTCAGGCGGTGACCGTGAGCACAACTGAGGCGATTTCCAGTCCTGGTGAGTCGACGTTCGACTGGATCGACGTCCGCTCTGAAGCGCGAGCCAAGGCCGGTCTGACCCGGCGGTTGCGGCCGCGCACGTCGGACTCGACGGACCTCGACCTCGCGAGCAACGACTACCTCGGGCTCGCCAAGGACAAGCGCGTCGCCGGTGCCGCCGCTGCCGCCACGCTGAAGTGGGGTGCCGGTTCCACCGGATCGCGCCTGGTCACGGGCTCGACCGAGCTGCACGCCGAGCTGGAGTTCGAGCTCGCGAACTTCTGCGGCTCGCAGTCCGCGCTGGTGTTCAGCAGCGGCTACATGGCGAACCTCGCCGCGGTCACGGCGTTGTCCGGCCCCGGCACGGCGATCGTCGCCGACCAGCACATCCACGCGTCCCTGATCGACGGCACGCGGCTGTCGAAGGCCGACGTCGTCGTCGCGGACCACTGCGACGTCGGCAAGGTCCGGCACGCGCTGGAGACCCGAGGTAAGCGGCGCGCGATCGTCGTCACGGACTCGGTCTTCAGCGTCGACGGCGACATCGCCCCGTTGAACGAACTGCACGCCGTGTGCCGCGAGACCGGTGCGGCGCTGGTGGTGGACGACGCGCACGGCCTGGGCGTGGTCGGTCCCGGCGGCCGCGGCGCGGTGGCCGAGGCGGGTCTCATCAAGCAGCCGGACGTGATCACGACGCTGACGCTGAGCAAGTCGCTGGGCGCGATGGGCGGCGCGGTGCTCGGCCCGAGCCGGGTGATCAGGCACCTGATCGACACCGCGCGGCCGTTCATCTTCGACACCGGGCTCGCGCCGAGCAGCGCGGCGGCGGCCCTCGCGGCGATCAGGATCCTGCGCGAGGAGCCGGACCGTCCCGAGCGCGCGCTGACCGTGGCGCACGACCTGAGCAACCGCCTGAAGGAGGCCGGGTTCCAGGTCAGCACGCCGACCGCGGCCGTGGTGAGCGTGCGGGCGCCGGGGCCGGAGCAGGCGTTCCGGTGGGCCGAGACGTGCCGCACGAGCGGCGTGGTCGTCGGCTGCTTCCGGCCGCCGTCGGTGCCGGACCAGGTCAGCAGGCTGCGGCTCACCGCGCGCGCCGATCTGACCGAGGCCGACATCGAGCGCGCGGTGCGCGTGATCAGGGAGAGCGCCGCATCCGCAGGTGTGGAATCCCGTCCTCGATGAACTCGGCCCCTTCGGCCACGAACCCGAACGACGCGTAGAAGTCGGCGACGTACGTCTGCGCGTCGAGCACCGCCGGTGTGCTGCCGATGTCCGCGATCGCCGCCTGCATGAGCCGGCGGCTGTAGCCGCGGCCGCGGGCCATGCGCGCGGTGGCGACGCGGCCGATCCGGAGCGTGCCGTCGGGATCCTCGAGCAGCCGCAGGTACGCGAGCGGCTCGTGCGAGCCCTCGGCTTCCAGCCAGAAGTGCCGGGTGCCCTGGTGGAGGTCGCGGCCGTCGACGTCGGCGTAGACGCAGTTCTGCTCCACGACGAAGACGTCCTGCCGCAGTCGCAGGATCGCGTAGAGCTGGTCGGGGCTCAGGTCGAGGCCCCACTGCCGCCGCAGGGTGGCGGGAAACTGTGTGGTTCGCACCTGGTCGTGGATATCAGAAGCCCAGCGTCTGCCGGTAGTTCGCGAGCCGGGTGTAGACACCAGGTTCATCGGGCCGTGCGCAGCCGCGGCCGAACGACACAACGCCCGCGAGCCGGCCGCGCACCACGAGCGGCCCGCCCGAGTCGCCGGTGCACGCGTCCCGGCCACCCCGCCCGGCGCACAGCATCGCGCCCGGCCGGTAGTCGGGTTCCTTGAGCAGGCACTCGGAGTCGGACAGGATCGGCACCGTCACCTTGCGCAGCGACATGGCCGGCGGGACGTTCTCCGCCGTGCGCCCCCAGCCGAGCACCACGCCGTCGTCCCCGACCTCGCCGAGCGCGATCGTCCGGTAAGGCACCGGCTGCGCGAGCGTCAGCACCGCCACGTCGTCACCCTTGGTGACCTCGACGTAGTCCGGGTGCCGCCACACCGCCGACACGGCCGCGTCGACGCCCTCGGCCTTGTCGCGCAGGTCCGTGCGGCCCGCGACCACCCTGAGCTGCTCCGGCGGACGCTGGTTCTTGCCGAGCACGCCCTTGAGGGTCACGCAGTGAGCGGCCGTCATGACCTTGTCCGGGGCGACGAGCGCGCCGCCGCAGATCAGCTGACCGTCCGTGGTGGTGATCGCCACAACCCACGGGGTGTCCGCCACCCGCGCGGGTGTCCCCCCAACGATCGCATCGGCCGTCGTACCGCCGCTGACCAGCGCGATCACCGCTACCAGCACGGCAAGCCGCTTACCCCTCACGGACCACTCCTCGTTGCGCCAGGTGGACGATCGGTCACCAACGGTAGCGATCGCGCTAGGACGGCGTCAAAACCGGAGATTCTCGTGCTAAGTTTCCATCTGGCCGGAGATTTTGCGGTCAGTGGCGTAGATCACGGGGGTATGTACGGTGTTGTTCGACTTCGGCCAGGTTCCGGCCTTCCTCATCGCGTGCGCGGTCGTCATCGTGACCCCCGGCGTGGACGCGTTCCTGCTCCTGCGCACGTCACTGCGGTCGGGGACGCGCGCGGGGCTGCTGGCTTTGGGTGGGATTCACTCCGCGGCGGCTGTGCAGGTGCTGGTCGTGATCTCGGGGCTCGGGGTGGTGCTCGCCCGGTATCCGATGGTGTTGACGGCGCTGCGGTGGGTCGGCGCCGGGTATCTGCTCTACCTGGCGGTTTCCAT
The DNA here is from genome assembly GCF_042721395.1 of Lentzea sp. NPDC058450. NCBI lineage: Bacteria > Bacillati > Actinomycetota > Actinomycetes > Pseudonocardiales > Pseudonocardiaceae > Lentzea > Lentzea sp. NPDC058450. Next base: position 54,233 of record NZ_JBHXLO010000010.1, read on the forward strand.
TGCGCGCGGGCTGATTCGGCGTGGCGGTGAGGAGCCTGAGGAGGTCGCTGGTGCGCGGCCGTTCCGGCAGGGGTTCCTGACCAACATCACGAACCCGAAGATGATCCTGTTCTCGTTGGCGTTCCTGCCACAGTTCATCGGATCGGGTGAACCGGTGGCGCAGCTCGCTCTGCTCGCTGTTGTGTTTCTCGGGCTGGCGGCTGTGTGGGAGCTGATGATCGTGCTGGCGGCTTCTTCGGTGGCCGGGCGGTTGAAGCGGCCTGGGGTTTCCACCGCGCTGGATGCGGTTTGTGCTGCGGCGTTCTTGACGATGTCGGTCGGGTTGGTTCTGTAGTTCTGTAGTTCTGGCGGGCTGGTCGCGTTCCAGCGGGGTTGGTCGCGTTCCACACTTCGTCTTCCGTTGCGAGGGTGCTTGCGCGGGTCTCGACGAAAGACCTGGGGTGTGCGATTGGGGCTTGACTTCGGGGCCCTTGCGAGGCGCTGGTCGGCCGGAAAGGCCGGGCTGAAAAGCGCCCGGCCGAGCTCGAGAAGCTAGCACCTCGCACCCAAAGTCAAGCCCCAATCGCCTTGAGCGGTGGAACCGGCTCTGTGGCGGGCATCAGCCCGTTCGGGCTCGCCTTCGGCTTCGCTTGCCAGGCTTCGTAGGTGGTTGGGGTGCGTTGACGGCTGTCCGGTTGGCACCGCGCGCCGGGCCAAGACGGTGGTCGGCTTGCGTTGACGACTGCGGTTTCGTCGGACTGTCAGACCTCGTCGGTACGTTGGGTCGCGGGGGAGCTTGAGTGCGAGGGGACCCTTGCGTCAGCCTGCGCGCGGGTCAGTTCGGGGTCAGGTACGTCGTGATGCGGGTGTAGACGCCCGGTGCGTTCGGGCGGGCGCAGCCGATGCCCCACGAGACGATGCCTGCCAGCCTGCCGTTCACCACGAACGGGCCGCCGGAGTCGTCCACGCAGGCGTCGATGCCTCCGTCGGGGTAGCCCGCGCAGAACATGGCTTCCGGGTCGTAGCGGGCGTAGGTCGCGGCGCACTGGTGGTCCGGCCAGATCGGGACGGAGGCCTTGTGCAGCAGCGGGCTCTTGTTCTGGTCGATCTCCGACTGGCGGCCCCAGCCGTAGACGGTGCCCACGGTTCCCGGCATGTACACGGTTGGCTCGGCCAGCGGGAGTGCCTGATGTGGGAGCGGGGCGGTCAGGGTCAGGAGGGCCACGTCCTTGCCTCGTGACGGGGTCAGGTAGCCCTCGGCCAGTTGGTAGGACTTGCCCGTGGTGGTCGAGCCTGTGGCCGTGGTCAGGTCCAGTCGTCCGGCCACGACCCTGATCGAGGCGGGCTCCCGGCCCTGGACGCAGTGGGCCGCTGTGGCGACCTGGTCGGGGGCGAGGAGTGCGCCGCCGCAGAACTGGTGGCCCGACTCCGTTGTCAGGGCCACCGTCCAGGGGGCTTCGGTCGTGGTGGTCACGACTTCGCCGCCGACGATTCTCGGGGTGGCTTGTGCCGGGGTCGCCGTGATCAGCAGCAGGAGCAGAACCGCCGGCAGTCGCATGGGTTCAGGAGTACCGGGGTGGTCAGGGCGCTACAACTCCAGGCGGGGAAGCGTCCACCACCGAGTGAAGGTCCTTGGCGTAGCGGGCGATGCGGACGTATACGCCCGGCTTGTTCTTGCGGGCGCAGCCTTCGCCCCAGGAGGTGACGCCGACGAGTTTGCCGTCGGCCACGATCGGGCCGCCCGAGTCGCCCTGGCAGGTGTCGATCCTGCCGCCCTCGTAGCCCGCGCAGAACATGTCGGTCCGCTGGAACTGCGGGTAGGTGTCCACGCAGTAGCTGTCGGGGAGGACCGGGACGGTGGCCTGCATGAGGTAGCGGGAGGTCTTGCCGTTCTCGGTGGTGCGGCCCCAGCCGAGGGCCCGGAGGTCGGTGCCCGGCTGGTAGAGGGCGCGATCCGTCAGTTCGGCTAGTGGGAGCGGGGTGTACGGCAGGTCGTCCTTGAGGGTCAGGACGGCCACGTCCTCGCCCTCGTCCGCGGAGACGTACTGCTTGTGGATCCAGATGTCGGTGACCTTGGCTTCCACGCCGGACTGGCGGTCCAGCTTGTCCTCGCGGCCCGCGATCACCTGGACCTCGCGCGGTGCCCGGCCGATCGCGCAGTGGGCCGCGGTGAGGACCTTGCGCGGGGCGACGATCGTGCCGCCGCAGAACTGCAGGTCGCGGTCGTCGGTGAGGTAGACGGCCCACGGGTTGGCCTTGATGGACGCCCGCTCGCCGCCGACGACCTGCTCGTCGGCGGCGGCGGTGCCCGTTGAAGCGAGCAGAGCGGAGAGAACCAACACCAGGAGTCGTCTCATGACTCCAGATGGTAGCTACTCCGCTGAGCCGTTCGGAGCAACCTTGCTCCAGAGCTTGCCGGCGGCGCCCATGACCGACTCGCCGATGTCGTTGATCGTCTTGATCAGCGGGTCGGCGGAGTTGTTCATGGACTCCTTGTACGACTTGGCGGCGCCCTTGATGTCGTCGGTCAGGTTCGTCGTCGGCCGGTCGTCCTCGCGGCGCGGGTACGTGCCGGTGAGGATCTCGCGGTACTCCTCGCTCGCCGACCAGCGCTGCAGCTCGGCCGCCCGCACCACGACCAGCGGGTGCGTGCGGTGCTCGGTGTGCAGGAGCTTGAGGAGGCTGTCGCGGATGTCCTCGACCTCCTCGTACTCCTTCGCCTGAGCGAGGAACGACGCGATGTCGACCTGGCCGCCGAGGTCGCCCGCGAGCGCGAGGTGCGTGCGCAGCGCGGCCTGCGGGTCCTGGCAGGCCAGCAGGCCCGCCCGGTCGCAGGAGAGCTCGGTCTTGCGCTGCCACTCGCGCAACGCCGCGATGACCGCGCGCATCGCGATGGCGCCCGCGGGCACCCACGCGAACGACGTGGTCAGGTCGATGAGCCGGCGCAACAGCGTGTTGTACAGCGCGTGGCCCGACATCGCGTGGCCCATCTCGTGACCGATCAGGAAGCGCAGCGACTCGTTGTCGAGCAGGTCGACCGCGCCGGTGCTGATCACGATGAACGGCTTGTCGATGCCGTAGGTGTAGCCGTACGCCTGCGCGTTGCGCTCGACGAAGAGCTCGGGCACCTCGGCGAGGTCGAACGTCGCCGCCACCTCGTTGCGGATGCGGTCGAGCGTCGGGTACTGCTTGGGGCCGACCCGGACGGAGGACGCGACCTGCAGCAGGCGCTCCCCGCGTTCGGTGAAGGCTCCGGCGACCGCCTTGAGGATCGGTGCCACGGCGGGCACCGCCCTCAGCACCGCGAGGGCGCCTCGGTCGGCAGGATGCTCATAGGCGCGTGGGCTGATGCCCGGGAACCGCACCCTCGATGACTGCTCAATATCCCCCGTCACACCATCCAGGTTAGACACGATCCGGACAAGGCTGCACGGAATCGGCTCCAGACCGTTGCAAACTTGCGCGGTGAGCAGCGACGAAGACACCACGGTCCTCCCCCTGCGCGGCGGCGCCTCAGCCACTCTGGTCCGCCGTCGTGCGGTCGCCAACGACCGCGGCGCGATCCTCTACGTGCACGGTTTCGCGGACTACTTCTTCCAGGAGCACGTGGCCGAGCACTACGCGGCCCAGGGCTACGACTTCTACGCCGTGGACCTGCGCGGTTACGGACGGTCGCTGCGCGACGGCGAGCTGCCGAACTACACGACCGACATCACCGTGTACTTCGAGGAGATCGACGCGGCGATCGCGAAGGTTCGTGAAGAGCACTCACGTGTGGTGCTCATGGGTCACTCGACCGGTGGACTCACCACGTCGTTGTGGGCGCACGAACGGCGTTCCAGCGACCTCATCGACGCGTTGGTGCTCAACAGCCCGTGGCTCGACGTCGTCGAACCGCCGCTCGTGCGGCAGATCGTGAAGGTGCTGGGTGGTGTCGCGCCGAAGGTGAAGATCCGCGCGAACCTCGGCGAGGCGTACGGGGCGGCGATCCACAACTCGCGCAACGGCGAGTGGGACTTCGACCTGAAGTGGAAGCCGCTGGCGGGCTTCCCGGTGCTCGCCGGGTGGATCCGGGCCGTGCTGCTGGGCCAGGAGAAGGTCCACAAGGGACTCGACGTGCGCGTGCCCGTCCTGGTGCTGCACTCCGACAAGAGCATGTTGAACGCCAAGGAGTGGAGCGAGGACGTGTCGAAGGCCGACGCCGTCCTCGACGTCGAGGGCATGCGCAAGTGGGGCCCGAAGATCGGATCATCGGTCAAGGTGGTGGAGATCAAGGCGGGCATGCACGACCTGTTCCTGTCGCCTGCGCCAGTGCGTGCGGCGGTCTTCGCCGAGGTCGACGAGTTCCTGAAAACGGCTTGACCTCGTTGTAGGTCGAGGTTCGAGACTGGGCGTCATGAACATCGACTTCAACGCCTGGTACGCGCTCGAAAGCGCGATGCAAGACGAGAAGAGCCGCCGCGTGAGCCGGGCGACGTTGAAGCGTGTCGCCCGGTTCGCACGGCCGCAACGCCGTGCCGTGTACGGACTTCTGGCTACCTCGGCGGTGGCCGCGGTGCTCGCGGTGGCGTCGCCGGTGCTCGCCGGCCGGGTGGTCGACACGATCATCGGTGGCCGCGACTTCGGTCTGGTGGTGTGGCTGGCGCTCGCGATCGCCGGCGTGGCGGTGCTGGAGGCCGGGTTCTCGCTGGCCGAGCGGTGGCAGTCGTCGCGGGTCGGCGAGGACCTGATCCTGCGGCTGCGGCAGGCCGTCTTCGACCACGTGCAACGGATGCCGATCGCGTTCTTCACCCGCACGCGCACCGGAGCGTTGGTGTCGCGGCTGAACAACGACGTGATCGCGGCGCAGCGGGCGTTCTCCGAGACGATCTCCGGGGTGGTCACGAACGTGATCGCGCTGGTGCTGACCCTGGCCGTGATGCTGACGCTGTCGTGGCAGGTCACGGTGCTCGCGATGGTCCTGTTGCCGATCTTCCTGATTCCCGCGCGGCGGATGGGCAAGCGCTTGGCGTCCATGCATCGCGAGGCCGCGAACCTCGACTCGATGATGACGACGCAGATGACCGAACGGTTCTCGGCTCCCGGCGCCACCCTGATCAAGCTGTTCGGGCGTCCGGCGTTGGAGAGCGCGGAGTTCGGTGCGCGCGCTCGGCGCGTGCGGGACATCGGCGTGCGGACGGCCGTGGCGCAGTGGTTGTTCCTCGTCGCGTTGACGCTCGTGTCGTCGTTGGCGCTGGCGTTGGTCTACGGGCTGGGTGGCTGGTTCGTGTTCCAGGGGCAGATGGCGCCGGGCACGATCGTGACGCTGGCACTGCTGCTGACGCGGCTCTACGCGCCGTTGACGGCGTTGGCGGGCGCACGGGTGGACGTGATGACGGCGCTGGTGTCGTTCGAGCGGGTCTTCGAGGTGCTGGACCTACCGCCGTTGATCAAGGAGAAGCCGGAGCCGGCCGCCGTGCCGGACGGTCCGGTGCAGGTCGAGTTCTCGGACGTGAAGTTCGCCTACCCGTCTGCGGACAAGGTGTCGCTCGCGTCGCTGGAAGAGGTGGCCTCGCTCGACACCCGTGGTGGCGAGGAGATTCTCGGTGGGGTGTCCTTCACCGCCGAACCGGGTTCGCTGATCGCACTGGTCGGCGCGTCGGGTGCGGGCAAGTCGACGATCGCCTCGCTGGTCCCCCGGCTGTACGACGCGGACTCCGGCACGATCCGGCTGTCCGGTGTGGACGTTCGCGACCTGTCTTTCGACTCGATCCGCGAGACCGTGGGCATGGTGACGCAGGACGGGCACCTGTTCCACGAGTCGATCGGCGCGAACCTCCGGCTGGCCGCGCCCACCGCGACCGACGAGGAGATCTGGGACGCGCTCGGCCGGGCCCGGCTCGCGGACCTCGTGTCGTCGTTGCCGGACCAGTTGGACACCGTCGTCGGCGAGCGCGGCTACCGTCTTTCCGGCGGCGAACGCCAACGGCTGACGATCGCGCGGCTGCTGCTGGCCAAGCCGCGCGTGGTGATCCTGGACGAGGCCACCGCGCACCTCGACTCGCGGTCGGAGGCGGCGGTGCAGGAGGCGTTGGTCGAGGCGCTGGCCGGACGGACGTCGCTGGTCATCGCGCACCGGCTGTCGACCATCCGCGCGGCGAACCAGATCCTCGTCGTCGACGCCGGTCAGATCGTCGAACGTGGTACGCATGAAGCGTTGCTGGCCAAGGAGGGCCACTACGCCAAGCTGTACCGCACTCAGTTCAGCGAAGAGCCGATCGGAGCACCGTGACGATTCCCTCGCCCGACAACCTCTACCCGTTGCCGGACTACGCGCGCACGGTGCTTTTGAAGCCGTTGGTGAAGAACCCGCAGATCGAGATCGGCGAGTACACCTACTACGACGATCCGCACCACGCCACGGAGTTCGAGCAGCGCAACGTCCTCTACAACTTCGGGGCGGAGAAGCTGGTCATCGGGCGGTACTGCGCGCTGGCGGAGGGCGTCCGGTTCATCATGTCCGGCGCCAACCACAGCATGGCGGGCGTGTCGACGTTCCCGTTCACGATCTTCGGCGGCGTGTGGGGCGAGAAGACCCTCGACATCGCGCTGGGGGCGCCTTCGAGGGGCGACACGGTGGTCGGCAACGACGTGTGGATCGGCTACAACGCGCTGATCATGCCGGGCGTGCGGATCGGCAACGGGGCGATCATCGCGGCCGGATCCGTTGTGGTGTCGGACGTTCCGGCGTACGGCATCGTGGGCGGCAACCCGGCTTCGCTGATCAAGAAGCGGTACTCCGACGCCGACGTCGAGCTGCTGGAACGCATCGCGTGGTGGGACTGGCCGGTCGAGAAGGTGACCGAGCACGTCCGGGTGATCATGTCCGGCACTCCCGCCGAACTGGCCTCGGTGGCTGGGTGAAGGCGCTGCTGATCACCGGTCCGGTGGGCGTGGGCAAGACGTCCGTCGCCGAAGCCGTCGGCGACCGGCTGTCCGGGGTCGGGGTGCCGCACGCGGTGATCGACCTCGACTGGCTGTCCGCCTGCTGGCCGCCGCCGCCCGACGACCCGTTCCACTTCGAGCTGCAGCTGCGCAACCTGGAAGCCGTGGTGCGCAACTACGTCGAGGTGGGTGTGCAGCGGATCGTGCTCGCGGGCGTGGTGGAGAGCCGGGAGGAACGCGCCCGCTACGCCTCGGTGATCGGCGGCAAGCTCAACGTGTGCCGACTGAAGGCCGACCTGCCGGTGATCCGCGAACGGCTCGCGCGACGGCACCAGGGCGACGCCGACCTGCGGTGGCACGTCGAACGCGCCGAGGAGCTGGAACGGCAGTACACGTCGTCGTGGGTCGAGGACTACGTGGTGCGGGCCGACCAGCCCGTGACCGAGGTGGCGGAGGACGTCATCTCGTGGTGGCTGGCGGTGGAACGTCAGCCGCTGAACTGAGCGAAGACGCGCTGCACGACGGCGAGGTCGACCGGCTCTTCGTAGTAGTCCTGCGCCCACTTCCGGTACGCCTCTGGCGTGCCATCGGCCAGCAGGGCGAACAGCCAGCCGGCCCCGTCGTCGCCGTCCTCCGGGAAGTCGATCTCCCCGTGCCGCCAGGACGTGTCGCCGTGTTCGCGCCACAGGCACACGGTCAGGAACGGCATGTCGAACTCATCGGAGAACGCCGGCTCTTCCACGCACTTGCGGAACACCTCGGGCACGGAGTCGAGAACGCCCGGCCACGGCTCCTCGTCATCGTTGGCGTACGGGCTCATCGGCGACTCGTGGTCGAACCCGCGCACAAACGCTCCCGCGGCCGTGAACACGATGTCGTACTCGTTGCCCGCACCGTCCCGCATGGACGCCATCTCCTCGCCTGGCGCCCATGCGTCGTTGTACTGGTGGTACGGGTAGTCGCTGTCGGGGTCCAGCACGGCGTCCAGCGCGGCCAGCGCACGACAGAGCGCGCGCAACTGCGGGATGTCGGGCAGGCTGCGGGCGACGTCGTACGCGGTCATGCCCGTCATCCAAGCAGTCGTTCTCGGCGTCCGAGTGAACTTCGCTGACTAATGCGTCTGATCGCGCGATCATCAGCGCATGGAGTACGACCGCTACTGCGACCTGACCATGCGGGGCGGCACGACCAGCGGTGTCGTCTACCCCCTCGCGGTCGCCTCGCTGGCCCGCCACTACGAGTTCAAGCAGATCGGCGGCGCGTCCGCCGGGGCGATCGCGGCAGGATTCACCGCCGCCGCCGAACGGGGACGCGGCAGAGGCGGGTTCGACAAGCTCGCCGGGCTGATCGACTGGTTCACATCCGGCGAGGGCGCCGAGCGGTGGCGGATGGCGCAGCTGTTCCAGCCCGCCGAGAAGACGCGTGCGTTGTATCGGATCGTGGTGGCGTCCATGCAGAAGCGCGAGACCACGGGTCGTAGTGCGATCACGTGCCTGTTCTTCGCTTTGCTGGGTGCGGTCGGGTTGCGGGCCAAGGCCGTGCTCGGGTTGATGGCGTTGCTGTGGCTCGGTGGGCCGGTGCTGTACTCGGCGTGGCTCGCGCCGTCGGGGTATCCGGGGTGGCTCGCGGTCGGTGTGACCGTGGTGGCGTTGGCATGCCTGGTGATCGTGCTGTGGCCGTTGCGGTCGAGTTTGCCTTGGCCCGCGGCGGTTTTCGCGTTGGTGCCGTTGGTGCTCGGGCTGGCGTTCTCCCAGCACTACGCGACGGCGGCGATCGTGCTGCTCGTGTGGCTGGTGCTGACGTTGGCGGCCGTGAGCGCGTTGATCGTCACGTACGGGTACGCGATGCAGCGGTTCCTCAAGGACAACGCGCGGTCCATCCACTTCGGACTCGTGCCGGGAACCGGCGACTACCGGCCGTCGTGGCTCGACCGAAGGGCGGGCGTGCCGGCCTCCACCGGGGTGCCGCCGCTGGCCGACTGGATCGCCGACCGGCTGGACGACCTCGCGGGCACGGAAGAGGCGTTGACGTTCGGCGATCTCGGGGACATCAACCTCGTGCTGATGACCACCGACCTGTCCGAGGGGCGGCCGTACCGCTTGCCGTTCAAGGAGGAGTGGCAGTACTGCGAGGAGTGTCTCGGGTACGTGCTGCCGGGCCGCGTGGTCGAACAGCTCGACGGGGCGCCCCAGGCGGAGAAGTGCCCGCTGCACGAGCGCATGCCGTTGCGCGCGCTGCCCGACCGCGACCGGCTGCCGGTCGTGCTCGCCGTGCGGATGTCGCTGTCGTTCCCCGGCCTGATCGCCGCCGTGCCGCTCTGCCGCGACGGCAGGGTGCACTGGTTCTCCGACGGCGGCATCACCAGCAACTTCCCGATCCACTTCTTCGACGCGCTGCTGCCGCGCTGGCCCACGTTCGGCCTGAGCCTGCAGCCCTACCCGCCCGGCGACACGAACGACGTCTGGCTGCCGGAACAGGACGCCTCGACCTCGGGCACGCACTACGCGGCGCTGAACTCGATGCCGCGCTTCCTGGTGTCCATCCTGGACACCTTCCTCGACTGGCGCGACACCATGCAGTCCGCGCTCCCCGGCTACCGCGGCCGCATCGCGCACGTCCGGCAGTCCGACGACGAGGGCGGCTCGAACCTCTTCATGCCACCGGACACCATCAGGCGGCTGGCGTTGCGCGGGCAGAAGGCGGGCGACCTGCTGCGCGAACGGTTCGAACAGCAGCGGAACACCGACCGCTACCGTTGGATCCGCCTGCGCATGGCCCTGCGCGAGTACCAGGAGCTCGGCGTGCAGGCCGCCGACCGCGAGGCGTTGTACGACGACCTGCTGGAGCGGTTCCAGATCCCGGCCGAGCTGCACGAGTGGTTCCGCACCCCGCCGGCCGACGGCGACCCGTTCCGCGACGGCATCGAGGTGGCGCTGGACCACGTCGGACGGCTGAAGGACGACGGGCCGTTCGACGGCGTGCCGCCAGTGGACCCGGATTTGCGGCTGACACCGCCCGAGTAGCCGCGCTAGCCTGGCTGTGTGAAGCGATTTAGCCACCCCCGACCTGCGTGGGTGGCGCGCGCCTGAAATTCCCGTCGGTCGGGGGACTCCGCACCCCACACCGACCAGAACGGGAATCCTCATGTACCGCACCGAAGAACTCGTGCACGCCCTGAACGTCCGCGACCTCACCGATCCCGCGCAGGGCCCGCACGCGCTCCAACTCCTGATCGACGATCTCAGTCAGGTCCTGCACAACCCGCAGACCGTCCGCCACCACCCGGTGGTGCCCGTGGAGCACAACTACGAGCTCCTCGGCTATCCCGAAGACGCGGTGACCAGGGAAGCCCGCTACACCAGGTACGTCAGCGAGACGTGCATGCTGCGCAGCCACACGTCGGCGATGATCCCGCCCGCGCTCAGGCACGCCACCCCGGACGTCACGCTGCTCTGTCCCGGCGTCGTCTACCGCCGCGACACCGTCGACCGCCTGCACACCGGCACGCCCCACCAACTCGACGTCTGGCGCATCAGCACGAACGAGGAACCGCTGGACGACCTCATCCACGGCGTCGTCACGACCCTGTTGCCCGGCAAGCGTTATCGCACGATCGACGCCGTGCACCCGTACACGACGCACGGCAAGCAGATCGACGTGGAGCACAACGGCGAGTGGGTGGAGATCGGCGAGTGCGGGAAGGCCGCGCGGCACGTCCTCAAACACCACCCGCACGGCCTCGCGATGGGACTGGGGCTCGACCGCGTCCTGATGCTGCGCAAGGAGATCCCGGACATCCGCCTGCTGCGCAACGAGGACCCGCGCATCGCCACCCAGATGCTGGATCTGAGCCCCTACCGGCCGATCTCCAGGCACCCGGCCGCCATCAGGGACGTCTCGATCATGGCGAACGACCACGACGACGTCGAGACGCTCGGCGACCGCATCCGCGCGCTGGTACCCGAGGACGTCGTCGAGGAGATCGCGATCCTCAGCGAAACGAGAACCGAGGACCTACCGCAGCACGTCCGGGAACGGCTGAACGCCGCACCCGGTCAGAAGAACGTGCTCCTCCGCGTGACGATGAGGGCGCCGGAACGCACCCTCACCGACCGCGAGACCAACGAGATCAGGGACAGGCTGCTTCAGCGCTTGCGGCCGACCGCGCCGTAGATGCCCACGTTGGCCTCGTCGAAGGAGTCCGGGCGCCAGTCGTTGACCGCGACGACGCCCGGCTCCAGCAGGTCCATGCCCTCGAAGAACCTGGTCACCTCGGCGTGCGTGCGCATGGTGAGCTTGTTGTCCGAGTTGCTGTAGATCTTCGCGACCTCGCGCGCCTCGGCCAGTTCCTCGTCGTTGAGGCTGTCCCAGGTGGCGTGCGTGATGGCGAGGTGCGAGCCGGCCGGCAGCTCGGACATGTACTCGGCGATGGCCTCGTACGGGCTGTCGGCGTCCGAGATGAAGTGCAGCGCGGCGATGATCAGGACGCCGACCGGGCGGCTGAAGTCGAGGGTCTCGCGGGCACCGGCGAGGACCGTCGAGGTCGCGCGCAGGTCGGCGAGGATGGCGTTGGCGTTGGGGTTGTCGGCCAGCAGCGCGTTGCTGTGCGAGACGGCGACCGGTTCGAAGTCGACGTAGACCACACGGGCGTCCGCGTTGTCGTGCTGGGCGATCTCGTGGACGTTGCCCACGGTCGGGATGCCGGAGCCCAGGTCGAGGAACTGGTCCACGCCCTGCGTCATCAGGTGGCGGACGACCCTGCGCAGGAACGAGCGGTTCGCCTGCGCGCTCTGGGCGACGCCGGGGAAGATCGATTCCACCTGCTTCGCCGCGGCACGGTCGGCTTCGAAGTTGTGCGAGCCACCGAGGTAGTAGTCGTACATCCGCGCCACGCTCGGGCGCGTGACGTCGACCGTGGACGGGACCCACTTCAGCTCTTCCTTCACGTGCGCATCCTCCGTCGTCGCCGCACGGGTGTCCACCGCCACACATCCGAACCGGAATGGTTTCGGTCACGTGCTAGGAACCATGCACTGCACCACCGCTGACCGCCACGCGAGGTTCCGCCTTCTCAGGGAACGCTCGCCGGTGCACTTCGACGCCGACATCGGTGGCTGGTGCATCACTCGTTACGACGACGTACTCACAGTGCTCGACCTGGAGTCCGGTCACCCGGAACCGTTACCCAGACGGACCATCGCGCACGCCGTGAAGCTCGCCAGGCCGGTGATCACGCTGATCACGCTCGAGGTGCTCGACGCCGACGACGCCACGTTCGCGCGGTCCGTCGCGGCCACGGCGGCCGAGGCGTTCACGCTCGCGCACGGCGTGGAGGCGTTCGCCGAGCCCGCCCTGGCGACCACCCGGGCGTTCCTCACCAACGCCTTGCACGCCCTCCAAGACCACCCCGATCAGGCGACGCTGCTGCGGAACCAGCCCGAGCTCGCCAAGGACGCCGTCGAGGAACTGCTGCGGTTCGACACCCCGATCGCGATCGCCCCGCCTCGCCGGACGCCCCGTGCCCTCGTGCTGAGCGGGCGTGCGGTCGAGGCGGGCGAGACGCTCCTGCCGTTCGTCGCGGCGGCCAACCGGTGCTCGGTGAAATTTCCCGGCGGCGACCGTCTCGACCTGCGACGCAAGCCCGTGGGCGTGCTGTCCTCGTGCCCGACGAGCACCGCGCTGGCCCGCGTCACCGGCGAGATCGCGCTGGTCAGACGCCTGAAGGCCACCGCTCGCTGAGAGCGAACACGGCAGGGGGAACACCGGCAGACTCCAGTTGGTTGAGCGGTACAGACTCAACTTTGGAGGATGACGAGATGGGCGAAACCCTGGCCCTGCCGGTTCTGCCGCTGGACGACGTCGTGGTGCTTCCCGGCATGGTCGTGCCGATCCGCATCTCCGGTGCGGACGCGAGCGCCGAGGCCCGTGCGGCCGTAGACGCCGCCACGACCGCCGCAAATCATCAAGTGCTGCTCGTCCCACGGCTGGACGGGAAGTACGCGGCAGTGGGCACGCTGGCCGAGATCGAGCAGGTGGGCCGTCTGCCCGGTGGCGAACGCGCCGCCGTCGTGCGCGGCACCAAGCGCGTGCGCATCGGCACGGGCACCACGGGGCCGGGCGCGGCGCTGTGGGTGAACGCGACGATCGCCGACGACTCGCCGATCACGGACCGGACCCGCGAGCTCGCCAAGCAGTACCGCGCGCTCGTGACGAACATCCTGCAGACGCGCGGCGCGTGGCAGATGGTCGACTCGGTGCAGCAGATCACCGACCCGTCCGCACTCGCGGACCTCGCGGGCTACGCCTCGTACCTCGACGAGAAGCAGAAGATCTGGCTGCTGGAGACGAGTGACGTCACCGAGCGGCTGGAGAAGCTGGTCGAGTGGGGTCAGGCGCACCTGACCGAGCTCGACGTCAACGAGACGATCGCGAAGGACGTCAAGGAAGGCGTCGAGAAGCAGCAGCGGGAGTTCCTGCTGCGCCAGCAGATGGCCGCGATCCGCAAGGAGCTGGCCGAGCTCGACGGCAAGCCGGCGACCGAGCAGGACGACTACCGCGCTCGCGTCGAGGCGGCGGACCTGCCGGAGAAGGTCGCGAAGGCGGCCCTCGCCGAGGTCGACAAGCTGGAGCGCACCTCCGAGCAGTCGCCCGAGGTGGGCTGGATCCGGACGTGGCTCGACACCGTTCTCGAGATGCCGTGGAACGAGCGGACCGAGGACTCCTACGACATCAAGGCGGCGCGCGAGATCCTCGACGCCGACCACGCGGGCCTCGACGACGTGAAGCAGCGCATCACGGAGTACCTGGCCGTGCGCAAGCGCCGGGCCGACCGCGGCATGGGCGTGGTGGGCGGACGTCGTTCCGGCGCCGTGCTCGCGCTGACGGGCCCTCCCGGCGTCGGCAAGACGTCGCTCGGTGAGTCCGTGGCGCGCGCGATGGGCCGCAAGTTCGTGCGGGTCGCTCTGGGCGGCGTGCGTGACGAGGCCGAGATCCGCGGTCACCGCCGCACGTACGTCGGCGCGTTGCCGGGCCGGATCGTCCGGGCGATCAGCGAGGCCGGTTCGATGAACCCGGTCGTGCTGCTCGACGAGATCGACAAGGTCGGTTCGGACTACCGCGGCGACCCCACGGCGGCGTTGCTCGAGGTGCTGGACCCGGCGCAGAACCACACGTTCCGCGACCACTACCTGGAGGTCGAGCTCGACCTCTCGGACGTCGTGTTCCTCGCGACCGCGAACGTCCTGGAGTCGATCCCGGCGCCGTTGCTCGACCGCATGGAGCTCGTCCAACTGGACGGGTACACCGAGGACGAGAAGGTCACGATCGCCAGTGGCCACCTGCTCCCCCGCCAGATCGAACGCGCCGGCCTCACCCCCGAGGACGTGACGTTCGAGAAGCCCGCGCTGCACCAGCTCGCGAGCGAGTACACGCGGGAAGCCGGTGTGCGGCAACTGGAACGCGCGCTGGCCCGGATCCTGCGCAAGGTGACCGCCAAGGTGGCTTTGGGCGAGTCCGAGCTCCCGATCGTGGTCGACCAGCCGTCGCTGAAGGGCTACATCGGCAGCCCGAAGAACACGCCCGAGTCGGCGGAACGGACCTCGGTGCCCGGCGTGGCAACGGGTCTGGCCGTCACGGGGGTCGGCGGCGACGTGCTGTTCATCGAGGCCTCGCTGGCCCCGAAGGACACCGGCTCGACCGGCGTCACGCTCACCGGTCAGCTCGGTGACGTGATGAAGGAGTCCGCGCAGATCGCGTTGTCCTACCTGCGGTCGCACGACCAGAAGGCCGCGGCGCTGGCCGACCGGGGAGTGCACATCCACGTCCCGGCGGGCGCGGTGCCGAAGGACGGGCCGTCGGCGGGCGTCACGATGACGACGGCGCTGGCGTCGCTGCTCTCGGGCCGCCCGGTGCGCTCGGACGTGGCGATGACGGGCGAGATCTCGCTGACCGGGCGGGTGCTGCCGATCGGTGGCGTGAAGCAGAAGCTGCTGGCCGCTCACCGTGCGGGCATCACGACCGTGTTGCTGCCTCAGCGCAACGAGCCGGACCTCGACGATGTGCCGGAGTCGGTGCGTGAGCAGCTGACGGTGCACTTCGTCTCGGACGTGGCCCAGGTGCTGGAGCACGCACTCTCGAAGGAGACCGTCGCGACCGTTGCGGCGTAACGGTTTCCTCGCATAGACCCCTCGTGGGGGCAGTAGCGGCGACTGCTGCCCCCACGAGGCTTTTTCGTTTCTAGAGACCGACGTCGATGACGAGCCTGTTCGGGCTCGTCAGCGTGAACACCCGGTGCCACGACGCGGTGTTGCTGTAGCCGACCGCGATTCCCAGCGTGGCCTCGAAGTCACACGTGAGCGCGACCCCGCGGATGTTGCTCAGGCCGGGCGTCGCGAAGTTCCGCGAGCCGGTGTACGTCAGGTTTCCGTTGTCGTCATGGGCGGCCGCACCGATCACCGTGACCGCGAGGATCTCGTTGACCTGCCCGCCGGCGACCGTGATCGGGTTGCCGGAAGCGCAGTGCGCGATGCTCGTGACCTCGCTGACCCGGTGTTCGGACGGCAGCCCGGACAGGTCGAGCACGACGCGGCTGAAGCCGTTGTGCTGCCCCGTCCTGATGTCCGACAGCGTGGCCGTGCCCTGCGCCGACGCCATCGGCGCCAGCGTGAACACGGCCAGCGCTGCCACCAGCACCGCGACCAGACGTCTGTTCATCTTCGGCCCCCTCTCCAGGGCTTCCTGCGACACCCTGAAGACGTGTGACCTGGAGCACAGTTGCGTCAGTACGAGTAGATGTCGATGACGACCCGGTCGGGGTTGGTCAGCGTGAACACCTTGTGCCACGAGTTCGGGTTGTCGTACGAGACCGCGATGCCGAGCGTCGCCTCGAAGTCGCACGTGATCGCGACGCCCTTGACGTTGGTCAGCCCCTGCGGGACGAAGTTGCGCGGTCCCGTGTACGTCGGGTTGAAGTTCTCGTCGTACGAGGCGGCGCTGAAGAACATCGTCTCCAGGATCTCGTTGCCCGCCAGCGGAACCGGGTTGTCGGAGGCGCAGTTCGAGACCTCGGTCGCCTCGCGGGACAGCGAGTTGCTCGGCAGCCCGTTCAGGTCCAGCACGATCCGTTCGAAGTTCTCGTGCTTGCCGGTGCGGATGTTCGTGAGCTCCGCGTGCCCGCTCGCCGACGCCACCGGCACCACCGTGAACACGGCGGCCACCGCGAGCAGGACCGCTCCGATTCGCTTCTTCACTTGAGCCCCTCAGTTGTTGTCGAAGTCGATGACGACGCGGCTCGGGTTGTCCAGGAACGAGACCGTGTACGCGCGGTTCGTGCCCGCGTAGCCGATCCCGAAGCCCAGATGCGCCTCGAAGTCGCACGTGTTCGTGACGCTGCGGACCTTCTTGAGGCCGGGCGTGGTGAACGAACGCTGCCCGGTGTAGCCGTGCGCGTTGGCGGGCTGCATGGTGATCTCGACGAACTCGTCGCCGGCCGCGTCGATCTCCTTGCCGGACCCGCAGTGGTACAGCTCGGACGTGCGGCCGTGCGTGACGCTCGGCCGAGGCCCGGTGAACTCGAACACGACCCGGTCGAACGCCGGGTGCTGCCCGGTCCGGATGGCGGCCAGCTCGTTCCCCTCGGCCGCCACCGCCGCCGGTACGACGCTCATCGCCATCCCCACGGCGACGAGCACTGCTGCGATTCGCTTCATCTTTCCCCCTCTACCCCAGGAAGTCCTCCAGCGGCACCGGGGTCAGCCCGTCCTGCTTCGCCCGGTTCAGGAACGCCGTGAAGTCCTCCACGAACGTGGTGCGGAAGTGCATCAGCACGATGTCGCCCTGGTTGAGCCTGTCGCCCTGCTGGAACTGCACGCGCCCGTCGTTGACGGCGGCCGTCCAGTTGACCAGCGCCTTGAAGCCGCAACTCGCGGCCGCGTGCCGGGTCGTCGAGTCGTAGTTGCCGAACGGCGGCCGGAACAGCGTGGGCCGCTTCCCGTAGTCCGCCGCCAGGAAGTCCGCGTTGCCGCAGATCTCGTGCTTCTGGAACTCGAGTCCCTTGCCCAGCAGGTTGGGGTGGTTCGTGGTGTGGCTGTGCACCGTCACCGGCAGCTGCTTGAAGTAGTCCTTGTGGCCCTCGGCGTACTTGGTGTTGAGGAACACCGACGGCCACACCCCGGCCTCCATCATCAGCTCACGGGCCTTCGGGTGCTGCACCGCGCCGTCGTCGATCGTGATGAACACGTACGGCTTGTCCGTCGCGATCTTCGTGACGACGGGGACCATCCCGTCCACGATCGCGGGCGCCTTCGCCTGCACCGTCCCGTACGGGTAGGGCGGCTCGAACATGCGCTTGGGCCGCTCCTGCGTGGTCGTGGTGACCGGCGGGTTGGACGTGGTCAGCACGGGCCCACCGCTCTGCTCACCGGGCGCGTCCGCACACGACACCACCCCGGCAACCAGCAAAAAGGCAGCAAAAAGCCGCAACCTGGACATCAAAATCCCCCTCCACGCGAAAGACGTCGCGCAGGCCCCCATGGTTGCACGGGACTAGGGTCGAACTGATCACAAGAGGAGGACTCCATGAGCCTTGAGCGCCCAGTCGCACCCGACCCCTACCTGCTGCTCCCCGCAGCAGGCACCTTCACCGTCACCTCGACGGACGTGCGCGACGGCGAACAGCTCCCCGACGCCCAGGTCTTCGAAGGCGGCAACACCTCGCCCCAACTCTCCTGGTCCGGTTTCCCCGCGGAGACCCGCAGCTTCACCGTCACCTGCTACGACCCGGACGCCCCCACCCCCTCGGGTTTCTGGCACTGGGTGGCGGTCAACGTCCCCGTCACCACGACCCAATTGGACACCGGCGCGGGCGCCTCCGACGCCACACTTCCGGGTGACGCCTTCCACGTGCGCTCCGACTACAGCACCCGCGCGTTCGGCGGCGCCGCCCCGCCCAAGGGCGACCAGCCGCACCGCTACTACTTCGTGGTGCACGCCGTGGACGTCGACAAGCTGGACGTGGACGCCGACGCGTCCCCGGCGGTCGTGAGCTTCAACCTGGCCTTCCACACCCTGGCCCGCGCGATCATCACCCCGACCTACCAGCACTGAGGCCCGGTGGGGTCCCGGCCCGGGGCCCCACCGCCTCCGTAAGGCCCACGTAATCCCCGCCACGGAACACAACCACCGCCGAAATGGTTGGATCCACACGTGAGGCACTTCGACCTGGTCATCATCGGCACCGGCTCCGGCAACAGCATTCCAACGGACGCCATGGCAGGCTGGCAGATCGCCATCCTGGAAAAGGGCACCTTCGGCGGCACCTGCCTGAACGTGGGCTGCATCCCCACCAAGATGTTCGTCCACACCGCGGACCAGGCGGCGGCCCCGGCCAACGCCAAGAAGCTGGGCGTGGACGCGCACACGGACGCCGTCCACTGGCCGGAGATCCGCGACCGGATCTTCAACCGGATCGACCCGATCGCCGAAGGCGGCCGCAACTGGCGCGCCAACGAGAACGAGAACGTCACGGTCTACGAAGGCACGGCCCACTTCATCGACGCCCACACCATCGACACGGGCACCGGCGAGACCATCACCGCCGACCGGGTCGTGCTCGCCGCGGGCAGCCGCCCGACGATCCCGGCCATCGCGGACCTGGACACCACCGGCTACCACACCAGCGACACGATCATGCGCCTCGACGAGCTGCCCGAGAGCCTGATCATCGTCGGCAGCGGCTTCATCGCCTCGGAGTTCGCGCACGTCTTCAGCAGCTTCGGCGTGAAGGTCACCCTGATCGCGCGCTCGAACCTGCTGCTGCGCCACGAGGACCTGGAGATCGCCGAGCGCTTCACCGAGATCGCCCAGGACAAGTGGAACGTCCTGCTCAACCGCAAGACCACGCGCGCCGAGAAGACCGAGACCGGTGTCAGGCTCCACCTGGAGGGCCCGAACGGCGAGGAAACCGTTGAGGCGCACCAGCTCCTCATCGCGGTGGGCCGGCAGCCGAACAGCGATCTGCTCCAGACCAAGAACGCCGGCATCGACCTGCACGCGGACGGCCGCGTCAAGGTCGACGAGTTCCAGAAGACGAGCCAGCCGCACATCTTCGCGATGGGCGACATCAGCTCGGAGCACCAGCTCAAGCACGTCGCGAACCACGAGGCGCGGGTCGTGCAGCACAACCTGCTGCACCCGGACGACCAGATCCGCTCCGACCACCGGTTCGTGCCGGCCGCCGTGTTCTCCAGCCCGCAGATCGCGAGCGTCGGGCTGACCGAGGAACAGGCCAAGGAGAAGGGAATCCGGTACGTCACCGCGAGCCAGGCCTACGCGTCCATCGCGTACGGCTGGGCCATGGAGGACACGACCGGGTTCGCCAAGCTGATCGCCGACCCGGCCACCGGGCAGATCCTGGGCGCGCACATCATCGGGCCGCAGGCGTCGACGGTGATCCAGCCGTTGATCCAGGCGATGAGCTTCGGGCTGGACGCGAAGACCATGGCGCGCGGGCAGTACTGGATCCACCCGGCGATGCCCGAACTGGTCGAGAACGCGCTCCTCAGCCTCCAGCTGGACTGAAGGCCTTAAACGACAGGGACTTCCGCCGCTGCCGAAAACGGCGAAGACCAACAACGATGCAGCGATGACAGACAGAGTCCTCGTCGCTTACACCTCGAAAATCGCCGAAACGGACGAGATCGCCGAGATCATCGGCACCGAACTCGCCGGCTGCGGGCTGAGAGTCACCGTGCTCTCGGTCGCCGCGGCCGAGACGTTGCACGGGTTCGGTGCCGTGATCATGGGTGACGCGGCCACCCGCGACGCGCAACGGTTCGTCAAGCGGCACAAGGCATCCCTCAAGCACACCCCGTTGTGGCTGTACCACCGCGGCACGCCGCCGGTACCGAACGACGTCACGCGCATGATCAGGAAACTGGGTGCGAGCGGGCCGATCAGCTTCGGCGGCGCGGCCCCCGACTGGGACCGCGCCAAGGCCTGGGCCCGCTACCTCGCGGACCAGCTGACCGTGCTGCACCGCGGTTTCGCGTCGAACTAACGCAAAAGCCTCAAGCCTGCTGGATTCGGACGGTGTTGCCGGCCGGGTCGCGGAACACGCAGTCGCGCACGCCCCAAGGCTGGTCGGCCGGCTCCTGCACGACGTCCGCGCCACCCGCCTGGAGCTTGTCGAACGCACCGTCGAGGTCCGGGGTCGCGAGGTTGATGAACGCGTACGAACCGTTCGAGATCATCTCGGTGATCGCGGTGCGCTGCACGTCCGTCAGGCCGTCGGCCATCGCGGGCGGCTCCAGCACGACGGACGACGCCGCGCCCACGGGAGCGACCGTGATCCACCGCATCGTGCCCCTGCCGACGTCGGCGCGGACCTCCCACCCGAGCAGGTCGCGGTAGAACGCCAGCGAGGCGTCGGGGTCGGTGTGCGGCAGGAACGTGGCGTGAATCGTGATGTCCATGCCGACAACGCTAGGACCAGCGAGAACGCCCCGCTTCTCGATTCCTGACTAGATGTAGCGCGGGCGCCCGGCGAGCATGCCCAGGACGGTCAGCGCCGCCAGCAGCACCAACTGCAGCCCGAGCGAGACCGTCCACGTGCCGGTGGCCTCCCGCAGCACCCCGAACGCGAACGGCCCGGAAGCCGCGATCAGGTAGCCGAGGCTCTGCGCCATGGCCGACAGCCGCGCGGTGTCCGAAGTGGACTTGGTGCGCAACGACATGATCAGCAGGGCGAGCGGGAACATGCCCATCCCGAACCCGATCAGCACCACCCACAGCCCCGGAGCCGCCGAGGGTGCCACGAGCATCCCCAGCATGCCCGCGAACGACAGCACGCCGAGCGCCAGCACCATCGGCGCCTGGCTGGAGAACCGGGCGGCGATCGGCGGCACGAACAGGCTGACCGGCACGCTCAGCAGCATCGAGACGGCGAGCAGCATCCCGGCGGTGTTCCGGTCGACGCCGGAGTCGACGAGCATCGCGGGCAGCCAGCCCATGACGGTGTAGGCGAACAACGACTGCAGCCCGAAGAACACGGTGATCACCCACGCGAGCGGGCTGCGCAGCAACGAGCGGGGCTGCACCGGAGCGGTCGAGCGCACCACCGAGGCCGCCGACCCGTGCCGGGCCCCGGCGAACCACACGACGACGGCGCCGAGGGACAGCAACGCCCAGGCGCCGACGGCGAGCCGCCACGAACCGAGCCAGTCCTCCAGCCGGGGCGTCAGCGCGGCCGCGAGAGCCGCGCCGGCCGACAGGGTGCCCGTGTAGACGCCGGTGATCAGCCCGACGCGGGTGGGGAACGAGGCCTTCACGACGACCGGGATCAGCACGTTCGACACCGCGATGCCCGCGCACGCGATGAAGGTGCCGCCCAGCACGACCCACGGACCGTCGATCACGCGCAGCACCAGGCCGAGCGTGAGCACCCCCAGTGAAAGTCCGATCGCGCGGGCCATGCCGAGGCGGCGACCCAGCCAAGGTGCGGCGAACGCCGCGAAGCCGAAACAAAGCGCCGGAACGGCCGTCAGCGCGCTGGTCCATGCGGCGGAAACCCCCAGGGCGGCGCGGACATCACCGAGGACCGAGGCCAGACTGGTCACCGCCGGACGGAGATTCGCGGCAGCGAGGGCGACCCCGATCGCGAGCAACGCGGACCCGACCAGCGGAACGTGACGATTCATGACGACCGTCACCCTGCGACCCGGATCGGTGGCAGTCTGTGCGGCAAGAGTCGTCTGCTTCATCGTCACGCGCTTCACTATCGCAGACGTAGGATGTTCGGATGAAAGGACGACGCTGTGCCGTTGGCCACTACCCGACGGGCGGGCCTGGTCGACCAGGTGATCGAGCAGATGCGGGGCGCGATCACGACTGGTGAATGGCCCGTCGGGCAGCGCATTCCGCCCGAGCCCGAGCTGGTCACCGCGCTCGGGGTGGGCAGGAACACGGTCCGCGAGGCCGTGCGCGCGCTCTCCCACGCCGGACTGCTGGAGGTGCGGCAGGGCGACGGCACCTTCGTCCGCGCGACCAGCGAACTCTCCGGCGCGGTCCGCCGCATGTGCGGGACAGAGCTGAAGGAAGTGCTCCAGGTCCGCCGCACCCTGGAGGTGGAGGGCGCCCGCCTGGCCGCCAAGCACCGCACCGAGGCCGAGCTCGCGCGCCTCACCGACGTGCTGGCCAAGCGCGACGCGGCCATGGAGAACGAGCAGTGGGCCGAGGTGATCGAGCACGACACCGCGTTCCACGTGCTGCTCGTCCAGTGCTCGCACAACGCGCTTCTAGCGGAGCTCTACCAGGGCTTGACCGAGGCGGTCAAAGCTTCGGTGGCGGCCTCTGTCGACACCAGCCAGCCTGGTCAGGACCAGGTGTCGCACACCGGGCTGCTGCACGCCGTCCGGGACGGTGACCAGGAGAAGGCGGCGATCGAGGCGGGCGGTTTCTTCGAGGAGCTGATCGAGAAGTTCTGCTGAACAACGCGGACAAAGGCTGTCCGCACTAGCTCATAGCGTGGGGGCCATGGAGATCACGCCGTTCCGCATCGAGATCCCGCAGGCCGAGGTCGACGACCTCCGC
The DNA here is from genome assembly GCF_042721395.1 of Lentzea sp. NPDC058450. Classification (NCBI taxonomy): domain Bacteria; kingdom Bacillati; phylum Actinomycetota; class Actinomycetes; order Pseudonocardiales; family Pseudonocardiaceae; genus Lentzea; species Lentzea sp. NPDC058450. The sequence goes on from NZ_JBHXLO010000010.1 coordinate 76,721, forward strand.
TCCCGCCTGGCCGGCACGCGCTGGCCGGAGGACGACCTGCCGGGCGTCGGCTGGTCGTACGGCATCCCGCTGAGCTACCTGCGCCCGCTGGCCGACTACTGGCGAGACGGGTTCGACTGGCGGGCGCAGGAGGAACGGCTGAACTCCTACCCGCAGTTCACGACGGAGATCAGCGGGCAGCGCATCCACTTCCTGCACGTCCGCTCGCAGAACCCGGACGCGACGCCGTTGCTGCTGATCCACGGCTGGCCCGGCTCGTTCGTCGAGTTCCTCGACGTCATCGGGCCGCTGTCCGAGGACTTCCATCTCGTCATCCCGTCGATCCCCGGCTTCGGCTTCTCCGGCCACACGCGCAAACCCGGCTGGAACGTCCTGCGCGTCGCGTGGGCGTTCGCGAAGCTCATGGAGGGCCTCGGCTACGACCGCTACGGCACGCAGGGCGGCGACTGGGGTTCGGGCATCGCGCAGGAGATCGGCCGGGTGTTCCCCGAGCAGGTCATCGGCGTGCACGTGAACATGCTGCAGACGTTCCGGCCGCAGGGCGTGAACGACCTGAGCGACGAGGAGCTGCGCGCACTGGAGTCGCTCGACCACTACCAGAAGGAACTCTCCGGCTACATGCACCTGCAACGCAGCCGGCCGCGCACGCTCTCGTACGCGCTCACCGACAGCCCCGTCGGGCAGCTCGCGTGGATCGCGGAGAAGTTCCACGACTGGACCGACAACGACGGCGCGCCCGAGGACGCGGTGGACCGCGACCAGATGCTGACCAACGTGTCGATCTACTGGTTCACCGGCACGGCGGGCTCTTCGGCGGCGCTGTACAAGGAGCAGTCGGCGAACTGGGGCAACCAGCAGCCGTCGACCGTGCCGACCGGCGTGGCGGTCTTCCCACACGACCTCAGCCTGCCGGTCCGGTCGCTGGCGGAGAAGATGATCCCGACGATCGTGCACTGGACCGAGTTCGACCGCGGCGGTCACTTCGCCGCGATGGAGGAGCCGGACCTGCTGGTCCAAGACATCAGGAAGTTCTTCAAATCGCTGTGAGCACAACACTCTCGAACCGCACCCTCAACCGCACGCTGCTCGCGCGGCAGTTGCTGCTGGAGCGCACGTCCATGCCGATCGTGGAGGCCGTCGAGCACCTCGGCGGCCTCCAGGCCCAGGCCCCCATCCCGCCGTACCTCGCCCTCTGGACGCGGCTCAAGCCGTACAAGGTCGACGCGCTGAGCAAGCTCATCATCGACCGCTCGCTGGTGCGGATGACGTTGTGGCGCGGCACCTTGCACCTCATCTCCGCCAACGACGTGTACTTGATGCGCACGGCGTTGCAGCCGGAGCTGAACAAGTGGGCGAAGATCGTGATGCCGCCCGCGACCAGGGTCGAGATCGACCTGGAGAAGCTGGCGCGCATCACCCGCGAGTACATCGACGCCGAACCGCGCACGGTCGCGGAGATCGGCGCGCACCTCGAGGAGCACTTCCCCGAGGCCAAGGCGCGCGAGATGTCCACGCAGGCGCAGATGCTCGTGCCGATGATCCAGGTGCCACCGCGCGGGATCTGGGGCGTGGGCGGCGTGCCGCAGAACGTCGCGATGGCGTCGTGGCTCGGCCGTGAGCTGCCTGCGGAAGCCGCCGTGCCGGAGCTGATCAAGCGGTACCTGCGGGCGTTCGGGCCGGCGACGCTCGCGGACATGCAGGCGTGGTCGCGGTTGATCGGGCTCAAGGCGCACGCGGCCAGCCTGGACCTCGTCGAGTACAAGAACGAGGCAGGCAAGGTGTTGCTGGACGTGCCGGACGGGTTGATCGTGTCCGAGGACGTGCCCGCGCCCGCACGGCTGTTGCCCGCGTTCGACAACGTGCTGCTCGGGCACGCGGACCGGCAGCGGATCATGAGCGAGGACGCGCGGTCGCGGTGGGGCGCGGTGCGCAACGGCGTGTTCCCGCCGACGTTCCTGGTGGACGGGTTCCTGCGCGGCACCTGGAACGTCGTGGAGAACAAGGACGCGGCGACGCTGACGATCGAGCCCTACGTGAAGACCACCAAGAAGGACATGGCCGGGGTGATCCGCGAGGCCAAGGCGGTGCTGAAGGTGATGGCGCCGAAGAAGCCGCACGTCATCGTGGCTCCCTGATCACCTCCAGCGTCGCCGTGATGGCGGGCCTGCGCGAGGCCTGGGTCCGCCACACCGCGTACAACCGGCGGGTGGGCGTGGGCCGCAGCGGCACGACCCGGACGTTCTCCGGTACCTCTCCCCTGCCGAGCCTCGGGATCAGCGCGACGCCGATTCCCTTGGCCAGCAACGCCATCTGCGTGTGGTACTCGCTGATCCGGTACGCCACCACGGGTTCGATGCCCGCTCCGTGGAACGTCCGCTCCAGCCAGTCGAAGCAGATCGAGCCCTCGACCTGGCAGATCCAGCGCTCCCCCGCGAGGTCGATCGGTTCGAGGAACTCCTTGCGCGACAACGGGTTCGAGTCCGGGACGAGCACCTCGGCCACGTCCTCGCCGATGAACTCGCGGGACAGCGACTCCGGCACGGGCAACGGCGTGTTGGCCCAGTCGTGCACGATCGCCAGGTCGAGCTCACCCCGGGCGACGGCCTCGGTCGCGTAGGGCGGGTCGATCTCGGTGAGCCGCACGTCGAGTGCCGGGTGCTGCTCGCCGAGGCTCACCAGGACGTCCGGCAGCAGGCCGCGCGAGGCCGTGGCGAACGCGCCGATGCACAGCCGGCCGATCGCGGTGCCGCGTTGTTCCTCCAGCGCGACCTCGGCCTCCTCGACGAGCTTGAGCACCTGGTCCGCGGTCTCGGCGAGCAGGCGGGCGGCGTCGGTGAGGCGGACGCCCCTGCCGTTGCGTTCCAGCAGCGTGGTGCGGGTCTCGCGTTCGAGCTTCGCGATCTGCTGCGAGACCGCCGACGGCGTGTAGCCGAGCACCTCGGCGGCGGCGCCGACCGTGCCGTGGGTCGCGATGGCGTGCAGGGCCTTCAGTCTGCCTAGGTCGAGCATGTAGCGATGCTAAACCCATCACCTTAGAAAGCGGAACTGGTGCTAAATAGTTAGCGCGCGCAAGCTTGAGGCCATGAGTCCACGTCACGTCCTGCTCGCTGTGCTGGTGGCCGCCATCTGGGGCTTCAACTTCGTGGTGCTCAAGGTCGGTCTCGACGAGTTCCCGCCGATCCTGTTCTCCGCCCTGCGGTTCCTCGTGGCGGCGGTGCCCGCGATCTTCTTCGTCGGACGGCCCTCGGTGCCGTGGCGCTGGATCATCGCGGTCGGACTGGTGCTCGGCGTGGCGAAGTTCAGCTTCCTGTTCGTCGGCCTCAAGGTGGGCATGCCGGCGGGCCTCGGGTCACTGGTGCTGCAGAGCCAGGTGATCTTCACGACCGCGATCGCGGCGGTCGTGCTGCACGAACGGCCGAAGCCCGTGCAGGTCACCGGGATCGCGCTGGCGATCGCGGGCATCGGGCTGATCGCGTGGGACTACGGGCTCTCGTCGCCGCTGCTCGGCTTCGCGCTGGTGATCATCGCGGCGGCCTGCTGGGGCGTGTCGAACGTGCTGATGCGCTACGCGCGGCCGACAGACACGCTGCGGTTCATGGTGTGGGTGAGCGCGGTGGCGGTGCTGCCGCTGTTCGCGCTGTCGGCGCTGACCGAGGACATGAGCGCGCTCGGCCGCCTCGACTGGAGCGGTGTGGGTGCGGTCGGGTACGTCGCCTGGGTCTCGACGCTGCTCGGGTTCGGCATCTGGGGATTCCTGCTGCGCCAGTACGAGTCGTCGGTCGTGGCGCCGTTCTCGTTGCTGGTGCCGGTGTTCGGGATGTTCTCGGCCTGGGCGATCCTCGGCGAGCAGATGAGCGCGGTGCAGCTCGGGGCCGGTGCGCTGGTGCTGGCCGGGCTGGCTATTCCACAGCTGCTGGGGCGCCGGGCGGCACGAACGGCAGTCCTGCCGGAGCCCCTCGTTCCAGCAGGTCGATGACGGCCTTCGTGTCCAGGTGATCGGCCACCAGGTCGCCCAGCAGGTCCAGCTGGGCCTCGCGCGCGGCCTGGAAGCTCACCTGCCCCGGCTCGAAGTCCCGGCCCGCGACGGCCGCGGCCCAGCTCAGGAACCTGCGGCGGAACGCGTCGTTCTCCAGCAGGCCGTGCCAGTGGGTGCCGACGACCCGGTCGGTCTGGGCGCCCTCGTCGCCGATCACCGGGCGTTCGGCGTTGCGGACGACCTGGCCGTGGTGGATCTCGTAGCCGGTGACGGGCTCGCCCCAGGCCTCACCGGACGGCGTGGCGAGGGTTTTGCTGTGCCGGAAGCGGATGTCGACGTCGAGCAGGCCGAGACCGTCTGTTGTGCCGTGCTTCGACTCGACGTCGTCCTCGATGCTCTTCGCCAGCATCTGGAAGCCGCCGCAGATGCCGAGGATCGGGCCGTCGAAGCGCTGGATCGCTTGCGCCAGGCCGGTTTCGCGCAGCCACGCCAGGTCGTCGACGGTGGCCTTCGACCCGGGCAGCACGACCAGGTCCGCGTCGGCGAGCCGCGACGGCTCCGTGACGAACCGGACGGACACGCCGGGTTCGCAGGCGAGCGCCTCGACGTCGGTGGCGTTCGAGATGCGCGGCAACCGGATCACCGCGACCCGCAGCCAGTCCTTGCGCGGCGGCTGCGGCCTGCCGACGACCCCGTCCGCGTTGTAGGACAACGAGTCCTCGGCGTCGAGCCACAGCTCCTCGCGCCACGGCAGCACACCGAGCACCGGACGTCCGGTCAAGGCTTGCATCTGCTTCAGGCCGGGTTCGAGCAGTCGTTGGTCACCGCGGAACTTGTTGACCACGAAGCCGGAGACCAGCGCCTGGTCCGCCGCGTCGAGCACCGCGACCGTGCCGAAGAGGTGCGCGAACACCCCACCCCGGTCGATGTCGCCGACCACCAGCACCGGCAGGTTCGCCGCGGTGGCGAGGCCCATGTTCGCGATGTCGTTGGGGCGCAGGTTGATCTCGGCCGGCGAGCCCGCCCCCTCGCAGATCACGACCTCGTGGTCGCGCCGCAGCCCGTCCAAAGTGGACAAGACGGTGCCGAGCAGCGCCTGCTTGCGTTCGCGGTAGCTCATCGCCGACACGGTCCCGACCGCCTGACCGAGCACCACGACCTGGGACGTGCGGTCGCTGCCGGGCTTGAGCAGCACGGGGTTGAACCGCACGCTGGGTTCCTTGAACGCCGCTCGAGCCTGAAGAGCCTGCGCGCGCCCGATCTCCCCGCCGTCGAGTGTGACGAACGAGTTGTTGGACATGTTCTGGGCCTTGAACGGCACGACGTCGACGCCCTGGCGTGCCAAGAAGCGGCACAGACCGGCGACCAGGACGCTCTTGCCCGCGTCGGAGGTCGTCCCACAGATCAACATCGCGCCCCGCATGGACGCCAATGCTGCCATCATCACCCCCATGGTCTCCGTCGTGCTCATGCACAGCCCGTTCCTCGGCCCTTCGAGCATGCGCCCGCTCGCCGACGAACTGGCCTCCGACGGCGCGACCGTCCTGCTGGTCGACCTGCAGATGACGATCACCGAGGCACCCGTGCACCAGCGGCTGATCGGCGCGTTCGCCGACGCCCTGGAGGACTCCGGCGTCGAGGGCCCACTCGTGCTCGTGGGCCACAGCGGCGCGGGCCCGTTGCTCCCGGGCTTCGCGGACGCGCTGGAGCTCGACGTCGCCGGCCTGGTGTTCCTCGACTCCGACCTGCCGACCCCGGGCCGCGCCTGGCGCGACACCGTCGACCCCGCGCTGGCGCGTCAGGTCAAGGCGTCGGTGCGCGACGGGCGGCTGCCGCGCTGGGACCGCTGGTTCGACTCGGATCCCTTGCGTCTCGTACCTGCCGACCTGCGCGAGGAGATGCGGGACGAGGCGCCCGAGGTGCCGTGGGAGTTCATGAAGGAGCAGCGCCCGAGCGTCGAGTGGACCGGGGCGTGCGGGTACGTGCTGCTGTCGCCGTTCTACGAGGAGGCGGCTGCGCAGGCTGAGTCGCTGGGCTGGCCGGTCGAGCGCGTCGAGTCGCACCACCTGGCGGCCGCGACGTCACCCTCGACGGTCGCGGCCGCACTGCGGTCAGTCCTCAGCAGACTTTGACTTCCTCTCCACGGCAGAAGTGGAGAGCCCCACACGTTCAGCAACGTGCCGTGCTTGACGCACCACATCTCACGATGCGGGTTTCCTGCTTCACAGCGGATTGCGGCGAGGGCTTACCTCGGCGTCTTACATCTGCTCCACAGGCTTCACTCGAAGCAGGACTTCGAGTTACCGCTCGACCAGCGGCAAGGATGTTCTTCGCCGCGTTGACATCCCGATCGTGACGGGCGCGGCAGATCGGGCAGGTCCAGCGCCTGGCCGACAGAGCGAGCTGTGCGAGTACATGCCCGCACGAGCTGCACGTCTTGCTGGACGGGTACCAACGGTCGACAACGACCAGCGTTCGACCAGCCTTCGCCGCTTTGTACTCCAGCATCGCCCGGAACTCACGCCACCCGACATCGGAGATGGCGCGGGCGAGGCTGCGGTTGCGGACCATGTTCTTGACTGCCAGGTCTTCAATCGCGATCAGGTCGTGGTCACGAACCAGGTTCGAGCTAGCGCGATGAAGAAAATCACGGCGAGCATTTCGAACTTTTCGATGCGCCGCGGCGACCTTCTTCCTGGCCTTCTCCTGGTTCCTGGATCCGAGCCGGCATCGACTCATGTACCGCTGGTACCTCGCAAGACTGCGAGCTCGGCGCTCCAGGCACCGCGGGTTGACGATCTCCTCACCCTCGCTGGTGGTCGCGAAAGTGCTGATTCCGAGGTCGATTCCGACCTCACGGCGAGTCTCCGGAGCCGATGCCGGTTCGACGACATCGGCTGCCAAGGTCACGTACCAACGACCGTCTGGCTCACGAGACACGATGACTGTTGTCGGGTTGACCGTGGTCAGGTCAATGCCAGGCCACGACCAGGCCAACTCCAACGGCGCTCCGGTCTTGGCCAGCCACAGTTTCCCGTCGCGCACCCGGAACGCCGAACGCGTGTAATGCGCGGACTGACGACCGCGCCGAGACTTGAATCGGGGACATCGAGCACGACCGGAGAAGAAGTTGCTGAAAGCAACGTGCTGGTGCCGCAACACCTGTTGCAGCGGCACACTCGACACCTCGCTCAGAAATCCCAGTTCGTCCGTCTTCTTCCACTCGGTCAACGCGGCATCGGTTTCCCGATATCTGGTCGCTCCTCCACCGGTGCGGTACTTCGCTTGACGCTCAGCGAGAGTTTTGTTCCACACGAGACGGACACACCCGAATGTACGGCTGAACACAGCCGCCTGTTCGGGTGTGGGGTAGGCCCGACACCGATAAGCCGTCCGCACAAACGTCAAGCTACTGCATCTGCCACCCACCAAAGGGGCCTCAGCAGACGGTGAGGATCTCCGAGCCCGTCTCGGTCACCACGATGGTGTGCTCGAACTGCGCGGTCCAGCTCTTGTCCTTGGTGGTGACGGTCCAGTTGTCGTCCCACATCTCGCCCTCGTAGTCCCCGAGGGTGATCATCGGCTCGATCGTGAACGTCATGCCGGGCTCCAGCACGGTCTTCACCGACGGCTCGTCGTAGTGCAGCACGACGAGCCCGCTGTGGAACGTGCGGCCGATGCCGTGGCCGGTGAAGTCGCGCACCACGCCGTAGCCGAACCGCTTGGCGTACGCCTCGATGACGCGGCCGACGACGTTGAGCTCACGGCCGGGCTTGACGGCCTTGATGGCGCGCATCGTGGCCTCGTGCGTGCGCTCGACGAGGAGCTTGGCGTCCTCGGAGGCGGTGCCCGCGAAGAACGTCGCGTTCGTGTCGCCGTGCACGCCGCCGATGAACGCCGTCACGTCGATGTTGACGATGTCGCCGTCCTCGACGACCGTGCTGTCCGGGATGCCGTGGCAGATGACCTCGTTGAGCGAGGTGCAGCACGACTTCGGGAAGCCCCGGTAGCCGAGCGTCGACGGGTACGCGCCGTTGTCGCACAGGAACTCGTGCGCCACGGCATCGATCTCGTCCGTCGTCACGCCCGGCACGACGACCTTGCCTGCCTCCTGCAACGCCTGGGCGGCGAGGCGGCCGGCGACGCGCATGGCCTCGATGATCTCCGGCGGCTGCACCCACGGGTCGGTGCTCTTCTGCGGCGCCGGCTTGTCCACGTACTCGGGACGCACGATGCGCGAGGGCACCTGACGACGCGGGGATTGCACACCGGGTTGCAGAGGAGCACGAACAGCCATGCCCTCCAGATTAGCCTTGCCTGCGCTCCACGCCCGGAACCTGGTCCTCCGCCCTCGGCTCCGGCAGCCGCGGCGCGGGCAGCAGCACGCCTGCGCGGACCAGGCGTTCACGGATAGTCAATTCCTTGGTCTTGCTCATCACGGCACCGCCTTGAGGAACCTCGCCGCCACGTCCACGGCTGGAGTCGAAGTCTCTCCGCTGAGCACCAGGGTCGCGAACGCGATATCGCCCCGGTAGCCCATGAACCACCCGTGTGAGTGCACGCCGTCACCGAACTGTGCGGTACCAGTCTTGCCGCGCACGTCACCGTACGGCTTGAGTTGTGGTGCAGTGCCCGCCTCGATGACCTCGCGCATCATGGCGCGCACGGGATCCAGCGCGGCGACCGGTGGTGCGGTGGGCTGTTTGTCGGCTTTGGTCTCCTTGCCCCGCACCAGTTGCGGCATCGGCATGGAGCCCTTGGCGATGGACGCCGACACCAGCGCCATGCCGAACGGTGACGCCAGCACCTTGCCCTGACCGAACGCGTCCTCTGCCCGTTCCACCACGTCGGTGGCGGGCGGCACGGAACCGGTGATGGTCGTCAGGCCGGGGATGTCGAAGTCGACGCCGAGGCCGAGCGACAACGCGGTGTTCGGCAGCAGGTCGGCGGGCATGTCGACGGCGAGCTGGGCGAAGGTGGTGTTGCAGGAGAACGCGAACGCCGAGTGCAGCGGGATGGTGCCCTTGTCGAACTCGCTGGAGTTCGGCACGATCCGGCGGCCGTCGATGGTGGTCTTGCCGGGGCACGGCACCGGGGTGTCGGCGTTGACCTTGCCGGACTCGATCGCGGCGAGCGCCGAGACGGCCTTCATCGTGGAGCCCGGCGGGAAGCGGCCGGTCAGCGCCAGCGAGCCCTGGGCGTCGGCGGGGTCGTTCTGCGCCACGGCCAGGATGTCGCCGGTGGACGGCTGGAGCGCCACCAGGATCGTGGGCTGCTTCTCGGGTTCGACGGCGTCCTCGGCGGCGGCCTGGATGATCCGGGACAGCGCCACGTTCACGGCCTTCGCGGGTTCGGCGGCCTTGGAGTGCAGCTCCTCGACCTCTGTGCCCTGCGCGTCGACGGTGCTGACGCGGAAGCCCGCGTTGCCCGCGATGTCGTTCTCCATCAGCTTGCGGACGGCGGGCAGCACCTGGGCGCCGAACGTGCGGCTGGGGGCGAGCAGCGACGTCTGCGAGCTGAACCGGACGCCGGGCAGCTCGTAGATCTTCGGTTTCACCGACTGGTAGTCGGCGTCGCGCAGCGCGGCCACCTGGTAGGCCTGGCCTTCGGGGGTCTTGCCCACGCCGTCGGTGATGGTCTGCTGGGTGATGGCCTGGTCGAGCGGGTTGAGCGCGTCCGCGAGGGCCTTGGTGACGGTGCCGAGATCGCCGGCCTCCTTGGCGACCAGCAGGACCGACACGACGCGTTCGGGGGCCAGCAACGGCGTGCCGTCGCGGTCCAGCACCGGCGCGGGGTCGGGGGTGAGCTCGGCGAGCTTGATGGTCTGCTGCGGCGCGAGCTTCGGGTGCGCCACCGACGACGCCCAGTGCACCTTCCACGTGTCGCCCTCCTGGCGCACGTCGAACTTGGTCGCGTACGTCCAGTGGCGGTTCTTGCCGAGGTTCCAGTCGAGCGTGACCGACGCCTCGGACGCGAGCTCGCCGTTCTTGCGGATCTGGTCGACCTTGCTGCTCAGCCCCTCGGGCTTCAACGCGCCTCTGAACTTCTCCAGGGTGTCCTTGGCGTCGGCCGGGTTGTCGGTCATCCCGGCGGCACCGGCCACGTCACCGGACGCGAGCTTGGCCAGGAAGTCGTTGGTGATCTCCGGGGCCCCGGGTTCCGACTTGAACAGCCCACAGCCGCTCACCGTCACCAGCAGAACCGTGATCGTCGCGAGAAGGCGCACTCGCGCGAGTATGCCCGTTCAGAAGAGGACAGTGGCGTATTGCCCGACTTGTTCGAAACCGATTCGGCGGTACGCGGCCTGCGCCACGGTGTTGTAGCCGTTGACGTAAAGGCTCGCGGTCCTGTTCAACACCCTGGTCAGCCGGTCGGCCACCGCCGCCGTGCCCGCGGTGCCGATGCCCTCGCCCCGGCGGTCCGGCCGCACCCAGACGCCCTGGATCTGTCCCACCTTGGACGACATCGCGCCGATCTCGGCCTTGAAGACCACTTCACCGTGCTCGAACCGCGCGAACGCCCGTCCGGCGGCGATCAGTTCGGAGACTCGCGCCCGGTAGCCCGCGCCGCCGTCCTCGGCGCACGGGTCGATGCCGACCTCCTCGATGAACATCGAGATGGCGGCGGGCAGGTAGCGGCCGATCTCGCTGGGCCGGACCTGGCGGACCAGCGGGTCCGGGGTGATCTTCGGCGTGCCGGAGATGGCCATCAGCGGCTGGTCGCCGCGCACCTCGCGGGCGGGTCCCCAGTCCGGCTGGAGCTCCTCCCACAGCGTCAGGACCTGCTCGGCCGGGCCGACGAGGCTGGAGCACATGCGGCCGCGGCGCCGGGCGCGGTCGGCGAACATGCGCATGGCCGCCGCGCTGCCCTTGAGCGGGATCAGGTTCGGGCCGGAGAAGCAGAGGCCCTCGACCTTGCCCCGGATCGGCTTGGAGTCGGAGCCCCACATCTCGCCGCCGAGGCGCCACGGGTCGAGGCCGGCGACTTCGACCCTGGCCGCGACCATGCACGCCGCCACGGGGTCGGCGTCGAACACCCCGCGCACGTCGATCAGGTCGCGTTCGTCGAGAACGCGCGCTCCGGCCAGCCTCAGCACGTCACCTAGCGTGCCAGATGAAACGTCCTCGTGACATCAGCCAACAGTGCGCCTGTGCCCAGACACACGGTGAGGGCCCCATCCCGCGAAGTGGGATGGGGCCCTCAAAGCGTTCAAAAGATCAGCCGACCGTGACGGCCGGGGACTCGCCCTCGACCGGTTCCATCTCCTCGGCGAGGCGCATGGCCTCCTCGATCAGCGTCTCCACGATCGCGTGCTCCGGCACGGTCTTGATGACCTTGCCCTTCACGAAGATCTGGCCCTTGCCGTTGCCGGACGCGACACCCAGGTCGGCCTCGCGGGCCTCGCCGGGGCCGTTCACGACGCAGCCCATGACGGCGACGCGCAGCGGCACCTCCATGCCCTCCAGACCCGCCGTGACCTGCTCGGCGAGCGTGTACACGTCGACCTGGGCGCGGCCGCACGACGGGCAGGAGACGATCTCCAGCTTGCGCGGGCGCAGGTTGAGGGACTGGAGGATCTGGTGGCCGACCTTGATCTCCTCGACCGGCGGGGCGGACAGCGACACCCGGATGGTGTCGCCGATGCCCTGGCGCAGCAGAGCGCCGAACGCGACGGCCGACTTGATGGTGCCCTGGAAGGCGGGGCCGGCCTCGGTGACGCCCAGGTGCAGCGGGTAGTCGCACTGCTCGGCCAGCAGCTCGTACGCGCGCACCATGACGACCGGGTCGTTGTGCTTGACGGAGATCTTGATGTCGTGGAAGTCGTGCTCGGCGAAGAGCGACGCCTCCCACATCGCCGACTCGGCCAGCGCCTCGGGCGTGGCCTTGCCGTACTTCTTGAGCAGGCGCGGATCGAGCGAACCGGCGTTGACGCCGATCCGGATCGGGGTGCCGTGGTCCTTGGCGGCGGCCGCGATCTCCTTCACCTGGTCGTCGAACTTGCGGATGTTGCCCGGGTTGACCCGGACCGCGGCACAACCAGCCTCGATGGCGGCGAAGACGTACTTCGGCTGGAAGTGGATGTCGGCGATCACCGGGATCTGGGACTTGCGGGCGATCGCCGGCAACGCGTCCGCGTCGTCCTGCGAGGGGCAGGCGACGCGGACGATGTCGCAGCCGGACGCGGTGAGCTCCGCGATCTGCTGCAACGTCGCGTTGACGTCCGACGTGAGCGTCGTCGTCATCGACTGGACGGAGACGGGGAACTCGCTGCCCACGCCGACGTTGCCCACCATCAACTGGCGGGTCTTGCGACGTTCCGACAGCACCGGCGGCGGCAGTGCCGGCATTCCGAGCATCACGCCGTCACTCATGGGTTGTGCACCTTTCCGTAAATCACTTATTGCAACCTGATCGGGTTGACGATGTCGGCGGTCACGGTCAGCAGCGTGATGGCGCCGCCGATGAAGATGACCACGTAGGTGAGCGGCAACAGGCGCATGTAGTTGACCGGCGCGCCGGCGGGCTTCCCGCGCAGCTTCCTCAACCAGTCTCGCACCCGTTCGTAGAGGTTGACGGCGATGTGACCACCGTCAAGCGGCAGCAGGGGCAGGAGGTTGAACACACCGACGAAGAAGTTCAGCCCCGCGAGCATAAGGATGAAGAACGCCCACAGACCGCGCTCGGCCGCGTCACCACCCAGCCGTGACGCACCCACCACCGAGATGGGCGTGTCCAGGTCTCGCTCTCCGCCACCGATGGCCTTCACGACGGCCGGAATGCGCTCCGGGAAGCGCATGAGGCCCTTCCAGGTGTTCACGAACATGTCGCCGGTGAACGCGATGGACGCCGGGACCGCGGCGAGCGGGCTGTACTCGAAGTTCTGCTGCCAGGTGACGCCGATGGCGCCGACCTCCTTGACCTCGCGGCCGCCCTTGCCGTCGAGCACCTCGCGGGTGACCTGCGGCACGTTCACCGTGAGCGCCAGCTCCTTGCCGTCGCGCAGCACCTTGAACTCGGTCGGGCCCTGCAGGTCGCGGGTGACCTTGAGCATCTCCGACCACGTCGCGATCGGCTTGCCGGCGATCGACGTGACCTCGTCACCAGGCCGCAGACCGGCGTCCTTGGCGGGGGCCGGGGCGCCCGGCTGGCACGGCGTGTCGAGGGTGAGGCCGACGGTGTGGTCCTGGACGCACGGCGAGATCTCCGCCAGCACCGGCAGGTCCTTGTTGTTCGGCAGGCCGAGCGACATCGCGAGGATCAGCAGGATGATGAAGCCGAGGATGAAGTGCGTGATCGACCCGGCGGACAGCACGACGACGCGCTTCCACACCTTCTGGTTGTAGAAGGCGCGCTTGCGGTCGTCCGGGTGCACCTCGTCCAGCGCCGTCATGCCGGTGATCTCGCAGAAGCCGCCGGCCGGGATCGCCTTCAGGCCGTACTCGGTCTCGCCCTTGCGGAACGAGAAGAGCTTCGGGCCGAAGCCGATGAAGTAGCGGGTGACCTTCATGCCGAAGGCCTTCGCGGTCAGCAGGTGCCCGAACTCGTGCAACGCGATGGACACCGCGATGCCGAACGCGAACAACAGCACCCCGAGGATGTTGATGAATGTGTTCACGAGAAGTTCAGTTCCTTCCAACCAGCTCGCGGGCACGTGCGCGTGCCCAGTCCTCGGCGGCCATGACCTCCGCGACGTCCGCGGGGTCGTGATGCCATTCGTTCGCCTCGCCGAGAACCTGGCCGATGGTGTCCACGATCGACAGGAACGACGTGTTGCCGGCGACGAAGGAGGCGAGTGCCTCCTCGTTCACGGCGTTGTAGATCGCGGGAACGCAACCGCCCGCGGTGCCGGCCTGCCGCGCGAACTCGACCGCTGGGAACGTGACGTCGTCCAGGGGTTCGAAAGTCCACGAGGAGGCGGTGTCAAAGGTACAGGCGGGCGCGGCACCCGCGACGCGCTCGGGCCACCCCAGCCCCAATGAGATGGGCAGCCGCATGTCCGGGGGCGACGCCTGCGCGAGCGTCGAGCCGTCCGTGAACGTGACCATCGAGTGAATGATGGACTGAGGGTGCACCACGACGTCGACCCGGTCGTAGGGGACCCCGAACAGCAGGTGGGCCTCGATCAGCTCCAGGCCCTTGTTGACGAGGTTCGCCGAGTTGATGGTGACGACCTGGCCCATGGACCACGTCGGGTGCGCCATCGCCTCCTGCACCGTGACCGCTTCGAGCTCTTTGCGGGTTTTGCCCCGGAAAGGGCCACCAGAAGCGGTGAGGACCAGTTTGTGGACTTCGTTCTCGGTGCCGCCGCGCAGGCACTGCGCGAGCGCCGAGTGCTCGGAGTCGACCGGCACGATCTGGCCGGGCTTCGCCGCCCCCAGCACGAGCGGCCCGCCCGCGATGAGCGACTCCTTGTTCGCGAGGGCGAGCGTGGCCCCGGTCTCCAGGGCCTTGAGCGACGGCTCCAGTCCCCTGGACCCGTCCATGCCGTTCAGGACCACGTCCGCGGGCGCGGCCTCGATCAGGTCGACCATGCTGGTCAGCGTCCTGACACCGGGCACGTCGGCCCCGTTGGCCACCGCCACGACGGGCACGTCGAACTCGGCCGCCTGCTCTTTCAGCAGGTCCAGCTGACGCCCGCCGGCGCCGAGCCCGACGACCCGGAAGCGGTCGCGGTTGCGCCGGATGACGTCGAGCGCTTGGGTCCCGACCGAGCCGGTGGACCCGAGGATCAGGACAGTGCGTGGAGTACTCATCGCCCCTCATTGTTCCGGAGAGTGCCTGAGAGCCCGGCACAGCCCGTTACTTTGATAACGGAGTGGTTTTGGAGGTGTGAAGTCACCAGTTCGAGGGCATTCCAGCGTCGTCAAGTCGTTGGAAGGAGACTCTCCGTGGGCATCCTCGGATGGATCGTGCTCGGCCTGCTGGCCGGAGCAATCGCCAAGGCGATCATGCCGGGCAAGGACCCGGGCGGAATCATCATCACGATGCTGATCGGCATCGTGGGCGCGATCCTGGGCGGGTTCATCGGATCCGCGCTCTTCGGGACCGATCTCGGATCGTTCTTCGAGATCCGCACGTGGCTCCTGGCCATCGTCGGATCGTTGATCCTGCTGGGCATCTATCGACTGGTCACGGGACGGCGAAGCCACGCTTAGCCGCACATGGCGTTCGAGGCCGTTCGGGTGTCCCCCGAACGGCCTTTGTTCTGTCTTGACTCAGTTCGCGATGCCTGCGTCCCTGGCCATCAGCGCCGCCTGCACCCGGTTGGTCAGGCCCAGCTTGGCCAGCAGGCGCGACACGTAGGTCTTCACCGTCGCCTCCGACATGTGCAGCTTCGCGCCGATGTCCGCGTTGGACATGCCCTGCCCGAGCAGCGCGAGCACCTCGACCTCGCGGTCGGTCAGCCCCTCCACGGCCTTCTGCGCCTCCTGCCGCTTCGGCTGCCCCGAGGTCGCCACCATGCCGACGACGCGCGAGGTGACCATCGGCGACAGGTACGCCTCGCCGTTGTTGACCGCCCGCACCGCCCGCAGCAGTTCCTCGGGCGCGGAGTCCTTCAGCAGGAAGCCCGCGGCGCCGTCCGACAGAGCCCGCACGATGTTGTCGTCCTCGCCGAACGTCGTGAGCATGACGACGCGGACCGAGGGGGCGACGACGCGGAGCTCCTTGGCACAGGCGAGGCCGTCCATGCGGGGCATGCGGATGTCGAGCACGGCCACGTCGACGCGGCGCTCGCGCACGATCTGCAGCGCCTCGCGGCCGTCGCCTGCCTCCGCCACGAGCTCGATGTCGTCGGCGGTGCCGAGGATGGCCTTGATGCCGGCCCGCATCAACGGCTCGTCGTCGGCGATGAGCACCCGGATCATTGACCTGTCCTCTGCACGTGGATCTTCTTCTCGACCAGCTTGCCGTCTCGGAAGCAGAAACGCACCACCCTGGTGCCCTTCGCGAGGTACGACTGCTCGTCGGTGATGTGGTAGACGCACCGGGCGCCCTCGGGCTCCGGCGAGGCCTGCGACCTGCGTTCGCCGTCGGCGACCAGGGGTTCGTCGCCGGACGGCAGGAGCTTCAGCACGTCGGACTCGGACTGGCCCACCTGGATGCGGTCGAGGTTCTCCTGCGAGACGACCTGCGTCACCGGCTGCGAGCCGAGGTAGGTGAAGCCGCCGATGATCACGGCCAGCACCAGCGCCGCGCCCGCGATCGAGCCGACGCCCGCCCACTTGCGGAACCCGCGCGGCGACTCGGTCTCGTCCTGCTCGTCCTCGGGCTCGTCGGGGAGCGGGGTCTCCTCGTAGGGCAGCACGGCGGCGATGCGGAAGCCGCCCGACGGCAGCGCGCCGACGTGCAGGATTCCGCCTGCCACGCGCACGCGTTCGGTGAGGCCGATAAGGCCGACGCCCGGTGTGCCCGCGGTGGAACCGTTGCGCGACGGGTTGTTGCGCACCTCCACCACCAACGCGTCCGGTTCGTACTTCACGGTCACCTGCACAGCGGCGCCCGGTGCGTGCTTCGCGGCGTTGGTCAGGCCTTCTTGTGCGACGCGATAGGCGGCGTGAGAGACACGTGACGGCAACGGGTGTGCTTGTCCGCCGCGCACCAGACTGACCAGAACGCCTGCCTTGCGCGCGTCGCTCACCAACGAGTCGATGGACTCCGCTGTGCGTGTGGCGGGGTCGTCGTCGGGTCCGTCCTCGGCGCGCAGCACGCCGATGATCGACCGCAGCTCACCCATGCCGGTCAACGCGGCCGAGCGCAGCACGCCGATCGCCTCGCGCTGCTTCTCGCCGAGCGACGGGTCGAGCGCCAGTGCCCCGGCGTGCACGGAGATCAGCGACAGCCGGTGGCCGAGGCTGTCGTGCATGTCCTGCGCGATGCGGCTGCGTTCCCGCAGACGCACCTGCCGCGTCAGCAGCTTGTGCTCGCCGCGCATCCGTTCCTCGCGGTCCTGCATGGCCTGCACCAGCGCGTCGCGTTGCGCGAGGTAGCGGCCGACGAGGAACGGCAGCGCCACGCCCACGCCGAAGATCGTGATGAGGATGAGCATCCCGTAGACGGGATCGAGGTCGAGCGGCTGCCCTTCCCAGTCCCACATCAGCGTCACGACGACGAACGTGAGCACCGCCGACGCCACGGCCTTGACCCACGACTCGATCCGGCGGCCGGCCGTGTAGCTCAGCACGACCATGATCGCGGGCCCGAGCACCGGGATCGCCGCCCCGCCGATCATGGCCGTCGCCGGGAACAGGTGCCGCAGGGGCAGCAGCACGACGTAGATGGAGAAGACCCCGGCGAGCGCCCAGCCCGACAGCTTCGTCTCGGACCACGGTCCCGGCCACACGTCCAGCAGGATCGCGGCGACCATGACGAGCAGGTCGCCGACGAGCCGCACCGGGGTCAGGCCGCGGAGCCGGGCCAGCGCGTCGGCGCGGAACGCCTCCGCCCTCGCCCGCACAGCAGTAATCACGCCGCCAAAGCTACGAGAGGTCCACCCGCCCGCGCGGCACGCTGGAGTATCGAATTCCCGCGACGAAAGTTGACTAACCAGCCAGCTTCGCGACTGATCCGGCCCTTCTCGCGCGCCACGAGGCGAACACCACGCCGATGATCAGGAGCAGCGCCGTCGCGGCGACCATCAACGTCGACAGCGCCACGATCTCCGGCGAGATCCCGCGCTTCGACGCCTGCGCGTAGACGAACACCGGCAACGTCGTCGACCCCACCCCCGTGAGGTACGACGAGATCACCACGTCGTCGAACGACAGCAGGAACGCGAACGCCGCCCCCGCCGCCACCGCGGGCGCGACCAGCGGCAGCGTCACGGTCCGGAACGCCACGAACGGCGACGCCCCGAGGTCGGCCGCCGCCTCCTCCAGCCGGGCGTCCATTCCGGACACCCGCGACCGCACCACCACGACCACGAAGCTCAGCGAGAACGCCACGTGCGCGAACAGCAACGCCCCGAACCCCAGCGGAATCCCGGCGAGCTTCACGACGAACCCCAGCATCGCCACACCCATGACGACCTCGGGCACCACGAGCGGCAACGACAACAGCACCGTCCACAGCCCACGACCGGGGAACGCCCGCCGCAGCCCGAAGGCCGCCAACGTGCCGATGACCGTCGAGATCGCCGCCGACGCCAACGCCAGTTGCAGCGTCAGTTGCAGAGAAGCGAACACGCGCGTGTCGTCCGCCAGCTCCGAATACCACTGCAACGAGAACCCGCTGATGCGCGACAACGAGCGCGACGAGTTGAACGACGCGATGGCAAGCCACGCGATCGGTGCGTACAAGAACAGGAACACCAGCGCCACCACGGCACCGAGCGCCCACGGACGACGGTTCACAGCACGTCCTCCCCACGGCGTCCGCGCAGCACGAGCACGGCCACCACCAGCACCAGCAGCAGCACGGCCATCGCCGAACCCAACGGCCAGTTGTTGCCGCCGCGGAACTGGTCGTCGATCACCGACCCGAACGTCGACTGCTCCACCCCGCCGAGCAGCTTCGGCGTCACGAAGTCACCCGCCGCCGGCACCAGGACCAGCAACGACCCGGCCAGCACCCCGCTCATGACCCCGGGCAGCACCACCCGGAAGAACGTCGACGTCCGCCCGTGGCCGAGGTCGTAGGACGCCTCCATCAGCCGCACGTCGAACCGTTCGCACGCCACGTACAGCGGCAGCACCATGAACGGCAGGAACCCGTACGTCAGGCCGAGCACGACCGCGCCGTGCGTCAGCAGGAACCCGCCGTCACGGTCCAGCCCGACCCAGCCGAGCACGGTGTTGGCGAGCCCTTCGCCGTCCAGGAGCGCCTTCCACGCGTAGATGCGCGCGAGGTAGCTCGACCAGAACGGGATCAGCACCGCCGCGAGCAACGCCGTCCGCCACCGCCCGCCGTGCCGCGCGATGAACCACGCCAGCGGGAAGCCGAGCAGCAGGCACGCCACCGTGGTCGCCCCCGCGTACAGCAGGGTCCGTCCGAAGATCGGCAGGAACGCCGGGTCGAGCGCGGTCCGGTAGGCGTCGATCGTCCACGGCAGCACGGCGCGCGCGACGCCGGTGTCCCGCGTCGCGAAGCTGAACTCGACGACCACGACGAGCGGTGCGATCAGGAAGAACCCCAGCCAGACACCGGTGGGGACGAGGAGGGCGTTGGCTTTCAGCCAGCGTCGGAGCACGGATCGACATCCTGCCACCCGTTTCTGGAGCGAACATCCGTGTACCGTTGTGAACATGAGTGTTCACCTGCTCCAGACGGCCACGTCTGTGCTGCTCAAGGACCCGACCGCGTCCCTGGGCGACGTCGCGCGGGCCGCCGGTGTCGGCAGGACCACACTCCACAAGCGCTTCCCGACCCGTGCGGCGCTGGTCCGCGCGGTCGCGAACGACGCTCTCGACCTGATCGACTCGGTCGCCTGCCACGTGGACTTCGACCGCGACGACGCGATCGAGGACCTCATCACGCGCCTGGTCGCGCTCGGCCCGCGGGTGGAGTTCCTGCTCCGCTTCCCCGGCCTCGAACGCGACGCGGAGCTGCGGACCCGCATCGAGGCGATGGACCGGCCCGTGCTCGACCTGATCACCCGGCTGCAGGGCACCAAGCTGCGCCGCGACCTGCCCGCGTGGTGGATCCTGCACACCCTCTACGCCGGGCTCTTCAACGCCTGGGAGGCGATCAGCTTCGGCCGTCTCGCGCCGCTGGACGCTCCCCGGTTCGTGCTCACCACGGTGTTCGAGGGGGTAGCAAGTGCTGGAGCAACTGACCGGACATGA
Source organism: Lentzea sp. NPDC058450 (assembly GCF_042721395.1). Lineage (NCBI taxonomy): Bacteria > Bacillati > Actinomycetota > Actinomycetes > Pseudonocardiales > Pseudonocardiaceae > Lentzea > Lentzea sp. NPDC058450. Next base: position 96,479 of record NZ_JBHXLO010000010.1, read on the forward strand.
AGACCCGCACCCGATCTACGAACGGCTGCGCGCGCACGGCCCGCTGACGCAGGACGGCGGGATGTGGGTGACGACGAGTCATCCGCTGGCCAACAGGATCCTGCGCGACCGCCGGTTCGGCGTCCGCTTCTCCGACGGCAGCTACCCGGCCAACGGGAGTCTGCTGCCCGAGTCGTTCCTGGAGCAGGACCCGCCGGACCACACGCGGTTGCGCCGGATCGCCACGCCGGCGTTCAGCCCGAAGAAGATCGACCAGTACCGGGCGCGCGTCGAGAAGGTCGCGGACTCGTTGCTGGACAAGGACGAGTTCGACCTCATCAGCGACTTCGCGGCGCCGTTGCCGATCTCGGTGATCAGCGACCTGCTGGGCATCCCGGACGCCGACACCGCCGAGTTCGCGGACTACGGCGCGCTCGTCGCGGCCTCGTTCGACTCGGGTGTGACGGCGGAGATGGCCAACGCCAACGACAAGGTGCTCGCGCTGTTCGACCGGCTGATCGCGGAACGCCGCAGGACGCCCGGCGACGACGTGATCAGCTCGCTGGTCGCCGCCGAGGCCGAGCAGAGGCTGACCCCGCAGGAGATGCTCGGCACGCTGGTGTTGCTGCTGGTCGCGGGCTTCGAGACCACGGTCAACCTGATCGGCAACGGCACCCGCGCGTTGCTCGACCACCCGGCGCAGTGGCGGCTCTTCCGGGCCAACCCGGACCTCGCGCCGTCCGTGGTCGAGGAGACGCTGCGGTGGGCGCCGCCGGTGCAGCTGACCAGCCGGATCGCCCACGAGCAGGTCGACGGCATCGGCGAGGACCAGATGGTCACGCTGCTGATCGCCGCCGCGAACCGCGACCCCGAGGTCTACCCGGAAGCCCACAAGTTCGACGTCATGCGCGTGCACAAGCCGGAGCACCTCGCGTTCTCCAGCGGCATCCACTACTGCCTGGGCGCGACGCTGGCCCGGATGGAAGGTGACGTCGCGTTCCGCGCGCTGGCAAGGAAGATGCCGGAACTGCGGCAGGCCGGGGAGATCCGTCACCGGGACTCGGTCGTGATCAGGGGGATGAGGAGCTTCCCGGTCAGCCGGTCTTGACCTTCGTCCAGGCGTCCGCGTAGAGCGCTTCGGCGTCGCCGCCGAGGTCCTTGGTGAACGGGAGCTTCGCGAGCTGGTCGTCGGCGGGGTAGACGACCGGATTGTTGAGCAGTTCCTTGTCCATCAAGGGTTTCGCGGCGGCGTTGGCGCTGCCGTACCGGACGGCGTTGGACAGCGCCGCACCCGCTTCCGCACCCAAGATGTAGTCGATGAACCGGTGCGCGTTGCCGGCGTGCGGCGCGTCCTTCGGGATGACCAGGAGGTCCACGTAGGACAGTCCGCCCTCCGACGGGATCGCGTACCCGATGTCGTCGTTGGTGTCGGCGGCCTGGAAGGCGTCACCGGAGTACGACTGCGCGAGCCGGACCTGGCCGGAGGTCAGCGGCTCGATCACGTCCGAGGTGATCTGACCGAGCTTCTTCTTCAACGACAGCAAGAAGTTCGCCGCGTCGTCGATCTGCTTCGGGTCGGTGGTGTTGGGGTCGTGGCCGAGCTTGAGCAGGCCGATCGCCATGCCGTCGCGGGCCTCGTCCAGGATCGAGCTGCGGCCCTGGGCGTCCGGCAGGTCGAACGCGTCGAAGCTCGTCACCTCGCCGCCGATCTGCGACTTCGAGTACGCGAGACCCGTGGTGCCCCAGGCCCACGGGACCGAGTAGCGGTTGCCGGGGTCGTACTCGGCCTCGACGAACCGCTGCTCCAGGTTGCGCAGGTTCGGGATGGCGTCGTGATCGAGCGGCTGGAGCAGGCCGGACCGCAGGAACCGGCGCAGGAAGTTGTCGCTCGGCACCACCAGGTCGTAGCCCGCCTGGCCGGACGCGATCTTGGCTTCCATCTCGTCGTTGGTGGAGAAGTTGTCGTAGGTGACCTCGATGCCGCTGATCGAGGTGAAGCCCGGCAACGTCTCCGGCGCGATGTAGTCGGTCCAGTTGTAGAAGTTGAGCTTCGGCTCGTCGGTGAGGTTCACGGCCCTGCCCGCGCTCGGGCCGCCGGTGTTCGTCGGCGCCGGGCCGACCGCGCAGGCCGCGAGCGCGAAGAACGCCATCGAACCGAGCATGGTGCGCCGGGTCACCCGAGGGCTGTCGACGTCCCACAGCCGGGCGATCCGCAGCTCACCCATCGCCGGACTCCAGCAGCACGGTGAACTCGGGGTCCCACGCCATCCGCACGGTCTGGCCGGGCGCGCCCGCGTCGTCGATGCGCTGGGCGTTCTGCACGAACGCCGTGAGCACGCCGCCAGGGGTGCCGACCACGAACTGCGTGGAGACGCCGGTGTAGACGACATCCTGAACGACACCCTGGAGCACGCACCAGCCCGTCGGCGGTTCGGCGGTCTCGTTGAACAGGTGCACCTTCTCCGGGCGCACGGTCGCGGCGACCTTCTTGCCGTGCGCGACGCTGCCGGAGAACTTCGCCCGCAGGTTCGTCGCGCCGGACGCCTTCAGCGAGACCATTCCACCGTCCACACCGGACACCTCGGCATCGAGGATGTTGGACGTGCCGATGAACCCGGCGACGAACCGCGTCGCCGGCCGTTCGTAGACGTCCTCGGGGTAGCCGACCTGCTCGATCTTGCCCGCGTTCATCACGGCGATGCGGTGCGACAGGACGAGCGCTTCTTCCTGATCGTGTGTGACGTACAGGAAGGTCGTGCCGACCTCGCGTTGGATGCGCATCAGCTCGATCTGCAGCTCTTTGCGGAGCTTGGCGTCGAGCGCACCCAGTGGTTCGTCGAGCAGAAGCAACTGCGGGCCCGCGGCGAGCGCACGGGCGATGGCCACGCGCTGCTGCTGACCGCCCGAAAGCTGCGTGGGCCTGCGCTTGGCGAACTGCGACAGCCTGACCAGTTCGAGGTGCTCGCCGACGCGCTTCTTCAGCTCGTCGCCGCGGACCTTCTTGCGCTTGAGGCCGTACGCGACGTTGTCCCACACCGACATGTGCGGGAACAGCGCGTACGACTGGAAGACGGTGTTGACGTCCCGCCGGTACGGAGGGACGCCCACCATGTCGTTGCCGTCGAGCTCGATGCGGCCCTCGTCCGGGTCCACGAACCCGGCGATCATGCGCAGGACCGTGGTCTTGCCGCAGCCGGACGGGCCGAGGACGGAGAAGAACTCGCCCTCGTGGACGTTCAGCGAGATGCCGTCGACCGCCACCTGGTCGGAGAAGCGCTTGCGCACACCGTGGAGACCGATCTCGACGGGGGCGAACGTGTCCGGGGTGGAGGCCTCGGCGGGAGAGAAGCCGGTCAAGGTCGAGGGCGCCTTCGCGAGATCGGACGGATGAGCCGCGCAGAGCCTAAACCCGTCCGACCTCGCTCGTCAGTCGTGCGCGCGCGACCTCACACATCCCGGCCGGCCCACATGTGCGACGATGACCACGTAATCCGGATGAGCAGTGGAGGAAACCGTGGCCACGTCCTCGGAACTGGACAAGCGTCCTGCCGTCGACCCGCACGAGGAGCCGTCGCACGAGTGGGGCTGGCACGGCCAGCTGCCCAAGGGCACGCGCATCGCCGGTTGGCTCTCCGCGATCTTCTGCTTCCTGATGCTGATCGGCAACCACCACGGTCAGACCGAGAACATCTGGCTGGTCGCGTCCGGCATCACGATCATCGCCCTGCTGGTGTGGGACGCCGCGCGCCGCAAGAAGCCCTGGCGCCGCTAAAGCGTTTCGAGCACGATCTTGCCCTGGGTGCGACCCGTCTCGCCCAGGGCATGTGCTTTTTCGGCCTCTGCCAGCGGGAACGTCGCCTCGACGTGCACGCTGAGCTCGCCCGACTCGACCAGCGCCGTGATCGCCTCCAGGCCCGCGCGGTCGGGTTCGACCAGGATCGGGCTGGTCCTGATGTCGCCGCGGATCGCGCTGTCCACTCCGGACGGCACGCCGACGAACAACCCACCGGGCCGCACCGGCGCCGGTGACGCACCGCCGACCAGGTCCACGAACAGGTCGATGTCGGTGCCCGCGTAGTCGCCCTTCGTGTAGTCCACGACCTCGTCGGCGCCGAGGTCCTTCAGGAACGCGTGCTTGGGCTCGCGCGCGGTGCCGATGACGTGCGCGCCGTGGGCCTTGGCGATCTGCACGGCCAGGTGACCGACGCCACCCGCTGCCGCCGTGATCAGGACCTTCTGGCCTTTCTGCACGTCAGCCGTGTCGATCAGGATCTGGTGGGCGGTGAGCGCGGCCAGCGGCAGCGCGGCCGCCTCGACGTGGGTCAGGCTCTTCGGCTTCTTCGCGAAGTGGCGCGACGGGGCCGTGACGTACTCGGCGTAGGCGCTCGCGGCACGCGGGAACCACGGCATGCCGTAGACCTCGTCGCCCGGCTTGAGGGTCGTGACGCCGAAGCCGACCTCCTCGACCACGCCGGAGACGTCCCAGCCGTTGATGAACGGGAACGTCTGCACGCCCGCCATGCCGCTGCCCGCGCGGGTCTTCCAGTCGACCGGGTTGACGCCCGCCGCGTGCACCCTGACCAGCACCTCCGTCGGCAGCGGGGCAGGCTTCGGGACGTCGGTGAGAGTGATGGGGCCGCCGAACTCGTTCTGGATGATCGCTCGCATGTCACCTAGTCTGGGAGACCAGGTCTCTGACAGCAATTAGGCACTATCTTGTGCACTAGGTACCTGGTAGAAACTATCCGTGATCAGGGACGTTTACCTCAAGATGTGCCCGTGCCGCGACCTGCTGGACATGGTCGCGTCGAAGTGGACGGCGCTGGTGATCGGCGACCTCGAAGAGGGGCCGCGCCGGTTCGGCGAGCTCAAGCGCCGGCTGGAGGGCATCAGCCAGAAGATGCTCACGCAGACGTTGCGCACGTTGGAGCGCGATGGGCTCGTCACGCGCACGGTGTACCCCTCGGTGCCGTTGCGCGTCGAGTACGAGCTGACCGAACTCGGGCGCAGCGTCACCGAGCCGCTCGCCGCGTTGCGGTTGTGGGCGCAGCGCAACTACGAGTCGGTGGCCGAGGCGCGCGAGACGTTCGACAGCTCCGAGCCCGTCGGCCTGGAGCCCGCTACGGCTCGCTGATCACTGGACCGTCCAGCCGAACTGGAACTCGGGCTGCTGGCCCTCGCAGTTCGCGTGGATCGAGTCGAAGTGCGTGCCCTTGAACAGGCACCGGTAGACCGGGAGCGAGGGGACGTCCGCCGGCTTGGTGACGAAGACGTAGCCGAGCTTGCCGAGGACGGTCTGGCCCTCGCAGTTCGGCTGCGACGACGTCATGTGGTCGTCGGAGTTGAGGATGCGGCACGCGTACAGCATCCGGGTGTTCGGTTCCTCGTTCACCAGGAGCTTGCCGAGGCCACCGGTGTCCTCGACGCTGAAGCCCGCCGGCGGCCCCAGCTGCGGGGTGCCGCTGTAGTGGAAGGCGGTGCCGTTCTTGATGTGCCGGGTGAACGCGACGGTCTGGCGCGGCGGTTTCGGTGGCGTCGTCGTCTGCTGCGGCGGGGGTGCCTGAACGGGCTGCGACGCCTGGCTGGACGACGGTGCGGAGCTGCTGGGCGCCGCACTGCTGCTGCTCGCCGGCGCACTGGACGCCGTGCTGCTGCTCGTGGTCCCGGTCGGCTGAACCGAGCTCACGCCCTGCTGCGCGGACGCGATTCCTTGCCGCGCATCGGGTTTGAGGACGAAGACCGCGACGAGCGCGATCACGACCAGCGCTGCCGCCGCCCCCGCGAAGACGCCGATCTTCTTGCGCGACCGGGGTTTGTCGTCCCAGTCCGCGTGCGTCGGCGCAGGCGGGGTGACGTAGCTGGTGACCGGTTCGATGACGACGGTCTGCTCGGACGGCGTGAGCGGCTTGACCACCGTCGTGGCGCCGCTGAGCCGCTGCTTGAGCTGGGCGGCCGTGAGCCGGAGCGTCTCGTCCTGGGCGAGCAGGGCCATGATCGTGTCGGCGAGCGGGCCGCTGGTCCGGTGCAGGACCGGCTCCTCGTACATGATCGCGTGCATGGTGGCCGCGGTCGTGTCGCGCTGGAACGGCGAACGGCCCTCGGCGGCGTGGAACATGGTGGCGCCCAACGCCCACAGGTCGCTCGCGGGCGAGGGCTGCTTGCCCGCGAACAACTCCGGCGCCATGTAACCGGGCGAGCCCATGATGCCGCCGGTGGCCGTCAGGCCAGGGTCGTCCATGGCGCGGGCGATGCCGAAGTCGGCGAGCTTCACACGTCCGTCGGGCAGCACCATGATGTTGCTGGGCTTGACGTCGCGGTGCACGATCCCCGCCGCGTGCGCCGCCTCGAGTGCGCTGAGGGTCTGCAGGCCGATGTCCGCGACCTCGTCCTCGGTGAGCTGCCTGCGGGTCATGACCTCGGAGAGCGTCGGCGCCTCGACGAGCTCCATGACCAGGTAGGTCGCGCCGTGCTCGACGATGACGTCGTAGATGCCGACGACGTTCGGGCTGTTCAGGCGGCCTGCCGTGCGTGCCTCGCGGAGCACCCGTTCGCTCTCGGTCGTGCGCAGCTCCTTGAGCGCGACCTGCCGTCCGATGACCTTGTCCTCGGCCAGCCAGACGACCCCCATGCCGCCCCGGCCGAGCTCTCGCAGCATCGCGTATCTGCCCGCGACGAGCCTCGTTTCTTCCCCCACGTCGCGGCATGGTAGCCGCACGGCTCGGTCGACCGGTTTCCTGTCCGGTTCTGTCCGCTGACAGTGCGTGCCGGGTTCGCTACCGTTCGAGAAGGTCTAGACCGCTTCCCTGCACTCTCGCGTTGAAGGCGGTCTCTCATGTCTTTTGGCGTGTTGTTAGCGGCGTTGACCCTGTTCAGTCCGATCGTGGACGATCTCCCGAACGAGTTCCGGGAGCCCTCTCCCGCCCTGTCCGCGCAGTCCGTGGTCTGCGACGGCGACGGGGTGAGCGGCAAGCGCGTTCAGGCCGTGTACGTGCGCGGCGACCAGTCGCCGGACCGGTACGCGCAGCTCGTGGGCCAGTTCCAGACGTTCGCCGACCAGATCGACAGCGCGTTCGTCGAGGCCGGCTCCCGGCTCGGCGGCGGCGTGCGGCACGTGCGGTTCGTGACGCAGCCGGACTGCCGGGCGAAGGTGGACAACGTTGTCGTGCCGCAGTCGGCGATGTCGTCGCCCTCGGCCGTCGCCGACCAGCTGGCCGCGCGCGGGTACAACCGCGCCGACCGCAAGTACCTGTTCTGGCACGACTCCGGCGGCTGCGGGGTGGCGTGGGGCGCGCCGGGCGACGACCGTCCCGGCGCCGACAACGGCTACAACTCCGGGCCGTCGTACGCCGCCGTGGGCACGGGCTGCTGGACGTGGCAGGCGAGCGCCCACGAGCTGCTGCACACGCTGGGCGCCGTGCAGCGATCGGCGCCCAACTCCACGGCGTTCGGTCACTGCTGGGACGACGAGGACATCATGTGTTACGACGACGGCGGAATCCCGAACCCGCCCGGCGGCCTGGTGAAGGTCTGCCCCGGTGCGCCGGAGAACCAGATCGACTGCGGTGGCAACGACTACTTCCACACCAACCCGCCCGCGGGTTCCTACCTGGCCACGCGCTGGAACGTCGCGCGCAGCCAGTTCCTGTCCTCGTCGGGTTCCGGCTCCGGCACGATCGTCGGCATCGGCGGAAAGTGCGTCGACGTCAGCAACTCCGGCACCGCTGATGGCACGGTCATCCAGTTGTGGGGCTGCAACGGCACGGGCGCGCAGCAGTGGTCGCGCGTCGGTGACACCTTGCGGGCGTTCGGGAAGTGCATGGACGTCAACGCTTCTGGCGTCGCTGACGGCACCGTGGTGCAGCTCTGGACGTGCAACGGCACGGGCGCGCAGGTGTGGTCGCGGGTCGGCAGCACCTTGCGCAACCCGCAGTCCGGCAAGTGCTTGGACGCGGCGGGCAACTCGTCCGCCGACGGCACGCGGTTGCAGATCTGGACGTGCACGGGCGGCACGAACCAGAACTGGACGCTCTAGAGATGCGTCGGCCCCCGCTTGTGTCTGAGTGGGGGCCTTTCTCACGTTCCGGGCGCTGTTGCAGGTATGCGCATACGACAGTTTGCTCACCTATACATCCAGGTGAGAGGACTTGAAATCATGTCGGTGACCGACGAACTGCTCGCCAACAACGCCACCTACGCCGCCCAGTTCTCCGGGCCGCTCCCGTTGCCGCCCGCCAAGCACGTGGCCGTCGTGGCGTGCATGGACGCCCGCATCGACGTGTACCGCGTGCTGGGCCTGCAGGAGGGCGAGGCGCACGTCATCCGCAACGCCGGCGGAGTCGTGACCGACGACGAGATCCGGTCGCTCGCCATCAGCCAGCGCCTGCTCGGCACGCGCGAGATCATCCTGATCCACCACACCGACTGCGGCATGCTGACGTTCACCGACGACGACTTCAAGCGGTCGATCCAGGACGAGGTCGGCGTGAAGCCCGCCTGGTCCGCCGAGGCGTTCGGGGACCTCGAAGAAGACGTGCGTCAGTCGATCTCGCGCATCACCGGCAACCCGTTCGTGCCGGTGAAGGACTCGGTGCGCGGCTTCGTGTTCGACGTGGCGACGGGTGCGCTGACCGAGGTGAAGCTCTAGACGCAGGCCCAGCAGTAGAGGCGCTCGCCGTTCTTCTTCGCCTCTGCCGCAAGGCTTCGGAGGTCGCGCAGGATCTCGGCGAGCACCTCGGGATCGAACCCGTCCAGCTCCTCGATCGCCGCCCACCGCACCGCGACCTCGTCCAGGTCACCGGCCGCCGCGAGCGCGTCCCGCAGGCCGTCGGTGACCGTGAGGACCAGGACCTCGCCGTCGTGCTCGATCGCGACGTCCTCACCGCACCGCGGGTCGTCGGAGATCTCGTCGTAGGACCGCCCGGTGAGGAGCTCCTCCAACTGCCCCATGACGACCGCCGGGTCGAGCGACTTGGTCTCGACCGTCGGGAACCTGTGCACCGGCCCGCCGTCGATCGCGGTGGCGGCGAGTTCGTCCGTCGGCGCGGCGAAGTAGTCGTACAGGACGCCCATTTCCGTTGCCCCCTCAGGCATGCACGCGATGTTCGTCGCAGTACATCACGTGCAGCCATTCCCAATGCCGCAGACTCTCGGTGATCTCCGCGCAGCAGTGGGTGCCGGGGTTCTCGTGCATGTGCCGCGGGCAGTCCTCGACCAACTCCAGCAACGCGTGCCCAGCCATGTGGAAGGCAGGCGCGCTACCGACCATGAAGACCGTCTCGGCCACGATCTCGCCGCGCAGCAGATCCCTGTACTCCCGGTCGTAGCGCCTGTCGTAGTCGGGCTCGCGCCCGAACCCCTGGCAGACAACGGTGTGCGGCCGGCCGCCCCGCAGCTTCGCGCGCACCTCCTTCCACTTCGACAGCCGGAACCCCAGACTGTGGTGCACCAGCACCAGGTCCAGGAACGGCCCGTCGCTCCGCGCGCACTCCGGATCGCTCTGCTTCAACGGCAGGTACACCAAGGTGCGGGGCGACCGCATCGCGAACGCCCACGCCATCGTGATCTCCAGTGCCGCGGCCTTGTCCACACAGGACTCGACGCCCGCGTACCCCTCGTACAACGGCGCGTGCTTCAGCGGCCGAGCAGGCTGCACCACCCGGTACTCGTCCTTGCCCAGCCGCACGGTGCTGACGAGCGTGCGCCAGCGTTCCCCCTCGAGTTTCATCGCCGGCAACGGTAGAGCGCCGCTCTGACCAAGGCGACGGAGTTTCCGCCGTCACCCGACCTGATGAAACCCTGCGTAACCGTCCGGTCACGCTGCTACGTTCCGAACGATTGCAGACCACGTCTTCAGGGGGTTGACGACGTTGAAACGCAAGTTCTTGAGCCTTGTCGCGATCGGGGTCCTCGCGCTGGTGTCGCCGGTCCCGGCGCAGGCGGCGGAACGACCAGGCGGCAAGGAGAGCTACGCGGTCTCCATCGGCCAGGTGGCGCCGGAAGGCACTCCGCCGACAGGCAAGGAGTTCGCCCGGCTCGCGATGTACTACTTCGGCCTCGACGGCACCGTGCGCGAGGCGTTCTGGTTCTGGAGCTGGAACATCGGCTACCCGGCCGCCACCATCGGCCCGACCTCGGCGGGCTGCGACAACTGCAAGATCCACACCGCCGGCGGCTTCCAGAACGGCGCCGAGGTCAAGGAACTCCGGGGCACCTACACCGTCACCGGCGACAAGATGGCCATCTCGTGGAGCAACGGCGCCACCGAGAACTGGACGGTGAGCCGTCCGGAGACCGGCATCAGCGTGATCGCGCTGACCGGCTCGAGCTACGGCACGAACGTCGGCAAGGGCTACGGCAGCAACGTCAGGACCACCGTCTCCGTGCCGCTCGACGACATCCCGAAGAAGCGCTACCCCGGCGAGTTCCGCTACAACGCCTGGGACGCCAAGAACGAGAGGATGACCTCCGACTGGGGCACCTCGGGCATCAACCTGCAGGAGTTCAAGAAGTGCAACGGCAACTGCCTCAGCGCCGCCATCGCGGTCGCCGACGGTTCGACCGCCTGCTCGGCCTGCAAACCGGGTGAGCAGAAGGCGGTCCGCTACTACCTGGCGTCCGACGGCGGCCGCAAGAACTACTACGAGCACTTCTGCACGTGCCTGCTGCAGGGCGGCAACACCTGCTACACCGGCGGTTCCCACCTCAAGCCGCAGCTCCAGGTGATCGACGACGCGCAGAGGTTCCGCGGCTGGGTCGGCATCGAAGCGCAGCAACGCATCGCGAACCGCGGCACGCTCGGCGTGCACTGGTACACCGACGTCTGACCGCCCCGAGTCGGGTCAGGTCACCGTGAACGGCGAGTGACCTGGCTCGACGCGGTCGACCAGCAGATCCGCGAACACCAGTGAGATGGTGTGCCCGTTGGCTTCGATCAGCACCTCGTGCATCGGCATGCCGAGCCGCGCCGACCACGCGGCGGCGGCCTCGGAGTCCGCCACCACCTTCGCACCGGGGTAGAGCACCTGCCAGCGCACGCCCCAGACGTACCCGTCCAGGTCGTCGCGGTCCTCCCAGCCGTCGACGAACGCGTCGTCGAGCGAGCGCTTCCACGTTTCCGGCGCCACCGAGGTCGTGACCTCGGCGCGGACGCAGTACCGGAAGCGGTACCTCAGGTGCTCCGGTCGGATGCCCGTCGAGGGGTCGGCGGAGGCGTAAACGATGACGTCGTAGTCGCGCAGGTAGTCGGTGAAGCCGTGGAAGACGAGCGCCTGGTCGAAGACGTCGTCGAGCGCCGCACCGATCTGCGCGGCGTCCATCAGCCCTCGGCGGCCAGCTGACCGCAGGCAGCGGCGATCTCCTGCCCACGCGTGTCCCGCACGGTGCACTCGACGCCCTGCTCCCGCACCCGCCGCACGAACTCGCGCTCGACGGGCTTCGGCGACGCGTCCCACTTGCTGCCCGGCGTCGGGTTCAGCGGGATCAGGTTCACGTGCACCAGCTGGCCGAGGTGCTTGCGCAGCTTCTTGCCCAGCAGGTCCGCGCGCCACCCCTGGTCGTTGATGTCGCGGATCAGCGCGTACTCGATCGAGACGCGGCGCCCGGTCTTGTCCGCGTACCCGCGAGCGGCTTCGAGGACCTCGGCGACGTTCCACTTCGTGTTGACCGGCACCAGCGTGTCGCGCAGCTCGTCGTCCGGCGTGTGCAACGACACCGCGAGCCGCACCTGGAGGTTCTCCTCGGTCAGCTTCTTGATCGCGGGGACCAGGCCGACCGTCGACACGGTGACGTGCCGCTGCGAGATGCCCAGGCCGTCCGGCGCCGGGTCGCAGATGCGGTGCACGGCCTCGAGGATCCGCTTGTAGTTCGCGAGCGGCTCGCCCATGCCCATGAAGACGATGTTCGACAGCCGGCCGGGACCACCGGGCAGGTCGCCGTCGCGCATGGCGGCGGCGCCGAGGCGCACCTGGTCCACGATCTCCGCGGTCGACAGGTTGCGCTGCAGGCCGCCCTGGCCGGTCGCGCAGAACGGGCAGGCCATGCCGCAGCCCGCCTGTGAGGAGATGCACAGCGTCGCGCGGTCCGGGTAGCGCATGAGCACGGACTCGATGAGCGTGCCGTCGTGCGCGCGGAGCAGGGTCTTCGCCGTGGTGCCCTCGTCAGCGGTGACCTTGCGCACGACCGTGAAGAGCGGCGGCATCAGGTCGGCCACGAGCTTCTCGCGGGCGTCGGCCGGGATGTCGGTCATCTCGGCCGGGTCGACGGTCAGGCGGCTGAAGTAGTGGTTCGACAGCTGCTTCGCCCGGAACGGCTTCTCACCAAGGGCCGCAACGGCTTCCGCGCGTTGGGCGGGCGAGAGGTCGACCAGGTGGCGCGGCGGCAGGCCGCGCTTGGGCGCGTCGAAGACGAGGGGAAGCGAAGTCATAGCACATCCAGTGTCCCACGAAGTTCGGCGGACTAAGACCGTTGCATCGCGATAGCTTCCGATATATCGTTAGCGACATGATGATGAAACCACACCACAGAGAGCACCACCACAGGCATCGCCGCGGTCCCTTCGGGGGCGGCGGCAGGGGCGGCCGCCAGAGGCGCGGCAACGTCCGGGCGGCGGTTCTGTCCTTGCTGGCAGAACGGCCGATGCACGGCTACGAGATCATCCAGGAGATCGCCCGGCGCACCGGCGGCGTGTGGAGCCCGAGCCCCGGCTCGGTCTACCCGACGCTGCAGATGCTCGCCGACGAAGGCCTCGTCTCCGCGAACGAAGAAGGAGGCAAGAAGCTGTTCACCGTCACCGAACACGGCAGGGCGGAGCACACGGCCCCGCCCTGGCACGACATCGACATCCAGCTCGACCCGGTCGACGGCGAGCTGCGCACCGCGGTCCGGCTTCTCGGCGCCGCGATGGAGCAGATCTCCCACGCGGGCACGCCGGAGCAGAAGGCCCGCGCGGTCGAGCTCTACAACGACCTGCGGCGCAAGCTGTACGCCATCCTCGCCGAGGAGTGACCTACCACCGGTCGTGCACGTGCGGCCGGATCAGCTCGTCGTACACCTCGGCCACGGCCTTGGCGTCGACCGGCTCCAGTGACGCCGCGTGCGAGTTGGCGCGCGCCTGCTCCACGTTGCGAGCACCGGGAATCACCACCGTGACGCCGGACTGGTCCACGATCCACCTGAGCGCGAACTGCGCCATCGTGGCCCCCTCCGGCACCAGCGGCCGCAGGCGTTCCACCGCCTCCAGGCCGACCTCGTAAGGCACGCCGGAGAAGGTCTCGCCGACGTCGAACGCCTCACCGTTGCGGTTGTAGTTGCGGTGGTCGTCCGCGCCGAAAGTCGTTGCCTTGTCGTACTTCCCGGTCAGCAGACCGGACGCGAGCGGCACCCGCGCGATGATCGCCACCCCGGCCTCGGCGGCCGCGGGGAGCACCTCTTCGAGGGGCTTGTGCCGGAACGCGTTCAGGATGATCTGCACGCTGGCCACGTGCGGGCGCCTGATCGCCTCCAGCGCCTCCTCGACCTTCTCCACCGACACGCCGTAAGCAGCGATCCGTTGCTGCTCCACCATTTCGTCCAAGGTGTCGTACACCTCGTCGCGGCTGTAGACCGCGGTCGGCGGGCAGTGCAGCTGCACGAGGTCCAGGGTGTCGACGCCCAGGTTGCGGCGGCTCCGGTCGTTCCACGCGAGGAAGTTCTCCCGGCTGTAGCCCTCGCTGACCTGCGCCGGCAGCCGCCGCCCCATCTTCGTGGCGACGAAGATCCCGTCGTCCTCGCGCTCCTTGAGGAAACGCCCGACGAGCGTCTCGCTGCGACCGTCGCCGTAGACGTCGGCGGTGTCGAAGAAGTCGACCCCCGTGTCCGCCGCGGCGTGCAGCAACGCGAGCGCGTCGCTCTCGTCCACCTCGCCCCAGTCGGCACCGAGCTGCCAGCAGCCCAGTCCCACGACGCCGACCTGGCGGCCCAACCTGCCTGCGTTTCGCGTCTCCACGAACCGAGAGCCTAGTAGCGGATCACACGATCAGCCCGGCCGGCTTGCGCCGCACGTGCACCCGGTACCCGACGGGGAAGCTCAGCCCGTTCACCGAGGCGATGGCCCGTTCGGCGACCTTCTCGGAGAACTCGATGCGCAGCACCGCCTCCAGGTCCTCGCGCTTCTCGAACCGCCACTCGGCCGTGACGCGCCGCAGCGAGAACCCGTTGTCCGCGAAGAACTTCTCGACCACCGCCGGGTCGTAGCGCGGCTCGTCGGCGCGCAGCCACGGGCCGTACGGATCGGCGAACCCGTCCAGGTCGACGATCACCAGCGCGCCGCCCGGCCGCAGCACCCGGTCCGCTTCACGCAGTCCCGGTTCACATCCGGGACCGAAGAAATAGGCGGTGCGGGCGTGCACGAGATCCGCGGAAGCGTCATCGAGCGGCAACCCCTGCGCGGGTCCGGAGAGGGCGCGTGCATTCGACAGCGAAGCAATTCTGCGCTTGGCCCGAGCGACCAACGGCGGATGCGGTTCCACTCCCGTGACCGATTTCGCGGCCTCGGCGAACAACGGCAGGTGAAATCCATCGCCGCAGCCCACGTCCACGACATCCTGCCCGTCAAACGGACATTCTTCGCGTATCGCCGCCCAGATCGCGCCCTGGACGTCCTGTGCGCGGTTCTCGACCTCATACACGTCAGGCCAATGCCAGATGTTCGGACTGGGCACGACATCTGCCGGACGCACCGCGTTCAGCGCCGCCCGCACGAATCCCCTCACAAAAGCCACTGTAGGGCTTCCATTTGTCAGCGACCGTACGAATTCGTCCAATCACGGCGTAGCGTTGTGGCATCTCTCCCCCTGCAGGAGGCGGCAGTGTCGATCGCGCCCAACACTCCCCAGCTCGCGCCGTTGCTGTCCGGAAGTCCGTGCTGGGTCGAGAGATCCGTCGACGACCTGCGCGGTGCGATCGAGTTCTACACAGGCCTGTTCGGCTGGCACTACGCCGACGACGCGGGCTACACCGTCGCGATGGTCGACGGCATCCCCGTCGCCGGACTGCCCCAGGGTGATCCCGAGGCGTGGCGGTTGTACCTGGTCACACCCCATGCGCGAGCCACCGCGGAGAAGGCCTTCCACCTCGGCGGTTCGGTGCTGCGCAACCCCGAGGACGCCGCCGACCACACGCAGAGCACGGTGATCGCCGACCCGACCGGCGCCGTCGTCGGCTTCCGGCACGTGCCTCCGGAGTGGCGCTTCGGCATGGGCGGTCACGGTTCCTACGCGTGGGCCGAGCTCAACACCCGAGACGGCGCGGCGGCCGACGAGTTCTTCGGCGAGCTGTGCCACTACGACATCACGCAGATCGGCGACGGTCACCGGCTGGACTACGCGTCGTGGTCCGTCGAGGGCACCGAGGTGATCGGGCGGCAGAAGATGGGCCGCGAGTTCCCGTACGGAGAGCGCTCCCACTGGATGGTGTACTTCAACGCCGCGCCGGAGATCGGCACGGACTCGGTGGCGTACCGGGTGCTGGAGCTCGGCGGCCGAGTGACCGTCGAGCCCTACGACACCCCGTTCGGGCGCATCACCGTCGTCGAGGACCACGCGGGAATGGCGTTCTCCGTGATCGACCAGTCCCGCGTGATCGAGGCCGAACCGCGCACCGAGGTGGACGACCCGTACGACGACTGACGCGGGCCGGCTACTGCACGAAGAGGTGCAGCAGCAGCCAAGAGACGACGGCGGACGGGAGGAGCGAGTCCATCCGGTCCATCAGGCCGCCGTGGCCGGGCAGCAGCGTGCCCATGTCCTTGATGCCGAGGTCGCGCTTGATCAGCGACTCGACCAGGTCGCCCGCCGTGGCCGTGACGACCAGCGCGGCACCGAACAGCACGCCGTGCCACCACTGGCCGTCGAGCAGGGTCGTCAGCGTGATCGCGCCACCGACCATGCCGGCGACCAGTGAGCCCGCGAAGCCCTCCCAGGACTTCTTGGGGCTGATCGTCGGCGCCATCGGGTGCTTGCCGAGGAAGACGCCCGCCGCGTAGCCGCCGACGTCCGACAGCACGACGCCGATGATGAACGCGAACGCGCGCCCCGCACCGTCGTCGGGAACGACGAGCATGGCCGCGAAGGCCGCGAACAACGGCACGTACGCGACCGTGAACACCGAGGCGCTCAGGTCGCGCAGGTAGCCGTCGGAACCGCCCCGGAACCGCCAGATCATGCACACCAGCACCGTGACCACGAACGCGGTCATCATGCCGGTGCGTTCCAGCGGCCAGGACAGCCAGAGGATCGCCTGGCCGCCGATCAACGCGGGCCACAGGGCGACGGTGATGCCGGCCTTCTTGAAGGCGGTCGCGATCTCCCACGTCGACACCGCGACCGCGGCGGCGACGATCGCGATGAACGTCTCCTTCACGGTCAGCAGCGACGCGATGATCACGGCGCCGAGCCCGACGCCGACGAGGATCGCCGCCCGCAGGTCACGTCCCGCGCGCGACGGCTTCGACGCCGGCACGTCCGCGGGACCGCCTGCCACCTGTGCTCCCATCACGACCTCCGCCCGGCCAGGGCCATCACGCCTGCCGCGACTCGGCCGGGCGAACCATCAGGGAAATCAGACTTCGAGAAGCTCGGCTTCCTTGTGCTTCACGAGCTCTTCGACCTGCGCGACGTACTTGTGGGTGAGAGCCTCGAGCTCCTTCTCACCACGGGCGCCGTCGTCCTCGCCGACCTCGCCGTCCTTGACGAGCTTGTCGATCTCTTCCTTCGCCTTGCGGCGGACACCGCGGACGGAGACCTTGGCGTCCTCGCCCTTCGACTTCGCGACCTTCACCATGTCCCGGCGGCGCTCCTCGGAGAGCTGCGGGATGACGATGCGGATGATCGAGCCGTCGTTGCTCGGGTTGACGCCCAGGTCGGAGTCCCGGATCGCCTTCTCGATGGCGTTCAGCTGGCCCGCGTCGTACGGCTTGACGACCGCCATGCGCGCCTCGGGGACCGTGATGCTCGCCATCTGGTTCAGCGGCGTCATGGAGCCGTAGTAGTCGATGTGAATGCGGTTGAACATCGAGGGAGTCGCACGACCGGTTCGGACGGAGGAGAGGTTCTCCTTCGCGACCGAAACCGCCTTTTCCATCTTCTCCTCGGCGTCGAGGAGGGTCTCGTCGATCACGACTGCTCCTTGCTCTGCGTGTTCGTGCCCAATTCCCGGTCCTGGAGAGATCCCACCAGGTCTAGAAGGCCGGACGGCCACCGGGGGTGCTGACCAGAGTGCCGATCTTCTCACCACGCACCGCGCGAGCGATGTTGCCCTCGGTGAGGAGGTTGAAGACGAGGATCGGCATGTTGTTGTCCATGCAGAGGCTGAAGGCCGTGGCGTCGGCGACGTTGAGGCCGCGCTCCAGCACCTCGCGGTGGGTGATGTTGTCGAACATCAGCGCGTCCGGGTCGATCTTGGGGTCGGCCGTGTAGACGCCGTCGACGGCCTTCGCCATCAGGACGATCTCGCAGCCGATCTCCAGCGCGCGCTGGGCGGCGGTGGTGTCGGTGGAGAAGTACGGCAGGCCGGCGCCGCCACCGAAGATGACGACGCGCTTCTTCTCGAGGTGGCGCATCGCGCGGCGCGGGATGTACGACTCGGCGACCTGCGTCATCTGGATCGAGGTCTGCACGCGCGTGTCGATGCCGTGCTCACGCTCCAGGAAGTCCTGCAACGCCAGGCAGTTCATGACCGTGCCGAGCATGCCCATGTAGTCGGCGCGCGAGCGGTCCATGCCCCGCTGCTGGAGCTCGGACCCGCGGAAGAAGTTGCCACCACCGATCACGACGGCCACCTGCACGCCGGACTTGTGGACGGCCGCGATCTGCCGGGCGACTGTCTGGACGACGTCGGGATCCACACCGACGCCACCGCCGCCGAACATCTCGCCACCGAGCTTGAGCATCACCCGGTTGTAGCCGTGGCTACCTTCTTCGCTCACAGGTCCTCTCCTCGCGTGAAGTCTGCGGACATGCTGAGGGCGGGGTCGCCGTTGTGTCGCAACCCCGCCCTCACTGCAATCAGCTCTGGCCGACCTCGAACCGAGCGAAACGGGTCACCGTCACGCCGGCCTCGTCCAGAAGAGCCTTGACCGTCTTCTTGCTGTCCGTCACGGAAGCCTGCTCGAGGAGCACGACGTCCTTGAAGAAGCCGTTGACGCGACCCTCGACGATCTTGGGGAGCGCGCCCTCGGGCTTGCCCTCCTCGCGAGCGGTCTCCTCGGCGATGCGGCGCTCGTTGGCGACCAGCTCCTCCGGGACGTCCTCACGGGTGACGTACTTCGGACGCATGGCGGCGATCTGCATCGCGGCGCCCTTCGCGACCTCGGCGTTGTCACCAGTGAACTCGACGAGCACGCCCACGGCGGGCGGCAGGTCGGCGGCACGCTTGTGCAGGTAGACCGAGACGGTGCCGTCGTAGTCGACGGCCTTCGCCAGCTCGAGCTTCTCGCCGATCTTGGCGGAGAACTCCTGGACCAGCGCGTCCACGGTCTTGCCGTCGACCTCGACGGCCTTGAGGGCCTCGACGTCGGCGACCTTGTTCGCCTTGGCGAGCGCGACGATGTCGTCGGCCAGGGCGATGAAGTCGGCGTTCTTGGCGACGAAGTCGGTCTCGCAGCGCAGCTCGACCATCGCGCCGTCCTTGACGGCGACGAGGCCGTTGGACGTGGTGCGCTCGGCGCGCTTGCCGACGTCCTTCGCGCCCTTGATGCGCAGGATCTCGACGGCCTTGTCGAAGTCGCCGTCGGCCTCGTCCAGCGCCTTCTTGCAGTCCATCATGCCGGCGGCGGTCAGCTCGCGGAGCTTCTTGACGTCCGCGGTGGTGTAGTTCGCCATCGTTTTCCTTCTGCGATGTACGCGCTTAGGTCACGAGGTGCCCGCTGGTTCGCGGGCACCTCGTGGGGGAAATCAGGACTGGACGGGCTGCTCGGCCGGAGCCTCGGCCGCGGGGGCCGTGTTGGTGAGGAGCTCCTGCTCCCACTCCGCCAGCGGCTCGTCGGCGGCGACCTCGGGCTTGTCCTGGCCCTCGGCGGCGTCACGGCGAGCGCCGGAGCGCTGCATGAGACCGGCGGCGGCGGCCTCGGCCACGACCTTGGTCAGCAGAGCCGCGGAGCGGATCGCGTCGTCGTTGCCCGGGATCGGGAACTCGACCTCGTCCGGGTCGCAGTTGGTGTCGAGGATCGCGACGATCGGGATGTTCAGCTTGCGAGCCTCACCGACCGCGATGTGCTCCTTCTTGGTGTCCACGATCCACACGGCGCTGGGCACCTTGGACATGTCGCGGATACCGCCGAGCGTGCGCTCCAGCTTGTCCTTCTCGCGGTTCATCATCAGGATTTCCTTCTTGGTGAAACCCTGGAAACCGCCGGTCTGCTCCATCGACTCGAGCTCCTTGAGGCGCTGAAGCCTCTTGTGGACCGTCGAGAAGTTGGTGAGCATGCCGCCCAGCCAGCGCTGGTTCACGTAGGGCATGCCGACGCGGAGCGCCTCGTTGGCGATGGCCTCCTGCGCCTGCTTCTTCGTGCCGATGAACAGGATCGACCCGCCGTGCGCGACCGTCTCCTTGACGAACTCGTAAGCCCGGTCGATGTAGGTCAGCGTCTGCTGCAGGTCGATGATGTAGATGCCGTTGCGCTCGGTGAGGATGTAGCGCTTCATCTTCGGGTTCCAGCGCCGGGTCTGGTGCCCGAAGTGCACGCCGCTGTCGAGCAGCTGCTTCATGGTTACGACGGCCATGGCCGGTTCGCACCTCATCTGTAGGACGCGCGAGGTCTCGCCTTTGCGCGTCAGTCCGGTTGACGCCTCCAGCCGGAATCCGGCCTTCAGCCCTGGTGCCACCGCCTCGGCCCGCACCCGCCGGGCATCTCTGCACCGTCAGGACCGTCGGACGTCGTGACTCGACCAAACTGAATCAGCAAGATCGGATCTGCGTTGGCACGCGAAGTCGTCCCGCACACAGACGGGACGCGCCCGAAAGTCTACTCCGATCCCCCGACAAACCTCGAATCGCCCCCTCCCTCCCCTGCCGACTTGTCCACAACCGGCGAGTAATCCACAGATCCCGGATCCCCGCTGGTCCCCAGCCCTCCCCACCTCCACCGTTGAACCCGTGCCCCTCACCCCGACCGCCCTGCTCCTGACGGCCCTCCTGGTCGCCCCGCCCCCACCTGCTCCCTCGCCCCTCCCTGCCTCGCCGGCGTCTCCGCCCCGGCCAGGCGCCCGCCACGCGTGGCCCCTGCCACCGCCGCACCAGGTGGTCCGGGCCTTCGAGGCCCCGGCCACCCCGTTCGGCCCAGGTCACCGGGGCGCCGACCTGGCCGCCCCGGCAGGCACCCCGGTCCTGGCCTCGGCCGACGCGACCGTCGTCCACGCGGGCGCGGTGGCGACCAGAACCCTCGTGTCCCTGCAACACGCGACAGGCGTGCGCACGACCTACGAGCCGATCGCCCCCACCGTGACCGCGGGCCGCAAGGTCCGCCGAGGCGACGTGATCGGCCACCTCCAACCAGGCCACTGCCCCACCCCGTGCCTGCACTGGGGAGCCCGCAGAGCCACCACCTACCTGGACCCCCTGCGCCTGCTGACCGCGGGCGGAGTCCGCCTGCTCCCCCTGCCCCCGGCCTCCCGGTCCAGAGGCGGGTAGCGAAACCCGCGCCGCGCGGTTCCGGACACCGCCGGCGCTCCCCGCGGGCCGCTCCCGCCGACCTCCCCCGGCGGTGGAGCACCGGCGCGACCCCGTTGCGCGCCGGGCCGCCCGCCCGGCGGGCCGGGAGGCTGCCTCACCCCAACCAGGCCAGCCTTCCGGCCCGCCCCCACAGCTACCGCCCGGCGTCGTCGGCCGGCCCGCCGGCATCCGTGATCACCGGCTGCCCGACTTCCGGTCTCGCTGTTCGCCGACTGCCCGGTTTCTGAGCTGCTCACCCGCGTGCGGGGCGGTCACGTTCCGGTCTGGCGCGAGAGGGCCGCCGTGGGGCACAGCGGTTCGCAGCGCGAGCCTCGGTTGCTCCATCCGCCTGCCCTGGAGCGGCCTACCGGGGCAGGGCGTCGACGTTCGCCCGGCTTCATCGGTCCAGCTCCGCTGTGGATGCCCGAGTGGGCACAGGGCGTGCTTGGACCGAGGCCAAGGGCCACCCGTTCGAGTGAATTTGACCCAGCGATGGGCGGAAAGGGGGTTCATGCCCGATTTGGGAGGCTCGCGCAGCTTTCGTGGTGCGGGCATGCGGCAGCCCGGCAGGTGCCAGGCTGCGGAAGCGCGGCGGCTGGAGTGAGGCCGCTGGAGTGAGGCTGCGGTCAGGCCTCGGACTGCTCGTTGAGCTTGGTGCGCAGGCGCAGGACCGCTCGGGTGTGGAGCTGGCAGACCCGCGACTCGGTCACGCCCAGGACCTTGCCGATCTCGGCGAGGGTCAGGTTCTCGAAGTAGTAGAGGGTGACGACCACTCGGTCGCGCTCCGCGAGCTGGGCGATCGCGTCGGCCAGCTGGCGGCGGCTGTCCTGGTCGACGAGGCTCGCGACCGGGTCTTCCGCGGCGTCGTCCGGCAGCGACTCGGCCAGGGAGGAGCCGCCCTTGTTCGGGGCGATGAGCTCGTCGAGGGCCACGACGCTGGTGAGCTGGAGCTGGCCGTAGAGCTCGCGGAGCTCGGCCAGGCCGATCTTGAGCTCTGCGGCGAGCTCGCGGTCGGTGGGGGTGCGCTGCAGTTTCGCGCCCAGGCGTTCCAGGGCTCGTTCGACGTCGCGGGCCCGGCTGCGGACAGAGCGCGGCACCCAGTCCTGGGAGCGGAGGTCGTCGAGGATCGCGCCGCGGATGCGCTGCATGGCGTAGGTCTCGAACTTGAGGCCGCGTTCCGGCTCGAACTTCTCGATGGCGTCGACCAGGCCGAAGATGCCGGACTGGATCAGGTCGGCCACGTCCACGTGGGCGGGCAGGCCGGTGCCGACGCGGCCGGCGACGTACTTGACCAGCGGCGCGTAGTGCAGGACCAGGCGGTCGCGCTGGCTCTGGTCGCGGGACTCGCCGTAGCTGCGCCACAGGGCGACGATGCCGGCTTCGACGTCGTCACCGGACCGGACGTCCGCGCGCGTCACAGCAGTCGGAACGGCAGCGGGCGTGCCGTTGACATGCGTGTTGGCACCGGGCTCGGGGGATGCCTCGGTGCGTGGCGCGCCGTTCTGACGGTGCCCGTTGCTCGCCTGCTTCGACACTGGTGCGGGCAGGACGGGTTCAGGGGGCACGGTCGCCGTACGCGATCCTCCCCCTGCGGCGTCAGGAACGGGGGTGGGTTCGGTCATGGATCGCCTTCAGCCGTTCGACAGTGACGTGTGTGTAAAGCTGAGTCGTTGCGAGCGTAGCGTGACCAAGCAGTTCTTGGACGGTGCGCAGGTCCGCTCCTCCTTCCAGCAAATGGGTCGCAGCGGAGTGGCGCAACCCGTGCGGCCCGATGTCCGGCGCATCCGCTACCACGGCGACCACCTCGTGCACCAGAGTGCGAACGGCGCGCTGGTTCAGCCGGCCGCCGCGGGCACCGAGGAACAGCGCCGCCGGCGAATCCGGTGCTACCAGGGCGTTTCGCCCCTCGTCCACCCACCGCCGCAGCGCTCGCTCGGCCGGCACGCCGAACGGCGTGCTGCGCTCGCGTCCACCTTTGCCCAGAACTCGAATCACCCTTAGGGAGTAGTCCACGTCCTCGAGATCAAGACCACAGAGTTCGGCCACGCGGATACCTGTGGCGTACAGCAACTCCACCACGGCCTGATCACGCAGCGCAACCGGATCGCCTTGGGACGCGCCAGAGGATACGGCCCTCATGGCGTCCTTCGCCTGGTCCTCGCGCAACACCGAGGGCAAGGTCCGATGAGGACGCGGAGCAGCGAGCCGAGGCCCGGGATCCGACGCCAAATGCCCTGCTCGGTGCGCCCACTCCGTGAAAGCGCGCGCGGCAGCGGCACGCCGCGCGAGAGTCGTGCGACTCGCGCCCGCAGTGCGTTGCGCGGCAAGCCATGAGCGCAAATTCGTGAGATCAATGCGCGTGACATCCGCTTGTTCCGGGATATTCCCGGCCACGTGTCCCAGCAATGCCACCGCGTCCCCGATGTAGGCGCGCACCGTGTGCGGCGACAGATCACGCTCCAACATCAGATGGCGTTCGTATTGGCGCATCACGTCTTCCACGTTCGCCGGCAGTTTTTCGCGCAGGCGAACGAGATCGACACGACGTGTCCGACCATGCGGCGGCGAGGACATAGGCCAAGACGCTGCGCCAGTCGGGGCGATTGGTCAAGTATCGCCACACCCTCGCGCCATTTGGGAGCGCTCTCATGATCGGGAACACGATAACGTTTCAACTCCCTGTGACGAGCAGGGGTTTGGCGGCACGCACAGATCACCTTTCGGAGTAGCGATGGCAGCCAGCACCACCGTCCGAACAGCCGACGACCTCGCGCGCCGAGTCGTGCGCAAGATCGCCCCCGAGGAGCTGCCGTCGTTCGACGTCGTCGCCGCTCCCTACCTGGAGAACCCCAGGCAGGCCGAACGCCGCCTGCGCCAGGCCTACGACGACCCGATCGGCTTCGGCCTGGGAGACCTCGTCGCCATGGCGACACCGGTGATCGCCCTCGTGTCCGGCAGCGTGATCACCGCCGTCTCCGACAGCATCGGCACGGCCGTCCGCGACGGCGCGACCAGCGCCGCGCGCAAGGCCTGGCGCAAGGTCCGCGGCAAGCCCGACGAACCGCCGGCACTGCCGCCCACCCCGCTCACCACGGCCCAACTGGCCGACGTGCGCCAGATCGCCCTGGACCGCGCCCTCTCCCTCGGCATGAAGCAGCAGAAGGCCGACGCGCTCGCGGACGCCGTCATCGCCGCCCTGGTGCTGCGCGACACCACCCAGGACGACACCGACCAAGCCGGCCCGGCCCAGGACCGCACGGCCCAGGACGACCCGGACGCCGACGGCGACCCCAGACACAAGGCCGGTGACACGTCCCGATGACGGAAGCGAAGCCGCAGGTCAACCCCAGGGCCTTACCGTCCGAGATGATCCTCCTGCTTCTCCTCCTCACGGGGACGGTGCTGCTCAACGTCTTCTTCATCGCGACCTGGCTGACCCGCCTGGAGAACGGAGGCGCCGCCTCCTTCCTCCAGAAGCTGCAGATGCTCCTGACCCCGGGCCTGGCGGCCTTCGCCCTCTACAGCGCGTTCCGCGCCCGCCGCACCAAGCCGATCGCCCAGTCCCGCCTCCACGAGGCGGGCCAGGCCGTCGCGGCGCTGGTGAAACAGGTCAGCCCGCTGCGCTACGTGGACGTGCGGCTCGGCGAGCACCTGGGCGGCCGCGCCTACGTCACCGGCCACGCCCGCAAACCGATCATCGTGCTGGGACCGGAACTCCTGGCACTGCACTCCATGCCCGACGAACGCAAGGCCGCGTTCGAAGCGGTGGTGCGCCACGAACTGGCGCACGTGCGCGCCGGCGACCTCTGGTGGTACCAACTGGCCACCGCCCTGCGCTTCGCGAACCTCTCCACGGGCTTCTTCGCCCTGCTGGTGCTGTGGCTGGACGTCCTGCTGGACCGCGGCGACGTCACCTCCTTCCTGGTCAGCACGCTGCGACTGGCAGCGCTCACCCTCCTCACCGAACTGATCGCCCGCGCGTTCCTCCGGGCCCGCGAACACGCCGCCGACCTGCACGCCGCCGAGTTCGGCGTCGAAGGCCTCCTGGCCGCGGTCAAGGAGCACGAGACGGACAGGACCCGCTCCGTCGTCCGCTCCTGGCTCCGCCACCACCCCGGAGCCGACGAGCGCTCCCAGGCCGTGACGAACCCGGGCCACCTGCTCGCCTCGCCGTTCGGCCAGGTGCTGCTGGGCGCGGCCGCGGCGGGCACGGCCTTCGTGACGTTGCAGGACCTCCTGCTCAGCGGCGCCCCCGAGGACAAGGTCACCCCGATCCTCACGGGCGTGGTGATCGGCGTCCCGCTGACGCTGTTCGCGGCCTTCGGCCTGTGGCGAAGCGCCTGGCAGGAGAACCGCAACCGCTTGCGCGCCCTGCTCACCGCCGCCGCGGTGCTGGGCGGCCTGGTGATCGGCAGCCACCTGCCGCTCTACACGCGGATCTTCGACCAGGCCCCGATCGGCATCCCGATCGCGCTGTCGTCCCTCCTCTCACTGGCTCTCGGAACCTTCGCGCTGTGCTGGTGGCTCGACGCCCTGGGCACCTCCTGGCACCGCATCGACCCCGGCGCCACCCGCATGCCGACCTTCCTGAACTACGCCGTTCCCGCCGCCTGTCTGACGGGCGGCTGGCTGTTCGCGGTCTTGTGGACCTGGTCTGCCCGGCTGCGCGGCGTCTACCTCGGGTGCCCAACAGAGGAGGCGAAGGACCTGCCGATCTGCGTGTCCACGACACAACAGTCCGACATCGCGCTGACCGTCGCTCAGGACTTCGGCATCACGTTCTGGTCGGTCCTCGCACTGGTGGTCGCCGCGGCGGCGCTCGCCGTCCCGCGCTTCCTCCGCGCCCGCTGACCTGCTCCATCCACAGTGGACTGTCGCTCATCCCAGCTCCAGCTTCTGCCAGCCCTCGTCCAGCCGGAGCGCCAAGCCGGCCAGCTCCAACTCGGGCAACAGCGCCCGAACCCGTTCCAGCGGCACACCCGACTCGACGGACACGACCTCGGCACTCAGCCCGTGCCGTTTGCCCAGGGCCTCGTAGACGCGCATCGCCTCTCCTTGCGGCGCACCGAGGTCGCTCGCCTTCTCGGCGGGTTCGGTGGCGAGGTCGTCGCCGAAGCGCCCCACCGACTCCACGATCTCGGCGACCGAACCGACCGGCACGGCCCGTCCGTCCCGCAACAACTCGTTGCAACCAACGGAACTCGCCGACGTGACGGGTCCGGGAACCACCATCAACTGCCGTCCCAGCGCCAGCGTGATCGCGGCGGTGTTCTTGGCTCCACTGCGCCGTCCGGCCTCCACGACCACGGTGCCGCCACCGAGAGCGGCGATGAGCCGGTTGCGCGTGAGGAACCGGTGCCGCGCAGGCATCACGCCAGGCGGGTACTCGCTGACGATCAGGCCTTCGAGCGCGATCTTGGCGAGCAGTCCCTGGTGCCCGCCCGGATAAGCGGTGTCGGCACCGCACGCCAGGACCGCGATCGTCAGGCCGCCGGCGTTCAACGCGCCGCGATGGGCGGCGCCGTCGATCCCGTACGCGGCACCGGAAACGACCGTCGTGCCCGTCAGCGCCAAGCCGTATGCGAACTCGGCGGCAACGTGGTCGCCGTAAGCACTGGAGGCACGCGAACCAACTACTGCCACGGCCTTGTCCACGACGTCGGCGAGGAAGTGCGGGCCGCGCACCCACAGAGCCAGCGGCTCACCGCCGCAACGGAGGGCGGCGATGTTCTCCAGAGCGAGCAGCGGCCAGCGGGGCCACTCCTCGTCTTCCGGGATTACCAGACGCCCGCCCAGCCTGTCGATGGCGGCCAGGTCGGCCTGAGCGCGTTCTTCGGCTCGCCTCGCCGAGGTCTGACTGGCGACCGAGGGCGAAATTTCGCCGGAGCGAACCAGGTCGGCCGCCTCGACCGGACCGACTTCGGCTACCAGAGCGGCCAGGGCCGCCGGATAGGGCTCAGCCACGCGGGAGAGGTAGGCCCTGGCCAGGCGGACGGTGTCCGAGGCTCGGGTGGACGGGGTGGGGACGGCGGTCACGACCGTGGGCGCTGACAGGGGAACCAGCGCGGTGGAGGGGGTCTGCGGGGTGGTCATCGGAACCACCGCCACGGAAGCCAGCGTTGCCAGGGGTCGGGGTTCCAGGGCTGGGGAGGGCTGGCGCCTAAAGTGCGCTTTCGGACCGTGCAGCGGAGGAGGGTGGCGGCGAGGGCGGTCATGGCGACTCCTTGGTGGGGAGCGGATCGCCCGCCGGGGACGGGCAGGCGATCCGCTCGGGGGCCGGCGTGAGGAGTGGGAGTGGGGTCCGCGGCCGGCGGCTCGGGCGTTAGAGGGCTCTTCGTTCTCTGAACTGGAGGGCCGCTGCCACGTGGTCGTGGGTCGGGCTGTCGGCTTCCGCCAGGTCGGCAAGGGTCCAGGCGACTCGCAGGCAGCGGTCGGCTCCCCTGCCGGTCAGGGCTCCTACGGCCAGGGCCCTGTCGAGGAGGGCCGTCGTCGGTCTCGGCAGCGCGAACTCCTTGCGCAGGGCCGGGCCTGGGACGAGGGCGTTGGAGGGCCAGTTGTGGCCGTTCGCGGACCAGCGGGCGGCTGCGCGTTGCCGTGCCTTGAGCACTCTGGCTCTCACCACTGCCGTCGGTTCCGGCGGGCTGGCCTCGGCGTTGGCCATGGCCATGGTGGCTCGCATGCGGACGCGCAGGTCCACGCGGTCGAGCAGAGGGCCGCTCAGTTTGGACTGGTAGCGGCGGCGGGCCGTGGTGGTGCAGATGCAGTCGATCTCTTTGGGCGGGGCGCAGGGGCAGGGGTTGGTGGCGAGGATGAGCTGGAAGCGGGCCGGGTAGCGGGCTATGCCGTCCCTTCGCGGGATGCGGACTTCGCCCTCTTCGAGGGTCGTCCGGAGGGTGTCGATGGTCTTCTGGCCGAACTCGCAGGCCTCGTCCAGGAAGAGGACTCCCTTGTGGGCTCTGGAAGCCGCACCTGGTTTGGCCATGCCGCTGCCGCCGCCGATGAGGGCGGCTATCGAGGTCGTGTGGTGGACGTTCACGAACGGCGGGCTGGCGACCAGTGGCGTGTCCGCCGAGAGGACGCCCGCCACCGAGTGGACGGCTGTCACGGCCAGGGACTCCTGGCGGCTCAGCGGTGGGAGCAGGCCTGGCAGGCGTTCGGCCAGCATCGTCTTGCCGGTGCCCGGCGGGCCGGTCAGGAGGAGGTGGTGGGCGCCTGCCGCGGCCACTTCCAGAGCCCATCTGGCTTCTGGCTGGCCCACGACGTCGGCCAGGTCGGGGGCTTCCGGTGCTGGTTGGTCCGGCGCCGGTGGGGCGGGGTGCAGGTGTTCGGTGTCGCCTCGCAGCCAGGCGAGGGTTTCGGCGAGCGTCTGGGCGCCGTGCAGCGTGATGCCGTCCACCAGGGCCGCTTCGGGCAGCGCGTCGACCGGAACGATCGCCGTGGTGAGGCCTGCCCTCCTCGCGGCCAGGAGAGCGGGGAGCACGCCCCTGATCGGGCGGACCCTGCCGTCCAGGGCGAGCTCGCCGAGCAGGACGGTCGTGGCGAGGCGGTCGGTGGGGATCGACCCTGCCGCGGCGAGGGTGGCGCAGGCGATGGCCAGGTCGTAGCTGCTGCCGCCCTTGGGGAGGTTGGCCGGGGACAGGCCCAGGACGATGCGTTGCTTGGGCCACTCCTCGTCGCTGTTGCGGACGGCGGCTTTCACGCGCTCCTTGGACTCGTGCAGGGCTGCGTCCGGGAGGCCGAGGAGGTGCGTCCTGGGTTGGCCGGCGCCCACGTCGGCCTCGATCTCGACCGCGATGCCGTCCACGCCGTAGAGGGCCACCGACCACACCTGTGCCAG
The DNA here is from genome assembly GCF_042721395.1 of Lentzea sp. NPDC058450. Classification (NCBI taxonomy): domain Bacteria; kingdom Bacillati; phylum Actinomycetota; class Actinomycetes; order Pseudonocardiales; family Pseudonocardiaceae; genus Lentzea; species Lentzea sp. NPDC058450. Next base: position 124,977 of record NZ_JBHXLO010000010.1, read on the forward strand.
GCCCATCTCAGGCTCCCCGCAGGTGTTGCAGGGTGGGTTCGCCGGTGGTGGGCCAGGTGATGGAGATCAGGTCGACGCGGACCTCGCACCAGCCGACGTGGTGGGCGGCGAGCCAGCGGAGGGCTGTCCGGCGCAGGCGGGAGAGCTTGCGCTGGTCCACGGCCTCGTCGGGACGGCCCCAGCGCGGGGTGGTCCTGGTCTTGACCTCGCAGACGACCAGGCGGCCGTCCTCCACGGCCACCACGTCCAGCTCGCCGTCGCGGCAGGTCCAGTTGCGGGACAGGACGACGAGGCCCTGGCCTTCGAGGTACCTGCACGCCAGGTCCTCGCCCTGTCTGCCCTTCTCCTGCTGCCTGGTCTCGGCCAGTGCCACTGTGCTCGCCTCCCTGCGGGTCGTTGGAGACGACACTGCCGGGCTGGGAGGAGCGTGCGGTGGGGGCGCGGGGAATCTGTGGACAACTCGGCGGCTGTGGACAAGTCGGCCGTTGTGGATGTTGGAACGGCGGAATTGTCGGTGGGGTGTGCTAGGGCCTCGGCGGGGTGCGGGGTGCGGGGTGCGGGGTGCGGGGTGCGGGGTGCGGGGTGCGGGGTGCGGGGTGCGGGGTGCGGGGTGCGGGGTGCGGGGTGCGGGAGGTGGGAGGCGGGAGGCGGGAGGCGGGAGGCGGGAGGCGGGAGGCGAGTCACAGGGCGGGGCCAGGGTCGGCGGGGTTAGGCGAGCGCGCGGTGCGGGTGGCGGAGGCGGGGTGATTGAACAGAAGGCGAGGCACGGGGGACGTGGTGCTGGCTGCGGCGCGCAGGGCGGAAGGCTCGGCGTGGGACGGCTCGGCACGAGGCAGCGCGGTGGTGAGACAGCGCAGCACGAGGCGGTGAGATGAGGCGCGGCAACGAGACCGGGCTGGGCAGCGCGACACCGTCAGGCGCGGCGGAGTGGCCGGCGGCGGGGCAGACGGTTGGCGTGGTGCGGCTGGACCGGGCACGGCGGTGCCAGGTGGGGCGTGACATGGCGCCGCCCTCGCTTCCCCGTAGCGGCGTACGGGGGGCGAGGGCGGCGGGGTTGGCTTGTCAGCTGGGGAACGGGCCGCTTTCCGGCAGGCGGAGGTCCGGCTTGTCCAGCTCTTCCACGTTCACGTCCTTGAACGTGATGACACGAACGTTCTTGACGAACCTCGCGGGGCGGTACATGTCCCACACCCACGCGTCCGACATGCGCACCTCGAAGTACACCTCGCCGTCGGCGTTGCGCACCTGCACGTCCACCGAGTTGGCCAGGTAGAAACGCCGTTCGGTCTCCACGACGAACGAGAACTGGCTGACTATGTCGCGGTACTCCTTGTACAGCGACAGTTCCATCTCGGTCTCGTACTTCTCGAGATCCTCTGCACTCATTACGCCTCCGCGCGGGTCATCTGCTCCGCGCCCTCCCTCGTCGCGAGCTCCCCGGCGTCAGCCGGGGCTGCATCATTCTGGACCACGGCGGTCGCGGTCGTGCCGCGCGCCACCCTGTGCGGCGCGGCGAGACCGTGCTTGACAGCCGCTGCTGCCACATTTACATACGACCAGCGATGCTCTGCACACGGGCCGTGCTCCATCAACGCTGCCGTGTGCTCTGGTGTGCAGTAGCCCTTGTGCAGGTTGAAGCCGTACTCCGGGTGCCGGGCGTGCAGGTCGGCCATGATTCGGTCGCGCGTGACCTTGGCCAGCACTGATGCCGCCGCCACGCACGCCGCTGCCTGGTCGCCTTTGAGGACGGCCACGTTCGGTGCGGGCATGCCGGGGACCTTGAAGCCGTCGGTCAGCACGTAGCCGGGGTGCGTCGCCATCTGCGCCACGGCGCGGCGCATGCCCTCGATGTTCATGACGTGGATGCCCAGCCAGTCGATGTCCGCGGGCGAAACCACCACTATCGAGTGATCGAGTGCACGCTTCAGGACCAGGTCGTACATCCGGTCGCGCGCGGCGGCCGTCATGAGCTTCGAGTCGTTGAGGCCCTCGAAGCGGGCGGCATCACCCGGTCGGAGGACGCACGCGGCGATCACCAGCGGGCCCGCGCACGGGCCTCGGCCCGCCTCGTCCACGCCGGCCACCGGACCCAGGCCCCGGCGCTCCAGCGTGCTCTGGAGCGCCCAGTTCCCCGACGAGCCCCGCACGACCGCGCGAGGCGGCATCAGCATGGTCATCGGCGGAATCGGTCTCGCACTCGACGCCCGAGCAGCAGAAGCGGCCACGCACCGACGATACCGAGGCCCAGCGGGGCGCTCTCCTGCCATCCCGGTGCGCTCATCGCGACGGACTGCGGGTTGTGGTCGGACACCCCGCCCCACCTCGACGGCGGCAGCACGATCACGCGCGCCTTGCCGATCACGTCGTCCACCGGGACCAGGCCGTTCAGGCCGCCCTGGCCCTGGCAGCGCGAGTCGCACGAGTGGTTGCGGTTGTCGCCGAGCACGAACAGCATCCCGTCCGGGATCTTGAGCTCCTCGAACGACTCCTGCTCGGCCGGCGTGCCCTCATCGTAGTGCTTGTACGGCTCGTCCAGCGGCTTGCCGTCCACCGTCACGCGGTTCTGCTCGTCGCAGCACTTCACGGTCTGCCCGCCGACGGCGATCACGCGCTTGACGAAGTCCTCCTCGTTCGCCGACGGCAGCCCCACCAGCGAGCCGAGCCACGACAACGCCTGCGAGACCGGGTTGGTCGGCTCGTCGGAGATGAAGTCGTTCTGCCACGACGGCGGGCCGCGGAACACGATCACGTCGCCGGGCGCCGGATCCGTGAAGCGGAACGTCACCTTGTCGACGAGCACCCTGTCGCCGTAGCAGTCGGTGCACCCGTGCAGCGTCGTCTCCATCGACTCGGACGGGATCATGTAGACGCGGCCCAGGAAGATCTGGATGCCGATCGCGAGGCCGAACGCGACCAGGATGAGGACGGGCAGTTCCTTCCAGAAGTTGCCCTTTTTCTTCTGCTTCTTCGCTGGCTTGTCCGAAGCGTCCGAACCGGGCTCGTCGGCTGGCGGGTTCTGCTCTGGAGCGTCGTCGACCACGAGATCAGCCTAGGGGCTGGGGGTTGTGATCCGACACAACACTCCACCGATCTTTCGGGAAAACGACGTACCGAGCTTTCCCGATGACGTTTTCGACCGGAACCGTGCCCGCTACGCCCCCACCGCCCTGTTTGCGCGAGTCGGTGGAGTTCATCCGGTTGTCCCCCATGACGAACAATCGTCCCTCCGGCACGCGCACCGGATCGAACGGTTCGTGGTCGGCGGGCGAACTTCCGGCCTGCCAATGCACATAGGGTTCGTCGAGCGGTTTGCCGTCCACAACAACACGGTGCTGCTCGTCGCAACACATCACGGTCTGGCCGGGCAACGCGATGACGCGCTTCACGAAGTCACGTTCGTTCGCGGGCGCGATGCCCAGCAACGAACCGATGTTCCGCACGAAACCCGCGACGGGATTGGTCGACGGCGGGGTGCGGAAGTCCGTGGTCGTCCACGCCTCGGGGCCGCGGAACACGACCACCTCGCCGGGTGCGATGTCGCCGAACCGGTAGACGATCTTGTCGACCAGCACGCGGTCGTTCTCGCAGCCGGTGCACCCGTGCAGCGTGGCTTCCATCGACGCCGAGGGGATCACGTAGACCCGCGCCACGAACGCCTGGATGAGCACCGTCAGCACGACGGCGGTCACCACCACGTAGAGAACTTCTCTCCAAACAGGAGTACGCCCCCGCTCCGGTTCGTCCGGTGCGGAGGCGTCCTCCAAGTCCTCTGGGCTCGATGCCACCGATCAGGAGACCGGCTTGGCCTCGCGCTTCTCCTTGATCTTGGCGGCCTTGCCGCGCAGGTCGCGCAGGTAGTACAGCTTGGCGCGACGCACGTCACCGCGGATGGCGACCTCGATCTCGGCGATGTTCGGGGAGTGCACCGGGAAGGTGCGCTCGACGCCGACGCCGAACGAGACCTTGCGGACGGTGAAGGTCTCGCGGATGCCGCCACCCTGGCGACGGATCACGACGCCCTGGAACACCTGGACGCGCTCGCGCGAGCCCTCGATGACGCGGACGTGAACCTTCAGCGTGTCACCCGCGCGGAACGTCGGGATGTCAGTGCGCAACGACTGGGCGTCGAGTGCGTCCAGGATGTTCATCGGTGGTCCTCACGTGTCTTGAACTACCCAGAGCATGTTCCATGGCTGTGCACGACATGATGGGGGTTCGGCTTGTGTGCGCACGCCGACGTCACACCGGCTGCGGCAACTGGTCCAGTGTGCCAGACCAGGCCTTCCGGAACGAAATCGGGCTACTCCCCGCCCTCGCGCAGGCGCGTGAGCAGGGCGCGGTCGTGCTTGTCGAAAGCATCCGCGGGCAACGATTCCAGCAGGTCAGGACGCCGTTCGAAGGTCCTGACGAGGGACTGGTCACGCCGCCAGCGGTCGATCTTCTTGTGGTTGCCGGAACGCAGCACGTCCGGCACCTCCAGGTCGCGCCACACCAACGGCCGCGTGTAGCTCGGCCCTTCGAGCAGCCCGTCCTGGAACGAGTCCTCGGCGTGCGACTTCGGGTTCCCGAGCACGCCGGGCAGCAGGCGTGCGACCGCTTCCACGATCGCGAGCACCGCCACCTCACCGCCCACGAGCACGTAGTCGCCGATGGACACCTCATCGACACGCACGCGCCGACGAGCGTCATCCACCACACGCTGGTCGATGCCCTCGTAGCGACCACACGCGAAGACGAGGTGCGACTCACCCGCGTACTCGTGCGCCAAAGCCTGCGTGAACGGACGTCCGGCCGGCGTGGGCACGATGAGACGCGTCTCGTCCGTGCACACGTCATCCAGGGCAGGACCCCAGATGTCGGCCTTCATGACCATGCCCGGCCCGCCGCCGTACGGGCTGTCGTCGACAGCCTTGTGCACGTCCTCGGTCCAGTCGCGCAGGTCGTGCACGCCGACGCTGATCAGCCCGCGGTCGATCGCCTTCCCGAGCAACGCCGCGCGCAACGGCGCGAGGTACTCCGGAAAGATCGTGACGACGTCAATCTGCATCGAGCAGACCCTCTGGCGGGTCGATCACGACACGGCCGCCGCGCACGTCCACGGTGGGCACGATCTCGCGCACGAACGGGATCAGCGCCTCGCCCTTGTCACGGATGACCACGAGCAGCTCACCGCCCGGTCCGTGCAGGATCTCCTTGACCGTGCCGATCCTCGTGCCGTCGACGAGTTCGGCCGCGAGCCCTTCGAGCTCGTGGTCGTAGAACTCGTCGGGGTCGCCGGTCGGCGGCAGGTCGTCGGTGCTGCCCAGCAGCAACGTGCCGCGCAACGCCTCGGCGACGTCGCGCGTGACGACTTCCTCGAAACGCACGAGCAGCCGCCCGGCATGAGGCCGGGCGGCTGACACGGTGAGGCTTCGGGACGTGCCGTCACGCAGCTTGGCTTGCATCGTCTTCCCGACCGCGAAGCGCAGTTCGGGAGAGTCAGTGCGCACGTCAACGGCGAGTTCGCCGGTGATCCCGTGCGCCTTGGCCACACGGCCGACAACTACGTCCATTTGCCCTGGAAACTCGTTCTCAGCGGTCGGTGTCGACGACGTCGACCCGCACACCACGACCGCCGATGCCGGCCATCACGGTGCGCAGGGCCGTCGCGGTGCGACCGCCACGACCGATCACCTTGCCGAGGTCGTCCGGGTGGACGTGGACCTCGAGGGTGCGGCCGCGGCGGGTCGTGACGAGGTTCACCCGGACGTCGTCCGGGTGGTCGACGATGCCGCGAACGAGGTGTTCGAGGGCGTCAGCCAACAAACTCACGCCTCGTCCTTGGGCGCCTCGGCGTCAGCCTTGGGCGCGTCGTCGGCCTTCTTGGCCTTCTTCGCCTTCGGCGTGGTGGCCTCGGTCATCGGCTCCTCGTTCGCGGCGGCGAGCGCGGCGGCGAACAGGTCGGCCTTGGAGGTCTTCGGCTCCTTGACGCGGAGCGTGCCCTCGGTGCCCGGCAGGCCCTTGAACTTCTGCCAGTCACCGGTGATCTCCAGCAGGCGCTGGACGGACTCGGTCGGCTGCGCGCCGACACCCAGCCAGTACTGCGCGCGCTCGGAGTCGACCGCGATGAACGACGGCTCTTCCTTGGGGTGGTACTTGCCGATCGTCTCGATGGCCTTGCCGTCGCGACGGGTGCGCGCGTCGGCGACCACGATGCGGTAGTACGGCTGGCGGATCTTGCCGAGACGCTGAAGCTTGATCTTGACGGCCATTGGCCTGGTACTCCTCGAGAGCTCTGTGTTGATGGTTCGCACGGCCGTGGCCCGGGCAGAGGGGCCGACCACGACGGACAGCGGGCAATTGTGCCAGATGGGGGCCGGTGGATCCGAATCGGGTCCTACGCGAACGGCGTGACGGCCCCGAGCGCTTCCCGCACAGCGCGCGCGTGCGCCACAGCACCTGGCGTGTCGCCGTGCACGCACAACGACTCCGCCGACGTCTTCAGCACCGTGCCGTCGACCGCCACGATCTCGCCGTCGAGCAGGCGGGTCGCCCGTTCGATGATCTGCGCGGTGTCGGTGAGCAACGCTCCGGGCTCGCTGCGCGGCACCAGCGTGCCCTCGGGCGTGTAGCCGCGGTCCGCGAACGCCTCCTGGACGCCCCGCAGACCGGCTGCGGACGCCTTCTCCAACAGCTGCGAGCCGGGCAGTCCGAGGATCGGCAGGTCCTTGAACGCCCGTACGCCGTTCACGACTGCTTCGGCTTGTCGAGCGTGATGCACCGTGGCGTTGTACAGCGCGCCGTGCGGCTTCACGTAGACGACCTCGGTGCCTGCTGCTCGTGCGCACGCATCGAGCGCACCGATCTGATAGAGCACCTCGTCGGCCAGCTCCACGGGGTCCGCGTCGATGAACCGGCGGCCGAACCCGGCGAGGTCGCGGTACGACACCTGCGCGCCGATGCGGACGCCGTTGCGTGCGGCTTCCTCACACACACGACGCATCGTGGACGGATCACCGGCGTGGAACCCGCACGCGACGTTCGCACTGCTGATGACGCCCAGCAACGCGGTGTCGTCGCCGAGCTTCCAGATGCCGAAGCCCTCGCCGAGGTCGCTGTTCAGGTCCATCAGATGACACCGACCGAGAGCAGGAGCAGGGACAGGCCGGGCAGGAAGTTGTTCAGCACGTGCGCCACGATGCTCGCCCCGAGGCTGCGGGTGATCAGCCGGGCCACGCCGATCGGGATGGCGATCACCAGCAACAGCCACGTGCGCTGCGGTTCGAGGTGGCTGACCGCGAAGATCACCGTGGTGAGCACGAACGCGGCCCACCGGCTCCAGCCCTGCCGTTCGACGGCGCCCCAGAGCAGGCCGCGGAAGATGATCTCCTCGCAGATCGGCCCGATGAAGCTCATGTAGACGAACATCGTGATGGCCGCGGCCAGCGGGAGGTTCGCCTGGTTGAAGAGCTCGCCGATGGCGCTCGTGGCGTTGTCCTTGCCGACGATCGTCCCCCACAGCCACGCGGCGAAGTAGGTGAAGACCAGGCCGATGACGCCGATCTTGAGTCCGAAGACGACGTCCGCTTTGGTCAGGCTCAGCCGCAGGTCGATCACGGGCCCGTTGCCGCGCACGTACGTGATCACGATCGCGAGCCCGGCCGCGAGCATGATCGGCACGAGCGAGCCGACCAGCACCAGCGTCGGCGACGACTCGAGCGTCGCGCCGTAACTCGCGCCCACGGCCGTGATGAACACGGCACTCAGGATGAAGACGGCCTCGACCAGCAGGAACGCGCCGAATCCCCAGCGCTGGCCCACCCGCTCGGGCTCCGGGTTGCGGCTGATGTCCCGCAACGTCTCGATGAGGCCGTTGCTCGGCTTCACGGATTCCGGCTCACTCACACTCTGCAATTTAGTCACGCCACGTCCGCCGGCGGAGCAACAGCACTCTCATGATCAGCCCACCTCGCGCTCGACGCCGCCGGCCCCAGATCCGAGGTTACTGTGCGGCAAGGGCGGAATCCGGTCCAACCACCTGGTCAATAAATGGTCAGATCGGGTGCCCGCCGGATGTCCTGGTTCTGGTGGTTGGATCGGCGTTCGGACGCCGCCGCTAAACCCCTCGGCGCAATGACGTCTGCTCCTCCATGTGCGTGAGCTTGGCGGGGTTGCGCACCGCGTACAGGCCGCTGATCAGGCCGTCCTCCATTCGGAACGCGATCACCGTGTCGAGTTCGCCGGCGAACCGCACGACCAGCGCCGGGTAGCCGTTGACCTGGGCGGGTTCCATCGACCAGCCGGTGTGCTTGAGCAGTCCGCCGACCAGGAGCCGCGCCACCTTGTCCGCGCCCAGGATCGGCCGCGGCACCGCCTGCTTCACGCCGCCGCCGTCGCCGAGGAGCACGACGTCGGGCGCGAGCAGGTCGAGCAACGCCTGCAGATCACCCGTTTCGGTGGCGCGCTGGAACGCGGCGATCGCCTCGCGGGACTGCTCCTGCGTGACGACCTCGCGGGGACGGCGGGCGGCCACGTGCGAGCGGGCGCGGTGGGCGATCTGCCGGACGGCGGCGGCGTTCTTGTCCACCGCGGACGCGATCTCGTCGTACTCCAGCCCGAACACCTCGCGCAGCACGAACACCGCGCGCTCGGTGGGCGTGAGCGTCTCCAGGACGAGCATCATCGCCATCGACACGCTGTCCGCGAGTTCGACGTCCTCGGCGACGTCCGGAGTGGTCAGCAGCGGCTCCGGCAACCACGACCCGACGTAGGACTCCTTGCGCCGGCCGAGCGTGCGCAACCGCCCGAGGGCCTGCCGGGTCACGATCCGCACGAGGTACGCGCGGTGGTTCTCCACGGCCGCGTGCTCGACGCCGGACCACCGCAGCCACGTCTCCTGCAGCACGTCCTCGGCGTCGGCGGCCGAGCCGAGCATCTCGTAGGCGATCGTGAAGAGCAGGTTGCGGTGGCTGACGAACTCGGCGGTGGCGACATCCATGGTCACAAGACACCAGACGCCGGGCTCTTGTGACAGTGGCCCGGATCACAGTCCGCCGCTGTCACGCGGCACGCGGGTCCGGCATCTCGTGGTCGATCGGAATGCCACTGAGGGAGGAACTCCAATGGAACCGCGCATCAACCTCTTCGCCACCCAGACCGGCGCCAAGCTCGCGAAGCGGTTCGCGGGACTCAACGGCGTGCTGCACGAGTCGACGCTGCCCAAGACCGTGATCGAACTGGTCAGCCTGCGCGCCAGCCAGATCAACGGCTGCGGCCTCTGCCTCGACATGCACGTCAAGGAGGCCATCGCGAACGGCGAGGACCCGCTGCGCCTGCACCTGGTGGCCGGGTGGCGCGAGACGACGGTCTTCACCGACGCCGAACGGGCCGCGCTCGCCCTCACCGAGGAGGGCACCCTGCTCACGCCGCAGGGCACCAGCGACGACACCTGGGAGGCGGTGCGCAAGCACTTCGACGACGAGGAGACGGTCGCGCTGGTCAGCCTGATCAGCCTGATCAACGCCGCGAACCGGTTGAACGTGATCACCCGGCAGAAGGGCGGCAACTACGAGGTCGGGGCCTTCGCCCAGCACCACTAGTGGATGCGGCCCCGGAGCATGACCATGCGCGGCGAGCGGAGGACCTCGAGGTTCTCCCGCGGATCTTCGTCGTACACGACGATGTCCGCCGCCGCGCCCTCGGTCAGCGACGGGAACCCGAGCCACTCCCGGGCGTTCCACGAAGCCGCGCCGATGGCGTCGACCGTGCTCATCCCCACCCCGTGCAACGCGACGATCTCGTCGACGATGCGCCCGTGCCGGATGCCGCCACCGGCATCGGTGCCCGCGTAGACGGGAATCCCGGCCTCGATGGCGGAAGCGACCGTGCGCGACACACGGGCGTGCAGGTCACGCATGTGGGAGGCGTACTTCGGGTACTTGCCGGCCTTCTCGGCGATGCCGGGGAACGTCTCGATGTTGATCAGCGTGGGCACGAGGGCCGTGCCGTGCGAGGCCATCAGCGCGATGGTGTCGTCGGTGAGGCCGGTGCCGTGCTCGATGCAGTCGATGCCCGCGTTGATCAGGCCGGGCAGCGCGTCCTCGCCGAACACGTGGGCCGTGACCTTGGCGCCGGCGGCGTGCGCGACCTTGATGGCCTGCTCCAGCTCCTCGTCCGTCCACAGTGGAGCGAGGTCGCCCTCGCCGCGGTCGATCCAGTCGCCGACGAGCTTCACCCAGCCGTCGCCGTCGGCGGCCTGTTCGGCCACGGCGGTGACCAGGTCCGTCTCCACCTCGACGCTGATGCCCGGGATGTAGCGCCTGGGCTTGGAGATGTGCTTGCCCGCGCGGACGATGCGCGGCAGGTCCAGGCGCTCCTGCAACGGGCGGGTGTCGATCGGTGAGCCGCAGTCGCGGATCAGCAACGTGCCCGCGGCGCGGTCCTCCAGCGCCTGCTCGACGGCCTCGGGCAGCTCCACGCCGCCCTGCGGGCCCAGGCCCACGTGGCAGTGCGCGTCCACGAGGCCCGGCACGAGGAAGCCGCCGTCCACGACCGTCTGGGCGTTCGGGACCGGCCGGGTGCGGACCCGGCCGTTGACGACCCACAGGTCTCGCGGCTCGCCGTCGGGCAGGACGACGCCGCGCAGGTGCATGGTCACTTCTTCTTGTCGTCCCCGTCGAACTTGAACTTCGACGGGTCGAAGCCGGGCGGGAGCTCGTTCATGCCGCCGCCGAGACCGGGGATGTTGGGCATGCCGCCGCCGGGGGGCATGCCGGGCATGCCGCCGGGGAACATGCCGGGCGGGAAGCCGCCCTTCATCTTCGGGGGCGTCGGGCCGCGGCCGCCCTTGCCCTTCTTCCCCTTCTTGCCCTTGCGGGTCTTGCTGCCGCCACCGCCGCCGAAGCCCATCCGGCCGGCCATCGACGCCATCATCTTGCGGGCCTCGAAGAAGCGGGTGACCAGGTCGTTGACGTCGCTGACCTTGACGCCCGAGCCGTTCGCGATGCGCAGGCGGCGGGAGCCGTTGATGATCTTGGGGTCGTCGCGCTCGGCCGGGGTCATGCCGCGGATGATCGCCTGGATGCGGTCGAGGTGCTTCTCGTCCAGCATGCCGAGCTGGTCCTTCATCTGCCCGGCGCCGGGCAGCATGCCGAGCAGGTTCGCGATCGGGCCCATCTTGCGGATCGCGAGCATCTGCTCGAGGAAGTCCTCAAGGGTGAGCTGGCCGGTGTGCAGCTTCGCGGCGGCCTTCTCGGCCTGCTCCTGGTCGAAGTGCTGCTCGGCCTGCTCGATCAGCGTGAGGACGTCGCCCATGCCGAGGATGCGCGAGGCCATCCGGTCGGGGTGGAAGACGTCGAAGTCCTCGAGCTTCTCGCCGTTGGACGCGAAGAGGATCGGCTGGCCGGTGACCTCGCGGACCGACAGCGCCGCACCACCGCGGGCGTCGCCGTCGAGCTTGGTGAGCACGACACCGGTGAAGCCGACACCGTCGCGGAACGCCGTGGCGGTGTTGATCGCGTCCTGACCGACCATGGCGTCGACCACGAACAGGACCTCGTCCGGGTTGACCGCGGCCCGGATGTCGATGGCCTGCTTCATCATCTCTTCGTCCACACCGAGCCGGCCGGCCGTGTCGACGAGGACGATGTCGTGCTGCTTGGCCTTGGCCTCTTCGAGACCGCGGCGCGAGACCTCGACCGGGTTGCCCACGCCGTTGCCGGGCTCGGGGGCGAACACGGGCACGCCCGCGCGCTCACCGACGACCTGGAGCTGCGTCACCGCGTTCGGGCGCTGCAGGTCGGCCGCGACGAGCAGCGGCGTGTGGCCCTGGCTCTTCAGCCAGCGCGCCAGCTTGCCGGCGAGCGTCGTCTTACCGGCACCCTGCAGACCCGCGAGCATGATCACGGACGGCGGGTTCTTGGCGAGGTTCAGCCGCCGGGTCTCGCCGCCGAGGACGTTGACGAGCTCCTCGTTGACGATCTTCACGACCTGCTGCGCCGGGTTCAGCGCCTGGTGGACCTCGGCGCCCTTGGCCCGTTCCTTCACCTTCGCGATGAAGTTGCGGACGACGGGCAGCGCGACGTCGGCCTCGAGCAGGGCGACCCTGATCTCGCGGGCGGTCGCGTCGATGTCGGCGTCGCTGAGCCGGCCCTTGCCGCGAAGGCCCTGGAGAACCGTGGTCAGCCGGTCGGAAAGCGTGGAGAACACGCCCTCCACACTAGCCGTTCACGTCGTCCGGCCCGGTGTGCCTCCCCAGCTCGTGATGCAGGATGCAGCTCATGGGGCGAATCTTCCTCAGCTACCACGGGCACGACGAGGGCGGCGAGATCGCGCTGTACCTGCGCGACGCCCTGCTGGCCGCGGGTTTCGAGGACGTGCACGCCTACACCGCGCCCGGTTCCGGACCCGACGTGTCACTGCCCTGGAAGGACAGCCTGCGGCGGGAGCTGCTGGGCGCCGACGCCCTGATCGTCGTGACGTCGCCCGGCTCGTTCTCGGAGTGGTGCATCTGGGAGTCGTCCGTGTTCCGCGAGCGCAAGCCGCATTCGCCGTGCGTCGAGTTCTTCAGTGCGCGGTCGCAGAATCGTGCGGTCCTCAACGACCTCCAGGCCCAACGCGTCGATGCCACCTCTCCCGATTCACTGGCCGCGGCGCGCGATACCGCTCTCAAGGTCCTCGAACACGCGGGCGTCACCAAGGCGGCACCTCTCTCGTCACCGTTCCCCGGTCTCAAGGCGTTCGACGAGCACCAGGCGTCCCTCTTCTTTGGACGCGACGACGACGTCCAACGGCTCGCGGAGCCGTTGCTCGGTCGCCGCACGCACGGCGCGATGGCGGTCATCGGACCGTCCGGCGCCGGCAAGTCGTCGCTGGTCCGCGCCGGTCTGATCCCTCTCCTCCGACGGGAGGGGTGGACGATCATCGGTCCGGTCACGCCGTCGCAGGGCGTCCTGCCGGAGATCACGGGACCGGGCCGCAGAGTCGTCGTGCTCGACCAGGCGGAAGAGCTCTTAATGGGCGAGTCTGCGGATTTAGTGCGCAGACTCGTGGCAGCAAGCCGTGGCGAGGCATGGGTCGTGTACACGGTTCGCGCGGATTTCCTCGATGAGCTCATGCGGCGCGAGGACTTCGCACCTCTCTTACGCGACGATTTCCTGGTAACGCCGTTGACGAAGGCCGAAATCCCGATGGTCGTCAACGGCCCGTTGCGTTCCTTCGGCTGGAACGTCGACGACTCCGCGTTGGGTTTGATTCAAGAAGACGCGAGCCGCGAGTCGTTGCCGCTGCTGGCGTTCGCGCTGGAAAACCTGTGGCGGCACGTGAACCCCGATGGCAAACGCACGCCGAGGCCCATCACACGCGCTGAGTACATGGCGTCTGGCCGTGTGATGGACGTGCTGCGAAGGCAGGCCGACGAGGCGTTCGCGATGGCCCGCGACCTCGTGCGCAACGCGGACGGCTCGTGGCCGCCGATCGTCGAGGCCGAACGACGGGTGCTGCGGACGTTGCGCCGGCTGGTCGCGGTGGACGAGTCGGGCAAGTTCACCCGCCGGGCGCTCGCGATGGACGAGGTCCCTCCGGAGGACCGCAGGCTGCTGGACCCGTTCATCAGCAACCGCGTGCTCACGGCGATGCGCCAGACCATCGAGGTCGCGCACGAGAGCCTGTTCCTGCACTGGCCCCAGCTCCAGGAAGAGCTCGAACGCGACCACGTCGGCCTGCGCGCCCGGCGTGAGGTCGAGGACATCGCCGAGGACTGGGTCAAGCACCCCGACCAGGTCATCGCGCCGTCCCGGCTCTCCTCACTGCTGAACGTGTTGGCGCCAAACGACAACCGCTGGCCCGAACTCGAAGAAACGTTGGCAGGACTGCACTTCTCCGGCAACGCGATGCAGCTGCTGCGGCAGTCGTTGCAGCAGCGGATGAACGACGAGGTGCACCGCTCCGACCGGCTCAACCCCGACGAGGTGCTGCGCGCTCTCGCCGGAGACGACGACGCCGTGCGGTTACTGCTGCACGCGCCAGACCTCACGGGCTGGCGGCAAAGCCTGTTGCGCGCCATCGCCGCGACGCACCTGCACCGCTCGTTCACGGGTCACTCCGGCGGCATCTGGGGCGTCGACTGGTCCCCGGACGACACCACGGTCGTCACCGGCTCGAAGGACGGCACGGTCCGGCTGTGGGACGCGGAGACGGGCTCCTGCCTGCACGTCTTCACGCACGGCCAGGAGCACCACGGCGACGGGCCCGGCTGGGTGCGCTCGGTCGCCTGGTCCCCCAAGGGCGACGTGATCGCGTCCGTCTCCACCGACCTCACGCTGCGGCTGTGGTCGGCGTGGACGCAGCAGGAGATCCGCGTGATCCCGCTGCGGCACCGCCCCCGGTCCGTGCGCTTCGACACCGACGGCAGCCGCGTGCTGGTCGCGTGCGAGAACGGCGTCGCGTACCTGTGGGAGGTCGACGGCGGCCACAGCCCGGTCGACGAGATCGAGAACCTCGACAAGCTGGGCAAGCCGGTGCCGTTGTGGGACGCCGACATCGCCTCCAACAACCTGGTCGCGAGCGCGCGCGACGACGGCATGATCGACCTGCGCAAACCCGGCGGACCGCGACGCACGACCGTGCAGGTGGCGTCGTCGGCGGTGCGGTCGGTGCGCTTCCACCCGTTGCGGCCTCGGGTGTTCGTGAGCGGTGGCCCGGACGCGAAGGCCGTCGTGAACCACGCTCGCGGGCAACGGGACCTGACCGGGCACCTCGACCAGGTGCACCGGGTGGCGTGGTCGCCGGGCGGGTCGCGGATCGCCACCGCGTCGGCCGACGGCACCGTGCGGATCTGGGACGCCGACTCCGGCGCCGACCTGTTGTGCCTGCGCGGCCACCAGCGCGACGTGTGCGACGTGGCGTGGTCGCACGAGGGTGACCGGCTGGCGACGGTCTCCGACGACGGCACGCACCGCACGTGGAAGATCGGCTCCGAACCCGACGAGAACAACTCGATCGACGTGGAGCACCCGGTGCGCGCGTTGGCGTGGAGTCCGCGCCACGACGAACTGACGGTGGGCCACCTGTTGGTCGAGCCACGGCCGTTCGCGGGCTACGGCTACAACCCCGTCGGCGGCAAGTTCTACGACGGCTGGCCGGAGGCGGTGGCGTGGTCGGCGGACGGCGGGCGGCTCGCGATCGGCTGCACCGACGGGTCGGTGTCGATCACCGACGGCCTCACCACCGAGGTGCGGCGGCTGACCGACTCGACGGACGCGATCACGGACGTGCGCTGGTCGTCGGACGGCGGCGTCCTGGCCGTGGTCTCGCGCGACCGGGACTGGTCGCCGCGGCTCTACGACCGGTCCGGGAACCCTCTTGGCGCTGGTTCGTGGGCCCGGCACTCCGGGGTGCTGCGCGCGGTGTCGTGGCACCGGAACCGGCGGGTGTTCGCGGTCGCCGGGGAGGACGACCTGATCACGGTGAACTCGCTGGACCGGACGCTGTGCACGTTCGGCAAGGGCAAGCGCTTCACCTCCGCCGCGTGGCATCCGGACACCGATCTGCTGGCCGTGGGCTGCACGGACGGCTCGGTGGTGCTGCTGCGGATGGACGGCTCGCTGACCGAGGTGGGTGAACTGCGCGGGCATGCGAACGAGATCAACGCCCTGGCGTGGTCGCCGGACGGCCGCAGCCTGCTGACCGGGTCCAAGGACCGCACGGCCCGCGTCTGGGACCCGTACACCGGCGGGCAGCGCACGGCGTTGATAGGGCACGACGACTCGGTCACCGCCGCGCTGTGGTCGCCGTTCGGCGCGGCGGTGACGGGGTCGCTGGACGGGACCGTGCGGTACTGGAACGTCTCCGACGGGTTCCGGCACCCGTTGTCGGGCGGCGAGGACCCGCTGTGGGAGGCACGGCTGCGGCTCAGTTGATGCCGTGCTTCGCGAGCGCCTCCAGCAGCACCGGTTCGCGGCGGCCGACCGGGGCCGTGGTGATCTGCGCGAAGTTCAGCCCGGCCTTGGTCGCGGCGCCGTCGGACACCGGGTCGTCGCCGACGAACAAACACTCTTCCGGGCTAACGTCGAAGCGCACGCAGGCGGCCTCGAAGGCCCTCGCGGAGGGCTTCGAGACGCCGATCTCGTAGGACAGCAGGAACGCGTCGACGTCCAGTTGTTCTCTTCGGAACAGGGTGCGGATGTTCCAGGAGACGTTGCTCAGGACCCCGACCTTGAGCGGCCTGGCGACGTCGAGCGCGGCCTTCGTGTCGGCGTACGGCAGCCAGAACGCCGGGTTGTGCAGCCGCTGGAAGATGTCGTCGGTCATCGTGAGTCCTGCCAGCCGAAACAGGTTCCAGTAGGCCGAGCGGTTGGCCAGCGCGGTGAGGTCGCGGGCGTCCCAGACAGCGCGTTCCGCCGCGTTCATCCGCGCCACGAACGGCGCCGGGGCGCGCAGCACCTGGAGGTGCCGCGCCGACAGCCACGGGTGGGTCGGGCGCCCGAAGAGGGTGCCCGCGAAGTCGAAGAGGACGGCCTTGATCACGACACCATGATGCGCAGACCACCCGAGGTTCCCGCACGGGTGAGGAGCGTCACGCCGCTGAATCCGAACGGCACCCAGCCCGCCTCGAACTGCGCGCGCATCGACGTGCCGCGCCGCACGTGGCGTTCGAACGCGTGGGTGCGGACCACGCGCTTGCGGGCGATCTGCCCGTCGAGGGCCTGGGCGGCCGAGGCGTCGAGCCAGAGGAAGTGCCGGGTGCGGCCCGAGCTGAGACCGGCGAGCAGGAGCATGAACCGCGTCCCGGGGCGGGTGGACGGCTCGTGGACGACCAGCAGGCCCCTGGAGAACAGGGAGGCCCAGAAGACGCGCATCCGGTGGGTGAGGTGCACGAACACGCGCCAGTACTTGTACGGGAGCGGGATGCGTGGCTCCAGCCAGGTGCGGACCTGGTCGGAGTCGAGGACGGTGACCGGTTCGTCCGCGTCGAGCCGGCCGAGCAGCGTCGTCTTGCCCGCGCCCGGGATGCCGGCGAGGACTACGAGCGAGCGCTTCGGCACTCGGACGACTGCGGTCTGCGTGTTCAACACGGCGGTCATGTCCTAGAAGACGTCTTGACCATCCTTCTCGTTCAGTTTGGTCCGATTTCGGGCGAAATGCACAGGGTTCTCTTGGATTCAGGGGGTATGGGGTGGGGCGGCAGGGGGTTGAGGCGGCCGGAGGCGGGGTGGTTGAGGGGAGCCGGCCAGGGTGGGTGCCCAGAGGCTGGGTGGCGGGGCCGCAGGGTTGGGGGCGCGGCGGGAGGTGGTGACGGGATTGGGTGGCACGGCAAGAGCGGCGGCGGCCACACGTCCGCATGACACGACCGGAACGGCGGCGGCCATGCGTGCGCGCAACACCGCCGGACTGGCGGCAGGCGCGCGTGCACACGACACGACGAGAGCGACGACAACCGCACGTTCACATGGCACGGCGAGAGTGGCGGCAGCCGCGCGTACGCACCGCACGGCAAGGGTGGCGGCGGCACCGCGTGCGTGCGACACGAGCGGAGCGGCGGCGGCCTTAGCGGCTCCCGTCGGAGCGGCCGGGATGGGCGACACCGGCCGGAGTGGCGGTGGTGGAACGGGTGCGCGGTACCTCCCCCGGCGCCGTCACCCGTCACCTCCCGCCGGACCCCGGCCGGCCTGCCCGTCCGGCAAGCGATCTACCCCTCGAAGACGCTTTCCGGACACCACGAAGCCTGCCGGTTCTCGGACGTGCGCAGGAGCGTGAGCACCCGGAGAGGTTGTGCGTAGAGCTACTCAACCTCTACCTGGCCGCGTCGAGCACCGCCCGTTCGATCCGGCGCTTGTCGAGGTCCTCGCCCGCGATGCTGAACGAGTCCACGACTGTCGCGCCCAGCGTCGAGACTCGCGCCCATTGCACGTCGGCGCCGCATTGCTCCAGTGCGCCCGCCACGCGGTGCAGCAGGCCGATTCGGTCGGCGGCGCGGAGTTCCAGCACCACGGCGCCGGTCGCCTCGTCGTCGAACCACAGGACGCGGGCCGGGGGCGGGTCGAGGGGTGGGCCGCCGTAGTCGCGTTCCTTGGCTGCCAGTTTGTCCGCCAGCGGCAGGGAGCCCTCGATCGCTCTGGTCAACTGCTCGCGCAGGAGCTTGGCGTCCGGTAGTGAGCCGAATCTTGGTGACACCGTGAACGCGTCCACTGTCGCGCCGCCGTGTGAGCGCAACGTTGCAGCGTGCACCTCTAGAGAGTTGAGTGCCAGGACGCCGGCTGCCTTGGAGAGGACGCCTGGACGGTCTGGTGCTAGCACCGTGACGATCGCGGCGTGGTCCTGCTTCTCCAGCAGCACGTCGGGTTTGCCCGACGTGGCGACGCGTTCTGCCATCTGCACGTGCTCGGGGTCGAGTGGTTCGGGTTTGGGCAACGCCTCCCCCGCCATCGCCGTGCGGCAGCGCTTGACCAGGTCGGTCATCAGCGCGGCCTTCCAGTCCGTCCACACGCCCGGTCCCGTGGCGATGGAGTCCGACTCGGCCAGTGCGTGCAGCAGTTCCAACAGAACCGCGTCACCGCCCAGCGTCTCCACCACGCGGTGCACTGTTGCCTCGTCCTCGACGTCACGACGAGTCGCCGTGTGCGGCAACAGAAGATGATGGCGGACCATCATCGACAGCGTCTCCACGTCCTGCGGCCACAGGCCGATGCGTTCGCCGATCTGGGTGGCCAGGGCGGCGCCCACCTCGGAGTGGTCCTGCTGGCGTCCCTTGCCGATGTCGTGGATCAACGCACCCAGGAGCAGCAGGTCTGGCCGTGCGACTGTGGTGGCCAGCCTCGCCGCGTGCGCCACCGTCTGCACCAGGTGGCGGTCCACGGTCCACATGTGCGCGGCGTCGCGGGGCGGGAGGTCGCGGACCGCGCCCCACTCCGGGAAGAGCCTGCCCCACAAGCCCGTGCGGTCCAGCGCCTCCACGACGTCCACCAGGCCGTTTCCGCTGCCCAGCAACGCCAGCAGTTCTTCGCGGGCCTCGCGGGGCCAGGGCTGGCGCAGTTCGGGTGCGGAGTCCGCCAGCCGCGTCAGCGTTCCGTTCGCGATCGGGTGCTTGCTGCGTGCGGCCGCCGTCGCCACACGCAACAACAACGCCGGATCACGGCTGGGAATGGCGTCACGGGCGAGGGACACCTCGGAACCGTGCAGCACAACGCCTTCGTCCAACGGTCTGCGCGCGGGCTGGCCGCGCAGGAAGGCCCCCAGGCCGCGTTTCGGTGCGGCGGCACGGGCTCCGCGCATCGCGACGTCGAACGCGTAGACGACGGTGCGTGCGGCGGAGGACAGCGAACGGGCGAGAGCGAAGCGGTCCTGCAACCCCAGCGCGGACGCCACCTCGTCGCCGTCTTGCGCGCGCAGCACGTCGCGCGGTTTCCGTGCCACACGCCGAAGTTCGGTGCGCACGTCCAGCAACAACCGGCGGGCTTCGTCCACGTCGGCGGACGGTCTGTCCACGACCTGCGCGACCGACAGCGCGTCCAGGATCGTGATGTCCCGCAACCCGCCGCGGCCGTGCTTCAGGTCGGGTTCGACGCGGTGTGCGATCTCGCCGCTGCGGGCCCAGCGCTTCTGCGCCGACTCGGCCATCTCGTCCAGCCTGTTGCGGACGTTGGCCCGCCACGCCTGCTTGGCGCCGTCCGCGAGCTTCTGCGTCACCTCGGGGTCGCCGGCGACGTGCCGGATGTCCAGCAGTCCCAACGCGGTGCGCAGGTCTCCCGCCGCCACCCTCAACGCCTCACCGACCGTGCGGACGGAGTGGTCGAGGCCGATTCCCGAGTTCCAGAGCGGGTACCAGAGCTTCTCGGCGATCTCGTCGACGTGCTTGACGCCGTTGTGCACCAGAACGAGATCGAGGTCGGAGTAGGGCACGAGCTCACGCCGCCCCAGCCCACCGACCGCCACCAGCGCGATACCCGATCCGGATATCCCTGCTGCCCCCGCGTGCTTGGTGAGCCAGAACTCGTGCAGGTCCACGAGTGCTTCGCGCAGAGGTTCGGCGGTCAAGCGACGACGACCTGGCACGAGCAGCCTTTCGCGTGCTCGCACCAGGTCGTCAGCCGTGACGACGGCCGTTTCGTTGTTCTCCACGGACCGTCTCCTATGCAGTTACAGCGCGTCCGATCCACGTTCGCCCGTGCGCACGCGCACGACCGTGTCGACCGAAGTGACCCAGACCTTCCCGTCGCCGATCTTGCCGGTGCGGGCGGCCTCCACGACCGCTTCCAGCACCTTCTCGACTGCGGTGTCGTCGATGACGACCTCGATCTTGATCTTGGGCACGAAGTCCACCGAGTACTCGGCGCCGCGGTAGACCTCGGTGTGGCCCTTCTGGCGGCCGTAGCCCTGCACCTCGCTGACGGTCATGCCCAGCACCCCGAGCTGTTCGAGGGCGCTCTTCACGTCGTCGAGCGTGAACGGCTTGATGATCGCGGTGACCAGCTTCATGACTTGTTGCTCCCCTCAAGGACCGCGGTCGCACCCGCGGCCACGCTCGGCTTGCCGACGCCCCGAGCGCTGGTCAGGCTGCCGTACTCGTACGCGCGCTCAGCGTGCTCCGACTCGTCGATGCTCGCGACCTCAGCCTCTTCCGAGGCGCGGAACCCGACGGTGAACTTCACCAGGTAACCGAGGGCGAGGCTCAGCACGAACGAGTAGCCGAGCACCGCGAACGCGCCGACCGCCTGGCGCCACAGCTGGTCGAAGCCGCCGCCGTAGAACAGGCCGTTGACCTTGGCCGGCGCCGCCTCGCTGGCGAACAGGCCGATCAGGATCGTGCCGGACAGGCCACCGACGAGGTGCACGCCGACGACGTCGAGCGAGTCGTCGAAGCCGAAGCGGTACTTCAGCGACACGGCGAGAGCGCACAGCACACCGGTGATCGCGCCGATCGCGATGGCGCCGATCGGGGTGACCGCGGAACAGGCGGGCGTGATGGCGACCAGACCGGCGATGATGCCCGACGCGGCACCGAGGGTGGTGGCCTTGCCGTCGCGGATGCGCTCGGTCAGCAGCCAGCCGAGCATCGCGGCGCAGGTGGCGACGATGGTGTTGACGAACGTGACGCCCGCGGTGCCGTTGGCGCCCAGGGCGGAACCGGCGTTGAACCCGAACCAGCCGAACCACAGCAGACCGGCGCCGAGCACGACCAGCGGCAGGCTGTGCGGCTTCATCGGCTCCTTGGGCCAGCCGACGCGCTTGCCGAGCACGATCGCGAGCGCGAGACCCGCCGCACCGGCGTTGATGTGCACCGCGGTGCCACCGGCGAAGTCGATCGCGAGGAGCTTGTTGGCGATCCAGCCACCGGGGTCGATGACGTTGCCGGCCTCGTCCTTGCCGTCGAAGTCGAACACCCAGTGCGCGACCGGGAAGTACACGATCGTGGCCCACAGACCCGCGAACAGCAGCCACGGGCCGAAGCGCGCGCGGTCAGCGATGGCGCCGGAGATCAGCGCGACCGTGATGATCGCGAACATCGCCTGGAACGCCACGAACGCCGTCGTGGGGATCTTGCCGAACAACGAGTCCGCGCCCAGCAGCCCGTCGAGGCCGAAGAACTCGAACGGCTTGCCGAGCAGGCCTCCGCCGACGTCCGCGCCGAATGCCGTCGAGTACCCGTACAGCACCCACAGGACACCGACCACGGCCATCGCGCCCAGGCTCATCATCATCATGTTGAGCACGCTCTTCGAACGGACCATGCCTCCGTAGAAGAAGGCAAGGCCCGGCGTCATCAGCAGCACCAAGGCGGCGCTGGTGAGCACCCAGGCGGTGTCCCCTGTATCCACTTCGACCTCCACTGCACGTCGGTTGCAGGGAGCATCGAGATGTCCTGTTTCACCCGTCCGCGCCCAACGTTTCGCGGAGGTGAACTAAGGGTCCGACGGTGTTACGTCCGCGTTTCGCGGCGTTCACGGTCACGATTCGGCCACCTCACGGGAGCCGTCCGATCACCGTCGGTCCTCAGGCCTTGCGCATCACGACATAACGCCCGAACGCGGAAACGCCGATGCGGACGAACTCGAACCCCGCCTCCTCGGCCTCGGCTTTCAGCTCCTCGGCGGACCTGCCGAACGGCACGCCCCACCCCCGGTGCACGAACGCGCGCAGCGTGAAGGCGCCCTTGTCGTCCTCGGGCTCGGCCTCCCACTCCTGCATCAGCAGCCGGCCGCCGGGCTCGAGCGCGCCCAGGATCATCGCGAGCGTGGCCTGCCTGGTGCCGGCCGGGAAGAACGGCTGAGCCCAGAACGCGACGGCGAACGCATCGCGCTCGGCGAAGTCCCGGGCGTCCTCGGCACGGATGTCGACGCGGTCGGCGACGCCGAGGCGGTCGGCGGTCCGCTGGGCCTCCTTCGCCACGGCCGGCAGCAGCTCGATCGCGGTGGCGCGCATGTGCGGGTGCGCGGTCAGCAGCGAGAGCGTGGACCCGGCGACGCAGCACGCCGACGACGTCGCGGACGCGGTCGGCGGGCAGGCCGGCGAACTCGGCCAGCGCGTCCAGGTCGCGGGGTGCGCGCAGGAACCGGAACCAGCCCTCGTCGCGGAGTCTCGTCACCAGCGCCAGCATCTGGGCGCCGCCGCCCACGACGACAGGCTGCCGTGGGCGGACATCGCGAACTGGAAGCGTCCGAGCGGGATCATGAGATCCATCGTGGCCTTGCCCGTCGTCCTGGTGGCGTCAGTGCACCCGACCGGTCACGAGAACGTGTCCGCGCGCACGGACTCGGGTCCTGAGCTCCGGCGCAGCACCAGCAGCGGCGACGCGGCGATCACCAGCGCCACCGCCAGCCCCGCCACGACCACCGCGGCGAACCCGAACCCCGGCAGCGGCCCGCCGGTGGCGAGCAACGTGAGCACGCCCAGCGAGACGCCCAGAGCGGTCATCGCCACCAGCGGGATCCCGGTCTCCAGCAGCACGACCCGGCGCAGCTGCCCGAGCGTCGTGCCGGCCGCGCGCAGCAGGGCGAACGAGCGGCGCCGTTCCAGCAGGCCGCCGATCGCGCCGGCCGCCAGACCGCAGCCCGCGACCACCACGACGACCGTGAAGGCGAAGTGCGTGACCGACTCGACGTCGTCCCAGCGCCGTTGCTCGCGCAGTGCGAACTCGCGGCGGGTGTTGATGATGGCGTTCGGTGCCGCGACGGCCTCACGCGTGCGGATGCGTTCCTCGTCGGCCACCGTGCCGTCGCTGACGATCTGACGGTCGCGGCCGTCGAACACGGTCACCACCCCCGGCGGCGTGGCGGTGCCGGGGTCGTCGCCGTACGCGCTGACCATGCCGCTCAGGTAGGTGGCCGCGAAGGCCGCGAACACCAGCGCGCCCGCCGCCCGGAACGACGCCTTCGGGTCCTGCTCGATCCGCCGCGCCGCGAGTGCGGTCGTGGCACTGGACGCCCGCGCCAGCAGCCGTCCCAGCTGAAGGCACACCCACGGCCCCACGACGACGACACCGGCCAACGTCGCGAACACGAAGATCGGGGTCATCTGGTCGAGGCGGTCCATCGGCACGTACGTCACGAGGAACAGCCCGCCGATGCCCAACAACAACGGGAACACACGCACGGCGGTGGGCGGTTTCGCCGCGGCGCGCCGGACGATCCCGAGCGGCCCGATGTCGACCCGCCACAACGACACCACCGAGACGACCACCGCGAGCAGCGGGATCACCACCAGCACGACCAACGGCGCGCGCACGTCGTCGGGATGGAACAGGAAGCCCTCGTACGTCACCGAGGAGGCGAACACCCCGCGCAGGACCTCGTACGCGAGCCAGCCCACGACCGTTCCCGCGCACGCCGCGAGCGCGGTCTCCCCGGCGGCGATCAGGGTCGTCTGCCACCGCGTCGCGCCGACCAGCCGCAACGCCGCGAGACGCCGTTCCCGTTGTGCGGCGGCGATTCGGGTCGCCATCGCCACGAACACCACGACGGGCACCAGCAGCACCAGAGCCGCGATCCCGAGCACGATCCTGGTCAGCGCGAAGAACCCGTGATCGGGCGCGGTGGCGATCGACGTCACCGGGAACATGTTCGGCACGCGCCCGCCGACCACCGCGACGAGCTGATCGGGGTGCGACAGCACGTCCACGGGGATCGTGCCGACGACGGCACCGGGATAGCGAAGATCGAGCTGATCGTCCGGAGTGGACTCGAACAACCGCTGCATCGCCGGTGAGGCAACGACTTCACCGTCCCGCGGCAACGGGAACCCCGGCGTCGGCGAGGACGGGCCGACGTCGGCGACGTGGATGCGCAGCATCTCCTCGCCGGCGTGGTAGTCGGTGACGACCAGCCAGCTCAGGACGGGCGCGGACGCGTCGGCACGGGTGTACTGCCACCCCGAGCGGTCCGAACGGCCCTGCAGCGCGCTTTGGGCCGTGAGGCACAGCATCAACACCGTCACACCGACGGCCACACCGAAGGCCGTGACCGCGAACCGCGCCCACGCACCCCTGCCCCGAGGCCACCACAGCCCTGCCACGCGCAGCACTATACCCCCGGCGTATACACCGGGGGTATAGCCTTTGACCTGCGTTAGCGAACCGAGAACGGACCGGCGGGCACCGGCTTGGCGTCCGCGGACATGATCTGCTGAGCCGGCGGCTCGACGGCGGCACACCGCGTGCCGTTGCGGGGCAGCTTCAGCGACGTCAGGTACTCGTCGTTGATCTTCAGCGTGCACTCGCTGCGGTCGTAGACGCCGTGACCCCAGCCTTCGTAGGTCACGAAGACCGTGGTGTCACGGGACTGGCGGTGGGCGTTGACGGCCCACTCGTAGACCGTCGCCGGGTCGTGCTTGGCGTTGGTCAGCAGGATCTTCGGCGCGTGCTTGATGCTCAGCGGCCGCTGCGGGTTCGTGGCCTTCGGGAACCCGACGCAGCCCATCATCGCGCCGTGGCCGAGCGACGAGCCGCGGGTGTTCGGCGCGACGCGGTTCTCCATGGCGTTGAGGGCCTGGTACTCGCCCCACGAGCCGACGCGGAGGTTGTAGTCGTTGCAGAAGATGCCCGCGAACGGGTTCTCGAACGTCTCGCCCTCGGCGAACTTGGCCGCGGCCGGAGCACCGTTGACGAGCGTCGCGATGTAGTCGGCGAACGGCTTCCAGGACGGGCCGTAGCCCATGCTCACGACACCGCCGCCGAGGTTCTCAGCGGTGATGACGCGGCCGTTCGGGTCCTTGAGCTCACCCTTGTCGGCCTTGGCGAGCAGGCCCTTCCAGATGGCCCGCAGGTCCTTGCCGTGGAACGGCGACGAGGCGTCGCGGTCGTTCCACTTGACCCACTCGTTGAAGACGTCCTCAGCACCGCGCGCCTCGGTCTCCAGGAACTTCCACGTGCCGAGGCTGTGGTCCATGTTGGAGTCGATGATCATCGCGCGGATGTTGCGGCCGTACTGCTCGGCGTAGTGCTGGCCCATGATCGTGCCGTACGAGACGCCGTAGTAGTTGATCTTCTGCTCGCCGAGCGCGCGACGGATGGAGTCGATGTCGTTCGCGACGTCCCGCGTCGAGGCGTGGTCGAAGATCGCGCCGGACACCTTGCGGCAGTCGGCACGCAGTTCCTTGTTGAACGCGACGAGCTTGTCGAACTCCTCGCGCGTCTTCGGGTAGTCGGACGGCTGACGCTGGAGCACCTCCGCCGAGCACTTGATCGGCGCACTGCGCGCGACACCACGCGGGTCGAACCCGATGATGTCGAACTTGTCGGAGATCTCCTTGCTGAAGTACCGGTCCGCGTACATCGAGAAGTCGACGCCGGACCCACCGGGACCGCCCGGGTTGATGACCATCGCGCCGATGCGCTTCGACTGGTCGGTGGCCTTTCTGCGCGACACGGCGAGCTGGAACTTCTCGCCCTTCGGCTTCGCGTAGTCGATCGGCAGCTCCAGGAAGCCGCACTCGACCGTCGGCACCTCGGCGCACGGCTTCCAGTCGACCGAACCGACCTTGAACTCAGGCTGCCCCTGCCCCTCAGGAGCGGCGAACGCGACCTGAGTCGCGCCCAGGACCAATGCAGAACTCGCGAGGGCGGCCGCGAGGGCACGCACCGTCGGTTGCATGGATTTCCTCCCTAGATCCCCGAACTTGCGCAGCGAACGCTTCCACCGCCCGATGAGACGGACAACCGACCGAGGTAGGGAAAAGAATCAGCCTGTAGTCGTACAACCACGCTTGGTTTCGTCGTTTCGGCCCAATCCGGATCGGGCCCCCGGCGCGTGCCCCGGAGGCCCGAACGGACCTGGTCTCAGCCCGCGAACGGTCCCTTCCGGACGAGCGGCGTCGCCGAGAGCACCGAGGCGCCGGACGGCGGTTCGACGGCGGCGCAGCGCGTGCCGGGACGCGGCAGCTTCACCGAGATCAGGTAGTCGTCGTTGATCTTCTTCGTGCAGTCGCTGCGGTCGTAGACCACGTGACCCCAGCCCTCGTACGTCACGAAGACGGTCGTGTCACGGGACTGCCGGTGCGCGTTGACCGCCCACTCGTAGACCGTCGCCGGGTCGTACTTCGAGTTGGTCATCAGGATCTTCGGCGCGTTCCTGATGTGCAACGGCCGCTGCGGGTTGGTGGCCTTCGGGTACCCGGCACACGCCACGAGGAAGACGTGCCCGAGCGCGTTGCCGCGGGTGTCCGGCGAGGTGCGGACCTCCATCGCGGTGATCGCCTGGTACTCGTTCCACGACGTGACGCGCAGGTTGAAGTCGTTGCAGAACACGGCGGTGGCCGGGAAGTCGAGCACCTCGGCCTGCCCGAACGGGCGGGCGACCGCACCGCCGCCGACCAGCGAGGCGACGTAGTCGGCGAACCACTTCCAGTCCGGGTAGTAGCCCATGCCCTGCACACCGGACACGAGCGTGTCGGTGGTGACCGCGTTGCCCTGCGCGTCCTTCAGCTCACCGCGGTCGGCCTTCGCGAGCAGATCACGCCAGATCCCGCGCAGGTCCTGACCGTGGAACGGCGAGGACGGGTCGCGGTCGTTCCACTTGATCCACTCGTCGAAGACGCCGACCATGCCGCGCGACAGGGTCTCGACGAACCGCCACGTGCCGAGGCTGTGGTCGACGGTGGAGTCCATGACCATGGCGCGGAGGTTGCGGCCGTAGAGCTCCGCGTACTGCTGACCCATGAACGTGCCGTACGAGACACCGAAGAAGTTGATCTTCTGCTCCCCCAGCGCCCGCCGGATGGCGTCGATGTCGTGCGCGACGTCCGTGGTCGAGACGTGGTCGAAGATCGCGCCGGACACCTTGCGGCAGTCCGCGCGCAGCTCCTTGTTGAACGCGATCCCGGCGTCGAACTCGGCCTTGGTCTTCGGGTAGAGCGACGGCTGGCGCGCCAGCACGTCCGCGGAGCACCTGATGGGCGCGGACCGGGCGACCCCGCGCGGGTCGAACCCGATGACGTCGAACCGGTCGGTGATGTTCTTGGTGAAGAACCGCTCGGCGGCGAAGGAGAAGTCGACGCCCGACCCGCCGGGCCCGCCGGGGTTGATGATCATCGCGCCGATGCGTTGCGACGGCACGCTCGCCTTGCGCCGCGACACCGCCAGCTGGAACTTCTCCCCGCGCGGCTGCGCGTGGTCCACGGGTAACTCGAGGAAGCCGCACTCGATCGCCGGCGCCTCGGCACAGGGCGTCCAGGCGATCGAGCCGACTCGGTACTCCGGTCTGTCCGGTGCGGCGAGCACGGGCTGACTCGCGCTCACCACGAGCGCGGCACTCGCCACCACGGCACTGAAAACGCGCAACTGCACGGAATTCCCCTCCCTGGATCCATGATCTTGCGGGAGGAGACGCTGCCAGAATCCGGCGGTGGCCGAAGTCCGTCAATCGGCGGTTTTATCCCACTTGGTCCTGAGATGTGAGACGCCGTCGTCCGTGAGCGAGCCGTAGACGCGCAGGCGTGCCATGCCGCCGTCCGGGTAGATGTCGAGCCGCACGGCCGTGGCCTCCTGGGCGTCCACCACGAACCGGTGCCGCGTGTCGGGCTGCAGCCGGGCGCGCGGAAGCAGGTCGAACCACGTGTCCGGGTCCGTGCGCTCGTCGCAGCCGCGGACGGACGCCCAGCCCGGCGCGTTGCCCTTGAAGTGGCTCGTGTCGAGCTCGACGAGCTGCACGACGCCCGGTGCGGCGAGCCGCAGCGACACCCAGTCGTTGCCGTCGTCACGGCGGCGCGCGGTCTCCCAGCCCTCGCCCATGACCGTGGCCTGACCAGGGGCGATGAGGTTGTTGGGCGAGCTGTAGAACATGTTGCTGCAGCCCGTGACGACCGCGCCGTTCTCCAGTGCGGCGAGGTCGATGCCGCCCACGAGCAGACGCGGGTCCGCGAGCGGTTCGCCGTGCACGCGCAGACGTGCCACACCGCCGTCGGGGTCGATCGTCAGCCGTACGTGCGTGACGCGACGGTCTTCGCGCACGTCGAAGTAGTGCTTCTCGTCGCCCTTCAGCGCGGACCGCTCGACCAGCGGGAACCAGCCGGTGATCTCCTCGGCGGTCGGGTACCCGTCGACCTGGGCTCCCTCGACCCAGCAGAACGGCGGGTAGTTGCCCTTGAAGAACGCCGTGTCGACGACGATCCCGCGCACCACACCGGGCATGCCGAGCCGGACGACCGCCTGGTCGACGCCCTCGGAGCGGCGCCGCCGGGTCTCCCAGCCGTCGTAGACCTGGCCTTTGTGGCCGAAGGTGTAGGTCTGGTAGACCGGCTCGGCGGGCTTGATGAGGTTCTCCCGCTCGGCGAACAGCTCGTCGTTCGCCCACACCACACCACCTCCGACCGCGCGCGAGGCGAGATCGGGCAGCCGGGTCCACTCCGTCATGCTTCTCCTCTTCTGAGCAGTTTTCCTTGCGTCGTGCTGATTTCCTTGCCTCGCAACCACGTCTGGCGGACCACGCCGTGCAACTCTCGGCCGTGGTACGGCGTGACGGGGTTGCGGTGGTGGAGCTTGTTCTTGTCCACCACGAAGGTCTCGTCGGGCGCGAAGATCACGAAGTCCGCGTCCTTGCCGACCTCGATGGCGCCCTTGGACTCCAGCCCGACCTGCCGGGCCGGGTGCGTGGCCATCCACCGCACCACGTCGGTGAGGTGGAAGCCGCGTTCGCGCGCGCCCGTCCACACGGCGGGCAGCCCGAGCTGGAGCGACGCGATGCCGCCCCACGCCGTGGCGAAGTCGCCTTCCTTCAGCTCGACCGTGCTCGGCGAGTGGTCGCTCACGACCAGGTCGATCACGCCGTCGCGCAGGCCCTGCCACAACGCCTCGCGGTTCTCGGCCTCCCGGATCGGCGGGCAGCACTTGAACTCCGTCTGCCCGTCGTGGATCTCCTCGGCGGTGAACGTGAGGTAGTGCGGGCAGGTCTCGGCGCTGATCCGCAGGCTCTCGCGCTTGGCGGCCTCCAGGATGGAGAGCGCGTCCGAAGACGAGAGGTGCAGGACGTGCGTGCGCGCGCCGGTCTTCCTGGTCAGCTCCACGACGTCGCGGATCGCCTTGTTCTCGGCCTCACGCGGCCGTGACGCGAGGAAGCCCGCGTAGTCGGGTTCTGACTCACGGACCGTGTGCGCGTCCTCGGCGTGCACGATCGTCAACGCGTCGAGCGTCGCCAACTGCCTCAGTGCCGTTTCGAGTTCGGTGGTGGTGACGGCCGGGAACTCGTCCACGCCCGAATGCAGCAGGAAGCACTTGAAGCCGAAGACGCCGGCCTCGTGCAACGGCTTCAGGTCGGCGAGGTTGCCGGGGACGATGCCGCCCCAGAACCCGACGTCCACCGAGACGGTCGCGGCCGCCTTGCGCTTGATCTCCAGCGCCGCCACCTCGACGGTGGGCGGGATGCTGTTGAGCGGCATGTCGATGATCGTCGTGACGCCCCCGGCCGCGGCCGCGCGCGTCGCCGTCTCGAAGCCCTCCCACTCGGTGCGGCCGGGGTCGTTGACGTGCACGTGGGTGTCGACCAGGCCCGGCAGCAGCACCTCGTCGTCCGCCAGGTGCACGACGTTGGGCGAGTCGATGTGCGGCTCGACGGCGACGATCCTGCCGTCGGCGACACCGACGTCGCACGCGATCTCGCCCTGCGAGGTGACGACCCTGCGGCCGCGGAACACCAGGTCCATGCCGCTCACTCTGACACCCAGTCGCGGGCGATGCGACCGCCGAGAACTCTCAGCAGACCTTCGGCCTGGGCCATGCACCGCGTGACGTCCGGTTCGACGTCCAGCAACGCGTAGGCGGCCTTCAGCCCCAGGTCGCCGGGTTCGACCGAGCACTGACCCGCCACCGCGACCACCGGCACGTCGCCCGATGCCCTGACCACGCCGTACGGCGCCTTGCCGTGCCTGGTCTGGGCGTCCAGCGACCCCTCGCCGGTGATGACCAGCGACGCGTCCCGGATGGCCTCGGCGAAGCCGGCGAGTTCCAGCACCACCTCGATGCCCGGCCGGAACCGCGCGCCCAGGACCGCGAGGGCGGCGAACCCGATGCCGCCCGCCGCACCCGCGCCAGGTCGTTCGGCGTGCTCGGGCCCGATCCGGCCGGCGAACGCCCTGAGCCGGGCTTCGAGGATCTCCACCTGCTCGGGTGACGCGCCCTTCTGCGGTCCGTAGACCGCGGCCGCGCCGGACGGGCCGAGCAGCGGGTTGTCGACGTCCGAGGCCAGCACGAGGTCGACGCCGTCGAACGACGCCGTGCCGAGCGCTTCGAGCATGCCCGCGCCACCGTCCGTGCAGGCGCTGCCGCCGAGCCCCAGCACGATCGTGGTGCAGCCGCTGTCCAGCGCGGCTTTCAGCAGCTCACCGACGCCGTGACTGGTCGCGTCGAGCGGTGCGGGCCGCTCCAGCAACGTCAGCCCGGCCGCCGAGGCCACCTCGACCACGGCGGTCGTGCCCTTCACCGCGAACGACGCGGGCACCGGCTTGCCGGCCGGTCCGGTGACCCAGCGCCCGACCTTGAGGAACCCGGCGGCGACAGCGGCGTCGACGGTGCCGTCGCCGCCGTCGGCCACCGGGAGGAGGCGCACGTCCACGTCCGGGACCGCCTCCCGCAGGCCGCGCGCGACGGCGGCGGCGACCTGCGGGGCGGTGAGCGATCCCTTGAACTTGTCCGGCGCGACGATCACGTGCGTCACGGCAGCGGCTCGAATTCCCTCATCGCGGCGATCGAGGTGCCGTTCGCGGTGTTGCCCTCGCGTTCGATCATGATCTCCACGAGCACCGGGCGGCTGGTCCGGTCCGCCTCCTTGCGCGCCCACTCCAGCGAGCTGCGGATCTCGCTCGGATCGGCGACCCGGATGCCGGAGCAGCCGTAGGCCTCCATGATCTTCACGTTGTCCGAGCCCGTGGTGTCGTAGTGGATGTCGACCTCGTACTTCATGTCGTAGCCGCCGTGGTCCTCGGCCATCCGGATCAGGCCCAGGTACTCGTTGTTCAGCATGATCAGCACGAACGGCACGTCGTACTGGGCGCCGACGGCCAGTTCCTCGACCAGGAACTGGAACGAGTAGTCGCCGACGACACCGACGACCTCCGCGTCGGGCTTGGCCTTC
Source organism: Lentzea sp. NPDC058450 (assembly GCF_042721395.1). Lineage (NCBI taxonomy): Bacteria > Bacillati > Actinomycetota > Actinomycetes > Pseudonocardiales > Pseudonocardiaceae > Lentzea > Lentzea sp. NPDC058450. Next base: position 156,506 of record NZ_JBHXLO010000010.1, read on the forward strand.
TTGACCCCGATGGCCGCCGGGATCTCCCAGCCGAGCGGACCGGCCTGGCCGCAGACCTGGTAGTGCCGCGGCTTGTGCGCCTTCTGGTGCTGGCCGGACCAGATCTGGTAGAGCCCGATGGCCGTGACGAAGTAGGTGTCCGGGCCGTAGAACTCGTTGATCTCCTTGAACACCCGCGGTGCCTTGACCGGGACGGTGTCGAAGTCCTCGCGCCGCAACAGCGTGCGCTTGAGCTCCTGGCACCGCTCGACCCAAGCGCCCTGGTCCCGAGGTCCGTGCTGCTTCGCCTTGTCCAGCAGGGCCTTCAGGAACAGCTTCGTGTCCGCGACGATGCCGAGGTCCGGTCCGAAGACCTTGCCGATCTGCGTCGGTTCGACGTCGACGTGGATGAACTTGCGGTCGCCGCGGTAGGTGGCGAGGTCGCCGGTGTGCCGGTCGCCGAAGCGGGCGCCCAGCGCCAGCACCAGGTCGGACTCCAGGAACGACGCGTTGCCGTAGCGCTGCGAGGTCTGGATGCCGGTCATGCCCGCGTAGAGCCGGTGGTCCTCGTCGATCGCGCCCTTGCCCATCAGGGTGGCCTGGATGGGGATCTGCAGGAATTCAGCCAGGTCCAGCAGCTCGGCGGACGCCTCGCCGAGGATGACACCGCCACCGGCGAGCAGCAGTGGGCGTTCGGCGGCGAGCAGCATCTCCAGCGCGCGCTCGACCCGTGCGTCACTCGGAGCGCTTTTCGGCACCGGCAACGGTTCGTCGATCGTGGAGTCCCACTCGATCTCCTGCTTCTGCACGTCGATCGGCAGGTCGATCAGGACCGGGCCGGGCCGTCCGGAGCGGGCGATCCGGAACGCCTCGCGGAAGATCCACGGCATCTGCGCGGCTTCCTTGACCTGCACCGCCCACTTCGTGACGGGAGCGGCGATCGAGACGATGTCGACGGCCTGGAACGCCTCCTGGTGCAGCTTGGAGACGGCGGCCTGGCCGGTGATGCAGAGGATCGGCACGGAGTCGGCCTGCGCGGTGTAGAGGCCGGTGATCATGTTCGTGCCGGCCGGGCCGGAGGTGCCGATCGCGACGCCGACGTTGCCGGTCGTGCGCGACCAGCCGTCGGCCATGTGCGTGGCGCCCTCCTCGTGCCGCACGATCAGGTGCTCGATGCCGCCGTCCTCCTCCATCGCCTTGTACAGCGGGAGGATCGCGGCGCCGGGGCAGCCGAACACAACGTCGATGCCCTCGGACTTGAGGACCTCGACGACCGCCTGCATGACGGGGATCTTCGGCATGTTCAGCTCCTCCCTGCGAAGTTCTCGATGACCTTGAGCAGCGCGGAGTGGTCGAGCGACCCGTAGCCCTGCGCGCGTGCCGCCGCGACGAGCGCGGCGATCTGGTTGGTGACCGGCAGCGCGACGTCGGCGGCGCGTGCCGCGTCCAGTGCGATGCCCATGTCCTTGTGGTGCAGGTCGATCCGGAAGCCCGGCTGGAACTCGCGCGCGATCATGGACTCGCGCTTGAGGTCGAGGATCCGGTTCGCGGCGAGACCGCCCGCGAGCACGTCGAGGCCCGCCTTCGGGTCCACGCCGGACGCCTCCAGCAGCACGATCGACTCGGCGACCAGCGCGTAGATGCCGCCGACCATCAGCTGGTTCGCGGCCTTCACGACCTGGCCCGCGCCGTGCGGCCCGACGTGCACGATCGTCTTGCCGACGACCTCCAGGAACGGCCTGGCGGCGGCGAAGTCGGCCTCGGTGCCGCCGACCATGATGCTCAGCGACGCCTGGACCGCGCCGGTCTGGCCGCCGCTGACCGGCGCGTCGAGCACCCGGACGTTCGTCAGCTTCTGGGCGATGGCGATCGAGGTGGACGGGCGGATCGTGCTCATGTCGATCAGCAGCGTGCCGTCGTCGAAGGTGACCTCGTCGATCACGGCCTCGACCTGCGGGTGGTTCGGCAGCATCGTGATGACGACCTCGGCGCCGCTCACGGCCTCCTGTGCGGAGGTGGCGGCCTTGCCACCGTCGGCTGCCAGCTTCTCGAGCGAGGCCGAGCTGAGGTCGAAGCCCGCCACGTCGTGCCCGGCGGCTACGAGGTGGGCCGCCATCGGGCTGCCCATGATGCCGAGTCCGATGAAACCGATCCTGGTCATGCGTTGTCCCTCCAAGCGAAGGAGTGGGTGACGGGCTTGTACTCGGCTCCGACGAAACCGCTGTAGCCGTTGGCGCGGAGCTTCGCGAGGTGCCCGAAGAGGTCGAGCTCGCCGGTGCCGGGCTCACCGCGTCCGGGAGCGTCGGCGATCTGCACGTGACCGATGCGGTCGACGTGGTCGGCGAGAACGTCGAGGTCGTCGCCGTTCGTGGCGAGGTGGTACAGGTCCGCGAGCAGCTTCACGTTGCCGCGGTCGATCTCGTCGATCAGCGCGAACGCCTGGTGGGCGGTCTTGATCGGGTACTTCGGCGCGCCGCTCAGCGGTTCGATCACGAGCTGGGCGCCGATCTCCGCCGCGACGTCGGCGGCGAAGCGGTAGTGGGAGACGGTCTGCGCGGTGGTCTCGAAGTTGCCGTGCAGCGCGTTGATCGTGCGGCAGCCGAGCCGTGCCGCGATGGCCGCGGTGATCTCGACGTTCGTCCGGAACTCGGTCTCCCGGCCGGGCCAGCTCGTGAGGCCGCGGTCGCCCGCCGGCATGTCGCCCGCGTAGAGGTTGAGGCCGACCAGGCGCACCTGCGCGTCGACGATCGCGGTCTCGAACGCCTCGATCTCGCGCGTCTCGGGTACGGCGTCCGCGAACGGCCACCAGATCTCGACCGCGTCGAACCCTGCGGCGCGCGCGGCTTGCGGGCGTTCCAGCAACGGCAGCTCGGTGAAGAGCATGGACAGGTTTGCGTCGAACATCTCGGGTCCGTTCCTTCCACATTGCGGAAGTCGAATTTCGTACTACGGAGACACTAGACATCCCGAGCAGGCCGGGTCAAGAATGTGGAAGTTCAATTCCGCGATGTAGAAACTTGGAGAACCGTGGACAGCTTCAACAGCGCCCCGGAGGCCGAACTCCGTCCTCTGCTCTCCGAGTGCCTCGCGGTACCCCGCTGGATCGACGCCGTGGTGGCGGGCAGGCCCTACGCGTCGATGGATGCTCTCCTCGCGGCCGCTTCGGTTGCCGCACAAGGACTTTCCGACGAGGAGGTGCTCGGCGCGATCGCCGGGCACCCGCGCATCGGCGAACGACAGAAGACAGGTGGGGTGTCGGCGAGGTGGTCGCGGTCCGAACAGTCCGGTGTGGACAGCTCCCAGGCTGATCGCCTGGCGGCCGCCAACGCCGCGTACGAGGATCGGTTCGGGCACATCTACCTGGTGTGCGCGACCGGCCTGAGCGGTGCGGAAATGCTCGGCAACCTGTCCACTCGGATGGACAACCCGCCGGATGTCGAGCTCCGCGTCGTGAACGACGAACTCGCGAAGATCGCCGCGTTGCGGCTGCAGAAGCTGATCGGGAGCTGATTTCATGGCCATCGTCCTGGGCCCCAACCAGTACGGAAAGGCGGAGAACCGCCTCGTCACGGTGTCGCGCAACGGTTCCGTGCACACGATCAAAGACCTGACCGTCAGCACCTCGCTGCGCGGAGACCTCGCCGACACCCACCTCACCGGTGACAACGCGAAGGTGCTCGCCACCGACACGCAGAAGAACACCGTCTACGCGTTCGCCAAGCAGGCGCCCGTAGGTGAGATCGAGGACTTCGCGCTGCGCCTGGGCCGGCACTTCGTCGGTTCGCAGGAACCCATCTCGGGCGCGCGGATCCTGATCGACGAGCACTCGTGGGACCGCATCGAGGGCCACGACCACTCGTTCGTCCAGGGGTCGAACGAGAAGCGCACCACCGCCGTGACGATCGAGGGCGCACAGGCCTGGGTCGTGTCAGGTGTGCGCGACCTCGTGGTGCTGAAGTCGACCGGGTCGGAGTTCCACGGCTACCCGAAGGACCCGTACACGACGTTGAAGGAGACGAACGACCGCATCCTGGCGACGTCCGTGACGGCCCGCTGGCGTTACGTGGGCACGGACGTCGACTGGGCGAAGTCGTTCGCCGAGATCCGCTCGACCATGCTGAAGACGTTCGCGGACAAGCACTCTCTCTCGTTGCAGCAGACGCTGTACGCGATGGGAGAGGCCGTCCTCCAGTCGCACCCCGAGGTCGCCGAGGTGCGGCTCTCCATGCCGAACAAGCACCACTTCCTGGTGGACCTGAGCGCGTTCGGCCTGGAGAACGACAACGAGGTCTTCTACGCCGCGGACCGCCCGTACGGCCTCATCGAGGGGTCGATCCTGCGGGACGACGCTCCGGACGCGGGCCTTGCCTGGAGTACTTTGCCAGCCTTCTGAACACCACCGGGTCGAGCAGGCTCGCCGGCGCGGCGACCATGTGCACGACCCGGACGAAGCGGCTGAACAGGTCGGGGTCGTGCACGACCCCGACCTGCCACTTCTTCAGGTACCAGCCGAGCAACCCGCCCTTCTGGTGCTCCGTCCAGCCGCGGTCGGCGTTGCTGGACATGAGCCACGGCAGTTGCGAGGTCTTCGCGACCTTGCGCTGGAAACTCCGGCATCCCTTGGCACTGAAGTCGTCGTGCTGCCGGAACAACAACGCGTCCATGGCCGCCACCGTGATCCCCTGCCCGTACACGGGGTTGAACGCGCACACCGCGTCCCCCACCGCCACGAGCCCGGCCGGCCAGTGCGCGACCTTCTCGAAAGCGTTGCGACGACTGGCCGTGCGCGCGAACAGGTACACCGGCGTGAGCGCCTCGGCGTCCGCGAGCATCTCCGAGATGGGCGCCCGCAACGAGTCCAGGAACCCCTGGAACCCGTCCAGATCACGCGGCGGATGGTCCCCGTTCGCCCCCTGCGCCGTGACCATCACCCGGCCACCCTCGACGCGCATCGCCGCCACGCCACGCGACACGTCCGGCGCGGACAGACTTTCCGCGAACACCACGGGAAAGTCCGCAGGAGCCTCGTAAAGCCGTGTCGCATACCCGGTACGGGAATCGACGACCTCGGGTTCCGGCGTCACGACACCCGCCTCGGCCAGCCAGGCCGCCAGCTTCGACGACCGCCCGGACGCGTCCACGACGAGGTCGGCCTCGACCTTCCCGTCCCGCGTCAGCACCCCGTCCACCACACCGTCGCGCACCGACAACCCGGTGACGTGCACACCGCTCCGGATCTCGGCGGTGACCCGCCGCCGGATGGTGGTCTCCAGCAACGGCCGGCTCAACGACAACAACGGCAACCCGAGATGCGTCCTGGCCAGCCACCCGGCGGGCTGCAGGATCCGCATGTCCCCCGCGTCGGCGAGCACGGCGCCCCGCTCCACGAGCTCGTCGCGCAGCCCCGGGAACAACTCTTCGAGGAGCTCGCCGCCCCGCACCAGCAGCCCGTGCGTGTGCCGGCCCTGCGGCACGCCCGCGCGATATTCGGGCTCGTCCGTCAACGCGTCGCGTTCGAGCACAACGACCTCGTGGGACTCGCTCAGCACGCGAGCCGCCAGCAAGCCGGCGATTCCCCCACCCATCACCACGGCCTTCATGAGGCCATTGAACCGGACCGCACCTGAGGGCCGGCCGAGGTTGGTGGCGATGCTGCCCGAGTCAGCGGTTTTCGGAGGTGCGCAAGGCCATCTGTTGATCCCGCCACGAGTGGAACAGGTCCGCCTCGCTGTACCAGTCGACGCCGGTCGGCCGTTCGCCCGAGATCATGAACTCGATCAGCAGCTGCCGGAACACGTCCAGCGGCAGACCGACGCCCGGCGGGAAGTCGGTGTACTTCTCGTTGACGTACGGCGCGTCCGCGCAGCCCCTGGGCCAGCCCATGAAGGCGTTGTCGACGTAGTACATGTAGCCCCACCCGCCGCGCACGGCGAGCACGACGTTGTGGTCCGGGTCGCCCTCGGGCGTGAGGCTGCGGCCGAAGTGGTCGAGCGAGCCGTCGTTGCACTCCGGGCGGGCCAAGAGCCTGATCAACGTGTCGACGTCGCCGTCGCACGCCACGACCTGGTACTTGTGCTCCGCCGCGTCGAGGTCGGGTAGACCCGTCCACAGGCCGGCTCGCATGCTCATGCGAGTCACCCTGCACCCATTGCCCGCACTATTCGACACCCATTGACAGAACCACACGAACGGGTGATGCCCCGATCAGCTCGATCGTGCGACCAGGTTCCGCAGTCCTGACTCGTCGAGACCGGTCGCGACCTGCACTTCCACCGGATCGAGCGCACCGCAGTCCACCGCACGGAGGAAGAACGCCGAGAGTGCCTGCGCAGTTGCCGGTTCGTCGAGAACGCCTCCTGAGACGCGCTCGACGTACGACCTGAGACGTGCTGCGTCGGCTTCCAGGCCCTCGCGGTAGAAGGCGTAGACGGCGGCGTACCTCGTTACCAGCTGGGCCGGGTGGAGGTCCCAACCCTGGTAGAAACCGTGCTCCAGTGACCGGCGAGTGAGCCGGTAATGGGTGTCCCAGCCGTATCGTTTGCCGTCACCCACGGGCAGCACGTTGGTCGAGCCGTCCGAGAGGCGCACACCCGTGCCAGCTGCGGAAACCTGCATCACGTGGCGGGCGAAGTCGCACGCGCCGTGGGCCAGGTGCTGCTGCGCGGCGGACAGGCCGCAGCCCGCCGTGTAGTCGTAGGTGCCGAAGTGCAGACCTGTCACCTTGCCCCTGCCCGCGGCGATGAACCGCGGGATGGCGAGGCGGCCTTCGGAGTCCACGACGGACTGCGTGGTCTCCACCTGGATCTCGAACTTCAGATCCCCGCCGAAGAGGTCGAGGACGTCCGCGAACACATCGATCTGGTCGGCAGATGTCACCTTGGGAAAAGTAATCGTAAAACCTGGCGGAACTTCTTCCAGTGCTGTCAGGAAGATGTCAAGCGTGCGCAGTCCGCGTTCGCGCAACTCGGGCGTGTCGAACGACTTGATGCGCAGCCCGATCGACGGAGGGACCGTGCCGTCGGCGATCCAGCGAGACACGAGGTGGGCCGTGCTCTCGGCGTCCATGTCCTCGACGTCGTCCTCGGGCGCGCCGTAGCCGTCCTCGAAGTCGATGCGCAGGTCCTCGACCGGTTCGCGGCGGAGCTTGGCCTCGACGCGGTCCAGCACGCCGTCCGGGAGGTCCGGCAGCAGGTCGCGGTCGATCGACTCCAGTGCCTCGCGGCCCCAGTCGGCGACCGTGGAGGCGATGACGCGACCGGCGGGCACGTAGCACGTGTGCACGGGCTGACGGCCCACCGGCCAGCTGCGTTCCACAGTGGACAGCCGGGCGGTGAGCCGGGCGACGTCCTCGGGGGACAGCGATGTCTGGTACATCAGATGCGCTCGTACGCCGGCAGTGTCAGGAAGTCGACGAAGTCCTCGGACAACGCGACCTGCTCGAACAGCTCGACGGCCGCCGCCACGTGCGGGCCCTCGACCTCGGCACCGACGCGGGCGAGCACCTCGCGCACGGCGTCCGGCGTGACCTGGGTGCCGTCGTCGAGCACGACCTTGTTGTTGATCCACTGCCAGATCTGCGAGCGGCTGATCTCCGCGGTGGCCGCGTCCTCCATGAGGTTGTGGATGGCCGCCGCACCGTTGCCGCCGAGCCACGACGCGATGTAGCGCACGCCGACGTCGACCGCGCCTTCGAGCCCGGCGCGCGTCGCCGCACCGCCGGCGGACTTGAAGTCGAGCAACTGCTCGGCCGTCACGCTCACCTCGGGCCGTTGCTTGTCGATCTGGTTGGGCCGGTCGCCCAGCACCCCGTCGAAGATCTCCCGGCAGATCGGCACGAGATCAGGATGCGCCACCCACGAGCCGTCGAAACCATCGGTCGCCTCGCGCGTCTTGTCCTCGCGGACCTTGCGCAGCGCGTTCTCGGTGACCTCGGGGTCACGCCGGTTGGGGATGAACGCCGCCATGCCGCCCATGGCGAACGCCCCGCGCTTGTGGCACGTCTTCACCAGAAGCTCGGTGTACGCGCGCATGAACGGCGCCGTCATCGTGACGCTGTTGCGGTCCGGCAGCACGAAGTCCGCACCCGCGTCGCGGAAGTACTTGATGACGCTGAAGAGGTAGTCCCACCGACCGGCGTTGAGCCCCGACGCGTGGTCGCGCAGTTCGTAGAGGATCTCCTCCATCTGGAACGCGGCCGGAATCGTCTCGATGAGCACCGTGGCACGAATCGTGCCGTGCGGCACGCCCTTCAGCTTCTGCGCCGTCGTGAAGACGTCGTTCCACAGCCGTGCTTCGAGGTGCGACTCCATCTTCGGCAAGTAGTAGTACGGCCTGCCGAGCTCCGCGTTGTGGAAGAAGTGCAAACCGAAGTCCACCAACGCACCCACGGCGTTCTTGCCGCCGAACTGCAGGTTGCGCTCGTCGAGGTGCCATCCGCGCGGCCGCACGACGATCGTGGGGTACGGCCCGCCCTTGAGGCGGTACTCCTTGCCCTCCGGCGAGGTGAACTCGATGGTCTCGCGCGCGGCCTCGTACAGGTTGACCTGCCCCTGCACGACGTTGTCCCAGTGCGGCGTGTTCGCGTCCTCGAGGTCGGCGAGCCACACCTTGGCACCGGAGTTGAGCGCGTTGATCGTCATCTTGCGCTCGGTCGGCCCGGTGATCTCCACCCGCCGGTCCCGCAACGCCTCCGGTGCCGGGGCGACCTGCCACTCGCCGTCCCGCACGTTCTGCGTCTCCGGCAGGAACCCGAGGGGCCGGCGCTCCTTGCGAAGGGCGAGCAACTCGTCCCTGCGGGCGGCGTGCGCCTCGTGCAGCTTCGCGACGAACTCAATGGCCTCTTCGGTGAGCACCTGCACCTGGATCCACCTCTCTAGGTTTTGCTGTGTGGACTATAGTTTTTGCATTGCGGAACTGCAACGGGAGGAGCCGCACGTGTCCACAGGTGGCGTGCAGTCCCTGCAAAGAGCCTTTGACCTGCTGGAACGCCTGGCAGACGCCGGTGGCGAGGCATCGCTGTCGGAGCTGGCCGCGACGTCCGGCCTGCCCCTGCCCACGATCCACCGCCTCATCCGCACCCTTGTCACGCTGGGCTATGTGCGGCAGAACAGCAACCGCCGCTACACCCTCGGCTCCCGCCTGATCCGGTTGGGCGAGACCGCCTCCCGCCAGTACGGCTCCTGGGCGCGCCCGCTGCTCTCCCAGCTCGTCGACTCGGTGGAGGAGACGGCGAACCTGGCCGTGCTGGACGGCGACGAGGTCGTGTACGTGGCGCAGGTGCCGTCGAAGCACTCGATGCGCATGTTCACCGAGGTGGGCCGCCGCCTGCTCCCCCACGGCACGGGTGTGGGCAAGGCGATGCTGTCCCAGCTGCCGCGCTCGGACGTGCGCGCGCTCCTGGAACGCACGGGGCTGCCCGCCTACACGTCCAACACGATCACGGACGCGGCCGAGCTGCTGGACTCGCTCGACGAGATCGCCGAACGCGGGTTCGCGCTGGACGAGTCGGAGCAGGAGCTCGGCGTGCGGTGCATCGCGGTGCCGGTGGTGGGCGGCCCGACGCTCGCCGCGGTGTCCGTTTCCGGCCCGGAAGGCCGGCTCACCAAGGACGCGGTGAGCCGAATTCTGCCCGAGGTCCTCGCCGTGGCGAAGCGCCTGGCGGCTGCCGACTGACCTGGCATTTCGCCATGTGAGAGCGGTGCCACGGGCAGTTACCGAGTAGTGGCGCACGTCACCCTACGGTCTTCGGACATGAAGATCCTCGTGACGAGTTGCCCGAATCAGGGCCACTTCTACCCGATGGTCCCGCTGCTCTGGGCACTGCGCAGCGCGGGCCACCACGTGGTGGTCGCGATGCCGGACTCGATGGCGGGAGTGGCTGCCCGCGCAGGCCTGTCGGCGGTGTCACTCGGCGCCGACATCTCGTTGTCCGAGTTGGCCCCGGACCACGCCTCCCGACCGGCGCAACGGGCCGGTGCCGAGTCGCTCGCCGACCACGTCGCGAGCTACTACGTCCCGCTGGCGCACCACGTGATCGACGCCCTCGACGCCGTCGTCCGGCGGTTCGAGCCGGACCTGCTGGTCCACACCTCCTGGGAGTACGCGGGACCGGTGGTCGCCGCCCGGCACGGCATCCCGCGCATCAAGCACGGCTGGGGCCTCACGTTGCCGCCGGAGGTCGACGCCGAGTGCGACCGCCTGCTCGAACCTCTCTACCGGACCTGGGGACGGCCGAACCCGCCGCAGTGGTGGGTCGACGTGTGCCCGCCGAGCCTGCAGTCCGGCACCCCGGAGTGCCCGTCGCTCCCCATGACCTGGGCGCCGTTCAACGGCTCCGCGGTGCTGCCGGACTGGCTGCTGGCCGAGAACGACCGGCCGCGGGTCGCGGTGACGCTGGGGAACGTGCCGATCTCCGGCGACCACGACTCGGTGCTGGCGCGAACGCTGACCGCGTTGTCCGACGTGGACGTCGACGTGGTCGTGGCCGCCGGTTCCGGTCTGCACTGCGCCGACGTGCCCGCCAACGTCCGGGTGGTGCCCGGCGTCCCGCTGCACGACCTGATGCGCACGTCCTCCGTCGCCATCACGCACGGCGGCGCGGGGAGCGTGTTCGCCGCGCTGGCGAACGGCCTGCCGCAGCTGGTGCTGCCGCAGATGTGCGTCCACTTCGAGCACGGCGACCGGATCGCCCAGGCCGGCGCGGGCATCTGCCTGCACCCCGGCGAGTCCGGCACCGAGAACATCCGCGAGGCCGTGCTGGGTCTGCTGAACACCCCGCACGCCCGTCACAGGGCCGCCCAGCTCCGCGAGGAGAACGCCGGCCTGCTGTCCCCGTCCGAGGTCGTCGCCCACCTGCAGGGAGTGCTCGCATGAGCGCCGAGGAAGTCGTCCTGGCCGCCACCCTGGCCTACCACCGCGCCTCCGAGGAAGAGGAGACGAGGTTCGTTCCCGGCCAGACGCCGGTGCTCACCGGCGGCGCGGTGTTCGACGCCGACGACCGGCTGGCCCTGGTGCAGGCCGCGCTCAACATGAAGATCGTCGCGGGCACGCACACCAAGGCGTTCGAGTCCGGCATCGCGCGGAAACTGGGGCTGCGCAAGGCGTTGATGGTGAACTCGGGCTCCAGCGCGAACCTGGTCGCGATCAGCTCGCTCACCTCGCCCGCCCTCGGCGACCGCGCGCTCAAGCCGGGCGACGAGGTGATCACGGCGGCGGCGGGCTTCCCCACGACCGTGAACCCGATCATCCAGAACGGGCTCGTGCCGGTCTTCGTCGACGTCGAGCTGGGCACCTACAACGCCACGCCCGAGGCGATCGAGGCCGCGATCGGCCCGCGCACCAAGGCGATCGCGCTCGCCCACACGCTCGGCAACCCGTTCGACGCGGCCGCGATCGCCCGCATCGCCCGCGACCGCAACCTGTGGCTGGTCGAGGACAACTGCGACGGCTTCGGGTCCACCCTGGACGGCCGGCTCACCGGCACCTTCGGCGACGTCTCGACGCTCAGCTTCTACCCGGCCCACCACATCACGACCGGTGAGGGCGGCGCGTGCGTCACGTCGAACCTCAAGCTCGCGCGGGTGATGGAGTCCATGCGCGACTGGGGCCGCGACTGCTGGTGCGAGCCCGCGAAGGACAACACCTGCTTCAAGCGGTTCGAGTGGCAGATGGGCACGCTGCCCGCCGGCTACGACCACAAGTACATCTACACGCACATCGGCTACAACCTGAAGTCGACCGACCTCAACGCCGCGCTGGGCGTGACGCAGCTCGGCAAGCTCGACCGCTTCGCCGAGGCGCGCCGCCGCAACTGGCAGCTGCTGCGCGACGGGCTCGAAGGCGTGCCGGGCCTGACCCTGCCGGTCGCCACCGAGAACAGCGACCCGGCCTGGTTCGGCTTCCTGCTCACGCTCGACCCGTCGCTGCCGTTCTCCCGCAACGACCTCATCCGGTACCTGGACGACCGCAAGATCGCCACACGGCTGCTGTTCGGCGGCAACCTGCTGCGCCAGCCCGCCTACCGCGACATCGAGCACCGCGTGTCGGGGACGCTCGCGAACAGCGACCTGATCACCGAGCGCACGTTCTGGCTCGGCACGCACCCGCGCCTGACCGAGGAGATGATCGACTACGTGACGTCGTCGATCCGCACCTTCGTGGAGGCGAGCGTCCGGGTGGCGGCCTAGCGCCTGGAGGTCAGCCGAGAAGGGCGTCGACGAACGCGCCAGGCTCGAACGGAGCCAGGTGGTCGGCGCCCTCGCCCAGGCCGACGAGCTTCACCGGCACGCCGAGCTCGCGCTGCACCTGGAACACGATGCCGCCCTTGGCCGTGCCGTCCAGCTTGGTCAGCACGATGCCGGTGATGTCGACCTGCTCGGCGAACACGCGCGCCTGCGTGAGGCCGTTCTGGCCGGTGGTGGCGTCCAGTACGAGCAGCACCTCGTCGACCACGGCCTGCTTCTCGACCACGCGCTTCACCTTGCCGAGCTCGTCCATGAGCCCGACCTTGGTGTGCAGCCGGCCGGCGGTGTCGATCAGCACCGTGTCGACACCCGCGTCCATGCCACGCTTGACCGCGTCGAACGCGACGGAGGCCGGGTCGCCGCCCTCCGGCCCGCGCACGGTCTCCGCGCCGACCCGCTTGCCCCACGTCTCCAGCTGGTCGGCCGCGGCGGCGCGGAACGTGTCGGCGGCGCCGAGCAGCACCGTGCGGCCGTCCGCGACCAGCACGCGCGCGAGCTTGCCGGTCGTCGTGGTCTTGCCGACGCCGTTGACGCCCACCACCAACAGCACGGCGGGCTTGCCCTCGTGCGGCAGCGCCTTCAGCGAACGGTCCATCTTCGGGCCCAGCGCGTCGACCAGCACGCCGCGCAGCAGCGTCTGCGCCTCGGCCTCGGTGCGCACGCCGGAACCGGCGATCTTCGAGCGCAGCGTCGCCACGATCTCGGTGGTCAGCGTCGCGCCCAGGTCGGCGATCAGCAGCGTGTCCTCGACGTCCTGCCAGGAGTCCTCGTCCAGGTCACCGGCGCCCAGGAGCCCCAGCAACGACGTGCCGAACGCGTTGCGCGACTTCGAGAGCTTGCCGCGCAGCCGTTCCAACCGGCCCTCGGTGGGCTCGATCTCCTCGACCTCGGACGCCTCGACGGGCAGGTCGACCTCGACGAAGCCGCGCTTCACCGAGTCGCGCGGCACGGAGGCGTCGTCGCCCACGCCGGGCTGGCCGTCCACCTCGGTGCGGTCGGCGACCGGGTGCTCCACCGGCGGCACGACCACGGCCTCGACGACGGCGTCGGGGGCGGCCGGGGTGAACGAGATCCCCGACTCCACCTGGTAGCCGCCGGGCTTCGGCGTCTCTTCCTTCTGGGTCAGGCTGATGCGACGGCGACGCGTCAGCACCACGCCGGTCACCAGCGCGGCGATCAGCACGACCGCCACGACGACGAGGATCAGGACAAGGGAGGACGTCGACACGGGCTCATGGTTTCACAGACGCTGATGTGACCTGTCAACCATCTACTGCTCAATTAGGCGAAGATTTCACCAAAGCTCTTGCGCCCGATCACCGTGTGGAATAGACCACACAGTCGTGAGGGTGATCGGACTGATTTCCGGCACGTCGATGGACGGCATCGACGTCGCCGTCGCCGACCTGTCGATCCACGACCACGTCGTCGAGCTCGTGCCAGTGCAGTGCGCCGAGCACCCGTTCCCCGAGGACCTGCTGGCGAAGCCGCGGGACCTCGCTGAAGTGTGCGCCTTCGACACGTCGCTCGGGCAGGCTTTCGGCGAAGTCGCCGCCGGGTACCTGCCGGCGGACCTGATCTGCTCGCTCGGGCAGACGGTGCACCACGAGGTGCAGGACGGCGACTGCCTCGGCACGTTGCAGCTCGGCCAGCCCGCCTGGATCGCCGAACGGACGGGCGTGCCGGTGATCGCCGACCTCCGCGTCAGGGACGTGGCCGCGGGCGGGCACGGGGCACCGCTGGCGAGCACGCTCGACGCGTTGTGGCTCGCGAACATGGCGGACAACGCCGTGGCGCTCAACATCGGCGGCATCGCGAACATCACCGTCGTGAGACCCGGCAGCCCGCCGATCGCCTACGACACGGGGCCGGGCAACGCGCTGATGGACGCCGTCATGGAGGTCCTCTCCAACGGCGCACGGCGCCAGGACACCAACGGCGAGTTCGCGAGCAGAGGAACGGTGAGAGAAGACGTCCTCAAGAAGCTCCTCGCCGACCCGTACTACGCCAAGCCGTGGCCGAAGTCGACGGGCAAGGAGCTCTTCAACGCCGAGTACCTGAGCGGCTTCCCCACGGTCCAGGCCGAGGACATGCTCAGGACCCTCGTCGAGCTGACCGCCCGCACCATCGCCGACGCCTGCCGCGCACACGACGCGAGCACGGTCGTCGCGTCCGGCGGCGGCATGCGCAACCCCGTGCTGGTCCAGGCGCTCGAAGAAGCGCTCGACCCGATCCCGTTGCGGATCAGCGACTCGCTCGGCCTGCCGCGCGACGGCAAGGAGGCCTACCTGGCCGCGTTGCTCGGATTCCTGACGTGGCACGGGATCGCGGGCAACACGCCGTCCGCCACCGGCGCGTCCGGGCCGCGGCTGCTCGGCAGCATCACGCCCGGCGCCGGCCCGCTGCGGATGCCGGAACCCGTCACCGCACCCGTCACCGAACTCCACGTGGGGGAACCGAAATGCGCGGACTAGACCTCGCGATCATCGCCCTGTTCCTCGTCGGGATGCCGTTGCTCGGCATGTGGATCGGCGGCAGGCAGAAGTCGTCCACCGACTACTTCGTCAGCGAGAAGCGCATCTCGTGGTGGGTCGTCTGCCTGTCGGTCGTCTCGGCGGAGACGTCGACGCTCACGGTGCTGAGCGTGCCGGTGATCGCGTACGTCGCGACGCCCGCGCAGGGCGGCATGACGTACCTGACACTCGCCCTCGGCTACATCGTCGGGCGCATCATCGTGAGCTTCGTGCTGCTCCCGCGCTACATCGCCGGTGACCTCGTCACGGCGTATGCGTTCCTGGGCAAGCGTTACGGCAACGGCATGCGCGCCACGGCATCGGTGACGTTCCTCTTCACGCGCCTGCTCGCGGACGGCATCCGGCTCTTCGCCACGGCCATCCCGATCAAGCTCGTGCTCGCCCAGTACGGGATCGACGCCGGCTACTGGACGATCATCGCCGCGCTCGGCATCGCGATGGTGTTCTACAGCTTCTTCGGCGGCGTGCGCGCGGTCGTGTGGGTCGACGCCATCCAGATGCTCTGGTACGTCCTGGGTGGCCTCGTCATCATCTGGTGGCTGTCGAGCGAACTGCCGGACGGCTGGTTCGCCAAGGCCGTGGACGTCAACAAGTTCCAGATCTTCGACTTCACCTCGTCACCGCTGACCGGCGCCTACCCGTTCGTCGCGGCGTTCTTCGGCGGTGCGCTGCTGTCGATGGCCTCGCACGGCGCGGACCAGTTGATCGTGCAGCGGCTCATGTCCACGAAGGACGTGAAGTCCGCGCAGAAGGCGTTGATCGCCTCCGGCTTCGTGGTGTTCCTGCAGTTCGCGTTCTTCCTGTTCATCGGCGTGATGCTGTGGGCGTTCTACAACGGCGTGGACCCCGTGAAGGACCTCAGGCTCGGCAACAAGGACGAGCTCTTCGGGTTCTTCATCGTCAACGAGCTGCCGTCGGGCCTGTCCGGGTTCGTGATCGCCGGCATCCTCGCGGCCGCGCTCTCGTCCTCGTTGGGCGCCTTGGCCTCCAGCACCGTCACGGACGTCTACGAACGCGTCCGCAAGACCCCGATGACCGACGACGAACGCCTGCGCCACGGCAGGATCTGGACCCTGGTGTGGGCGGGTCTGCTGATCGTCTGCGCGGGCCTGTTCGCCTCCTCGAACAAGACCACGGCGGATCCGATCGTGGTGCAGGCGCTCGGCATCGCCGGCTACACCTACGGCGCGCTGCTCGGGGCCTTCCTCCTCGGCCTGATCTTCAAGCGCGTCACGCAGGTGGACGCGATCATCGCGTTCGTGGCGACGGTGCTGGTCGTCGGTTTCGTGATTCTCGGGGTCAAGTTCGCCGGCAGCACGCCGACGATCGACTTCGGGAAGGCCACGGCCGACCTGAAGTCCCTGACCGGCTGGTGGAACACGCCCCTGGGGGTGGCGGTCACCTTGCTGGTGGGTGGGCTGTTGTCACTGTGTCGATCTTTTTGGGGCAAATCACGCCGGGTGCCGGTACGAGACCAGCTCGATGTGAAGTCGGAAACCTAGTCGGGCGAACATGTTCTGCGACGACTCGTTGCCCGCGTAGATCGAGGCGGCGGCCTGCGGTCGAGCCCCGTGCTCGGCCGCGAGCTTCCAGAGCAGCTCGGTGACGAGGGCGACACCGACGCCCTGACCGCGGACGTCGGGTTCGACGGCCACGAAGTCGACGTAGTACTCCTCGGGCTGCGCCTTGCCGGCGGCGTACCCGAGGACGCGGTCCCCGTCCATCGCGACGACGACGGTGCGGCTCTTCGGATCGGATTCGACGAGTTGTTTCCCGGACAAGTAGGTGCGGGGGAAACATCGCTCGTGCAGGACGGCGACGGCCTCGTGCACGAACCGATCGGTCGGGAGGACGCGCATCTCGCGTTCGCTGGGGCACTTGGCGTCCCTCAGCAACAACGTGCGCAGGTCCCCGTTGTCGAGGATGTGGATGGCACTGGCTTTGCCGGCGTTGAAGGCGTGCCTCTCGGCGAACGCCGCCAGCCGCCGGTGGGCGGTGTGCCCGTAGAGCTCGAGGTCGGTGATGCCGGTGAGGAGCTCGGTGGCGCGGCGGTACAGCGCGTCGGCGGTCTGGTCCCAGATGCGGCTGCCCGCCGGGTGGTTGACCGGTACGTCGACGAACGGTCCGTGCAGCCACGCACGGCCGAGCTCGGCGTCGATCTCCACGCTGAGCATGCCGGTGATGTTGTCGTCGGCGTCGACGGCCACCACCGTGCAGTCGGCCCAGCTGGGCTCGAACTCGCCGAGCTCCGCGCGGAGCTCTTCGACTGTCTCACCGAGGTACCCGATGTGGTGCGCGTTGTCGGCCTGGAGCCGGACCAGCAGCGCCATCGTGGCGCCGAGGTCGCCAGGTTCGGCGAAACGGATGTCGTACATGAAGAGATGGTCACTCGCACGGCCGTTCGACGCGAGGGAGTTTTCCCGGCTCTCAGGTAACGGACACGCGGGCCGGTAAAATGGCAACGGTGTCGTCAGAAGAACTGGCCGTCCGGACCGCTGCCGCCGAGGCCAAGGCGCACGCAGGAGACTTCCGCGGTGCCGCCGCCGAGCTCCGGGTCCTCGCCAAAGATCACGTGCGCGATGTGGGCGCCGACGACCCCCGCACGCTCGGTGTCCGGCTGACGCTCGCGAAGGTCCTCGGCACCTCGAAGCAGTTCAGGAAGGCCGTCGAAGTCTGCACACCGCTGCTGGGCGACCTCGTCCGCGTGCACGGCCCCGAGCACGACGACGTCCTGGAGACCAGGCAGCTGCTCGCGAACCTGCGCTACCAGGCCGGTGACGCGGAGGGCGCCGCGCGGGAGCTGGAGCTGCTCCAGTCGGCGCTGGCCAGGGTGCTCGTGCCGACCCACGACCGGATCACGAAGGTCAAGCGCGACATCGCGTTCCTCAAGAGCGCGCGCTGACACGGGAGACAACACTCACACCGGCGTGCCCGCGAGCGCTGGTATGCCGCCGCACGGTCGGGCACGACACCCATATTCGGGCTTGCAGGGCAGGTGAGGGTGGGGGACTCTTCTACGGTGAGTGAGGAAACGATCCAACTCGATCTCAACGAATCCGGGGTGGCCGTCGACCTGCCCATGCCGGCGAACAACCGGGACGGTGTCCAGGGCGTTCCCTACCGGCCGGTCGAATTCCGAGACGATGATCTTCCGTCCGCTCTGGAACGTGCTGCCGCCTGGTTGCGGCAGACCCAGGAGTGGCTGGGCGAACCCGTGGACGTGATCGCGGTCCATCTCGATTACGACGACACCCACGGCAACCCGTACTACGACCTCAAGTTGCTGTGCAACGAGGAGGACCTCGCCGGGGTGCCCAAGATCATGCGAGAACACGAAGGGTCCCCTACCGGCCAGTAGCTTTTCTAGGCTACCGTTCGGAAGCATGTCGGATCGCGTATATCCCCCGGTGATCGCCGCAGCGAAGCTCATGTTCAAGGTGCTCGACCTGCGGATCACCGTGGAGGGGGCGCACCACGTCCCGCGCACGGGTGGAGCCGTGCTGGCGTCGAACCACGTCAGCTACCTCGACTTCATCTTCGCGGGCTACGGCGCGCGTCCCTCGGGGCGCCTCACGCGGTTCATGGCGAAGCACGAGATCTTCGCCAACAAGATCGCAGGCCCGCTCATGCGCGGCATGCACCACATCCCCGTCGACCGGAGCGCGGGTCAGGCCTCCTACCAGCAGGCTTTGTCCGCGCTCCGCACCGGCGAGGTCGTCGGGATCTTCCCCGAAGCCACGATCAGCCGATCGTTTCGGGTCAAGGACATCAAGTCCGGCGCGAACCGCCTGGCGCACGAGGCCGGCGTCCCGCTGGTGCCCATGGCGTTGTGGGGCACGCAGCGGCTGTGGACCAAGGGTCGTCCCAAGGACCTGACCCAGCGGCACATCCCGGTCACGATCCTCATCGGCGAGCCGTTCGAGGCCTCCCCGGGTGACTCCGGCGACGACCTGCTGCGCAAGCGGATGCAGGACCTCCTCGACACCGCGCAGCGCGACTACCCGACCGAGCAGGGCGCCTGGTGGGCTCCCGCGCACCTCGGTGGCACCGCGCCCACGCCCGCGGAGGCCGCCGCGCTGGACGCCCGCGGCGCCTGACCAGGCGATACAAGGTTTTCACAAGGCTCGTCCGGCAGAGTGACCGGTGCGCGCCTGAAACGGGTGAAGTTGAACTGGGGGGCCTCACCACTTCAGGGCGCCGGGTTGCGTCCGCACGGTGGCACGGGGGACCTACCTCTTCACGGAGGAAGGGCACCGCGCTGGCGCAGCCCGAGCAGAGGCCGCGGCCGGCGCTGGTTCAAGCCCCCCAGGCACCGCGTCCGGCCGCCCTCGCTCAGCTCTCCTCGCCCGCCGGTTCCGGCACTTCCGCCGGCGCGGGTTCCACTGGTTCCACGGCCTTCGCCGCACGGACGGGCTCGTCGGCCGTCGTGCGCAGCCGCTGCGAGATCACCTGCGAGATGCCGTCACCGCGCATCGAGACGCCGTACAGCGCGTCCGCGATCTCCATGGTCGGCTTCTGGTGGGTGATGATCAGCAGCTGCGAGCGGTCCCGCAACTGCTGGAACAGGCCGATCAGCCGGTGCAGGTTCGTGTCGTCCAGCGCCGCCTCGACCTCGTCCATGACGTAGAACGGTGAAGGGCGGGCGCGGAAGATCGCGACCAGCATCGCCACGGCGGCCAGCGACTTCTCGCCACCGGAGAGCAGCGACAGGCGCTTGACCTTCTTGCCGGGCGGGCGTGCCTCCAGCTCGATGCCGGTGGTCAGCATGTCGTCGGGCTCGGTCAGCACCAGCCGTCCGTCGCCGCCGGGGAACAGGACCTTGAAGACGATCTCGAACTCGCGCGCCACGTCCTCGTAGGCCAGCGTGAAGACCTCGAGGATCTTGTCGTCGACCTCCTTCACGACGGTGAGCAGGTCGCGGCGGGTGTCCTTGATGTCCTCGAGCTGCGTGGAGAGGAACTTGTAGCGCTCCTCCAGCGCCGCGAACTCCTCCAGCGCGAGCGGGTTCACCTTGCCCAGCAAGGAGAGGTCGCGTTCGGCGCGCTTGGCGCGGCGGGACTGGGTGTCGCGGTCGTACGGCATCGGCTGCGGCTCGGAGACCTGCTCGCCGCGTTCCTTGGCGGCCTGGTACTCGGCCATCTCGGCGGCGGACGCGGGCACCATGACGTCCGGGCCGTACTCGTTGGTGAGGTCTTCGAGACCGATGCCGAAGTCCTCGGCGATCTTGGTCTCGAGCTGCTCGATGCGCATGCGCTGCTCGGCGCGCAGGACCTCGTCGCGGTGCACGGCGTCGACGAGCTTCTCCAGCTCGCCGGACATCTCGCGGACGACGTTGCGCACCTGGGTCAGCAGGAGCTCGTGCTGCGTGCGGCGCTCCTGGGCGAGGTCGCGTTCGCGGGCGGCGCGGGACAGCGAGATCTCGATGCGTTCCAACGCCTGTTCGCCGCCGTGCACGACGGCCTTCGCGACGACGGCACCGCGCGCACGGTGGGCCGTGGCGCGCGCGTGACGTTCACGAGCCTCACGCTCAGCGCGTGCGGCACGCCTTAGGCCCTCTGCCTTGCCCTGTACGGCCCGTGCGCGCTCTTCGGCGGTGCGCTGCACCAGACGCGCGTCCATCTCGCCCTGACGCGCCTGAGCCAGCTCAGCGGACAACGCGTCGCGCTGCTCGGTGTCCGGCTCGTCGTCCATCGTCTGCTCTTCTTCGGCCATCAGCAGCCGCTCCTCGAGCTCGCCCAGCTTCATCAGGGCGTCCTCGCGGGACTGCTCGACCTTGGCGCGCTGGTCGCTGATGCGGCTGACCTCGGCCTCGGCGGACCGGACGGCGGCGACCATGCGGTTGAGGCGTTCACCGGACCGCGCCTGGCGGACCTTGGCCTCCTGCATCGCTTCCTTCACCGCGTCGAGCACCTTGCGGCGGGCCTGCTGCTCGGCGCGGGCGCCTTCGAGGGCAGCCGAAGCGTGCTCCAGCGCCCGTTCGGCGGTGGCGAGCTGTTCCTGCGCCTCGTCGACGGCGGCCTGCACCTCGATGACGCTCTGGCCCTGGGCGCCCGACCCGCCGATGGCCCAGTCCGTGCCGAAGAGGTCGCCGTCCTTGGTGACCGCCCTGCCGTGGAAGCGGGCCGCGGAGTCCAGGTCGTCCACGACGGCGAGGCGGTCGAGGGCGCGGGCCAGTGCGGGGCGCAACGCGTCGGGGGCGTGCACGACGTCGATCGCCCAGCGCGCGCCGTACGGCAGGTGACCCCAGCCCGACGTGTCCACAGTGGACCCGTACGAGCCGATCAGCACGCCCGCGCGTCCGGCGTCCTTCTCCTTCAACAGCTTCAGGGCCGCGAGCGCGCCGTCGCCGGACGACACCGCGACGGCGTCGGCGATCGGGCCGAGCGCGGCGGCCAGCGCCACCTCGAAGCCCGGTTCGACGGTCAGCAGCGCGGCGACGGAACCCAGCAGGCCCGGCACGTCCGACGCGAGCAGCGCGCCCGCCCCGTCCTTGCGGGTGAGGCCGAGTGAGAGCGCATCCACGCGGGCGCGCCACGACGCGATGTCGCGTTCCGCGGTGCGTTCCGACTTCACGAGCTCCTCGACGCGCTGACGTGCGGCGTCGTTGGACTGCACGGCGTGCCGGTGCCGTTCGTCGAGGTCGTTGTCGCCCTCGTCCTCGTAGCCTGTGACCGCCTGGGCCTCGGCCAGTTCGATCGACGCGAACTCGACGCGTTCGGAGGCTTCGGCGAGCGTGCCGGAGAGGCGTTCGATCTCCTCGGCGGTCGCGTTCGTCTTGCTGCGCAACGCCTCCACCTGACCGGAGAGCCGGGCGAGGCCCTCACGGCGGTCGGCGATCGCGCGGACGGCGGCGATGTGCGCCTTCTCCGCCTGCGAGACCATGCGCTCCAGCTCGGCCCGCGTCTCCACGGCCTCGGCCAAAGCGATCCTGGCCTCGGTCACGCCTTCCTGGAGCTCCAGCTCCATCTCGGCGGTCTCCTCGGCCTCGCGGTCGAGGTCGTCGGGGTCGCGGCCCCTGCTCGGCGCGTCCACGACGTCGGAGAGGTGCCGGGCGCGTTCGGCGGCGAGCCGGACCGTGCCGCGGAGGCGTTCCTCCAAAGCGGACAGCCGGTACCAGGTGTCCTGCGCGGCCTGGAGCTTCGGCGAGTCGGCGGCGACCCGTTCCTCCAGCTCGTTCTGCTGGTACTGCGCGGCCTGCAACGACTTCTCGACCTCGGCGCGGCGCACGCGGGCCTTCGCCTCGTCGTGCTCCTCCTGCGCGATGGCTTCCCGTTGCGTCACCAGGTCGTCGGCGAGCAGGCGCAGTTTGCTGTCTCGCAGCTCAGACTGGACGACCTGCGCGCGGCGGGCGATCTCGGCCTGCTTGCCGAGCGGCTTGAGCTGGCGGCGCAGCTCGGCGGTGAGGTCGGTCAGGCGCGTCAGGTTCGCCTGCATCGCCTCGAGCTTGCGCAGCGCCTTTTCCTTGCGCTTGCGGTGCTTCAGGACGCCGGCGGCCTCTTCGATGAACGCGCGCCGTTCCTCCGGTTTGGACTCCAGGATGGCGGCGAGCTGGCCCTGACCGACGATCACGTGCATCTCGCGGCCGATGCCGGAGTCGGACAGCAGTTCCTGGATGTCCATCAGGCGGCACGAGTTGCCGTTGATCTCGTACTCGGTGGCGCCCTCGCGGAACATGCGGCGGGTGATCGACACCTCGGTGTACTCGATCGGCAGCATGCCGTCGGCGTTGTCGATCGTCAGCGTCACCTCGGCGCGGCCGAGCGGCGCGCGGCCGGACGTGCCGGCGAAGATGACGTCCTCCATCTTGCCGCCGCGCAGGTCCTTGGCACCCTGCGTGCCCATCACCCAGCGCAGCGCGTCGAGCACGTTGGACTTGCCGGACCCGTTGGGGCCGACCACACAGGTGATGCCGGGCTCGAAGCGCAGCGTGGTAGCCGAGGCGAAGGACTTGAAGCCCTTCAGCGTCAGGCTCTTGAGATGCACGCCGGGCAGAGTACCCAAACGCTTGCGGGTGATGCGGGACCCGCCTGGTGACCTGCGTTTCTAGGGACGGAGAGTGACGAGGAGCCCGCTCTCGTCGGAGACCTCCAGGCGGTCGATCTGATCCACGCGGAACGAGGTCGAACCGGGAATCCGCTCGTCAGGGGCGTGGTCCGACCCCCACCAGCCGCCGATCTCCCGCTGTCCCTGCCGGTCGAACACGATCACCTTGCAGCGCGCGCCCGGCTTGACGTCGCCGAGCTTGAACCACATCTCGGTGCCCCACGACTTCGAGACCATCTCGGCCTCGCCGTCCACCCCGGTCGCCGCGTCCTGCGCGCTCCACCTCGGCGGGGGCGGCGGTGGTGACGCGGACGGGGGCGCCGCGACGGGCTGCTGCGGCTGGGTCAGGAAGAAACTGCCTCCGGCCAGCGCGAACAGCACCAGGACGGCCGCGCACGCGATCAGCACCCGGCGGTCGCGTCGCGGGGCCGGTGGCAGTGCCGGGATCTCGTCGAGGTTCTCGACGTCCTCCAGGCTCAGGCGGCCGAGCAGGCCCGGCAGCGGGGCCAGCCGCAGCATCTCGGCCTGGCAGCAGTCGCAGTCGCCGAGATGACGTTCGAACGCGGCCCGTTCCTTGAGGTCGAGCGAGCCGAAGAGGTAGGCGCCGACGTCGACGGTGTGCTGGCAGCTCACGCCTCGGTCACCCCTCTCTCCTCCAGTGCGTCGCGCAGCGCCCTCAGTGCGTAGAAGCAGCGCGACTTGACCGTGCCCGGCGGGATGCCGAGCGTTCTGGCGGCCTCCGCGACGGTGCGGCGGCGGTAGTACAGCTCGATGACGACCGTCCGGTGCTCAGGCGTGAGCGCCCTCAGCGCCGACGCGATCTGCCACGTCTGCAGCACGTGTTCGACCTGGTCGCTGACCGGCGGGAGATCCACCGGTTCGAGCGGCACCTCGGTCGCGCGTGCGTTGCGGCGGCGGTATCCGGAGATCACCAGGTTCTTCGCGACCGTGTAGAGCCACGGTGCCGCGTCGTCCGGGGTCAGGTCCTCGTAGTTCCGCCACGCGCGGAGCAATGTCTCCTGGACGACGTCTTCCGCCTGCTGGTAGTCGCCGTCGACCAGCCGCAGCACGTAGTGCAGCAGCGGGCCCCTCCAGCGCTCGTACAGCTGGATGAGGACGTCTTCCGAGGAGTCCACGATCTCCTACTACGCCACGTTCGGGAAAAAGGTTCAGCGCTCGATGAAGCCGGTCAGATCACCCCTGGCTTCGGACCACTGCTCACCGACAGATTCGACGTTGCCAGGGGTCTCACCCGAACGGAGAGCATTCAGGAGTTGTTCACACTTCTCCCGGGGACCCTCGGCAACCACCTCGACCCGTCCGTCAGGCCGGTTCGAAGCACTCCCGACCAGGCCCAGCTCCAGCGCCCTGGCACGCGTCCACCAGCGGAAACCAACACCCTGCACCCGTCCACGCACCCACGCGTTCAGTCGTACGTCCACCTCCGAATGGTTGCGTAGTCACGCCAGGTGACCGACGACGCACTCTGGGGTTGTCACCCATTAGTGGTACGGTCCCGACCCGTGAGTGCCCGCAGCCTCTTACTCGGCCTGCTGATCGGTGCAACCGGTATCGGCGGCCTCGCCGTCACCGGTACCTCTCCTCTCGGCATCAGCTTCACCAACGCCGCCCAGCAGGAGAACGCCGAGGACGCGGCGAACCAGTTCGGCACCGGCAACGCGGCAGCACCCAACAGACAGCCTTCGGAGAACAACACCGGCGGCCCCGTCACCTCCGAGTCGTCTGCGGCTCCCACCACCACGACTCCGTCGACGCCGTCCTCCGCCCCCTCGTCGTCCGAGGCGCCCACCACCACGACGACCCCGCCCGAGGCGCCGAAGCCGCCCGCCGACCCGCCGAAGCCCCCCACGGGCCAGACGCCGGAGCAGGCCGTGCTCGCCCTCGTGAACGACGCCCGTTCCGCCGCCGGCTGCAAGGCCCTCGTGATCGACGACCGCGTCACGACCGCCGCACAGGCCCACAGCACGGACATGGCGAACAAGAACTACTTCTCGCACACCTCGCAGGACGGCAGGACGTTCGACGTCCGCATGCGCGAGGCCGGCTACCCGAAGCCGGGCGGCGAGAACATCGCGATGGGCTACCGGGACGCCGCCGCCGTGGTCGACGGGTGGATGAAGTCCACCGGTCACCGGGAGAACATCGAGAACTGCAGCTTCACCACGATGGGCGTGGGGCTGGACACCCGCGGCAACTACTGGACCCAGAACTTCGGCCGCTGACCGTTCGAGCAGGGGAAACTTCGTGTACGAGAGCCCGGAACCGGACTCGCGCTCGCGCTTGCGCCGGGGAGCGCCGCAGGTCGTCCTCGCCGCTTCAGGCGTGGTGCTGGCGACCGTCTTCGCCGCAGTCGCCTCCTTCGCCGCGAGTGGCGACAGCGCTTCGGAGGCGCCGTCGACCCAGCAGCCGCGCAAGGAGGTCGGCCGCGACGCCCTGAGCATCGTGCCGACGTCGGCGCCGACGTCCGGTTCGTCGTCCGTCGAGCAGACCTCGTCGATCACCGACACGACGACGTCTACGACCACCACGACGAAGAAGACGCGCGTCACGACCATCACGCGTCCTGATGGCACCACCACCACGGTCACGACCGAGGAACCGCCGCCGGTGATCACGACGACCACCACGACGTCGAAGGCCACCACGACCACCACCACGGCCGAGACGACGACCACCACCACGGCGTCGAGCACGACCACAACGACCACGGCACCCTAGGGTTACGCAGGTCACCGCCTTGTGACGCAGAGCTACACGAAGGTGTGGCTCTGCTGAGGCTTTGGTTCGTTTCCGCCGATAACTCGAACGCAAGACCATCCGACCGGGTTTCCCACGAGGAGATGGGTGTGTTCGAGGAAGATCATCCGCAGTCACCAGAACCGGCCCCGCGCAAGAAGCGCAAGGGCACGGCCGTGATGCTGGCCGCGGGCGGCGTAGTAGTAGCGACCCTGTTCGCCACCGTGGCCTCCATGCTGGCCGCGTCAGGCCGCGAAGCAGCCCCGGAACGCACGTCGGCAGACGTCGTGCAGACCATCACGAGCGTCGCCCCCGACGGCACCACCAGCACCGTGGTGGTGACGGTGTCCTCCGGCGTCACCAAGCCCGCGGCCCAACCGGACCGCAAGCAGGCCGCGCCGCAGCAGCAGGACCAGCCGAAGCCGGGCACGCCGGACCAGCCGCAGCAAACCCCGCAGCCGACGCAGCCGACCGAGACGAAGCCGTCAAGCACGCCGCCGTCCCACACCGAGACGCCGTCGTCGACGCCTTCGACCTCGTCCTCGGCCACCGAGCCGCCGGCGTCCTCGACGTCGAGCACGCCGCCGCCGGACCCGAAGCCCTGACTGTGATTTCCGGGAGGTTGGTCAGCCTGGTGATAGGCGACTGGCCTCTGAGTGCGGAGTGGGCTCGACGGTGATCGTGGAAACAGATCCAGCCGGGCAGCGCGGACAGACGAGCTGCGTCTGACGGGTAGTGGCGGGCGTGAGCCCAGCCGTCGGCCAGGGTGCGGTGGAATTGTTCGATCTCACCGTTGGTCTGAGGCCGGTAGGACGTGTGCGTTTGTGGCGGTTTCGTCGGCGTGGATCTCGGCGAAGGCGGTGCGGGCGGCGGTGGCCTCGCGGTTGCGCCTGCCCTGTTGCCTGTCTTCACGACAGGCCATCACGCCCGGAACAACGTCCCTGGACATCACACCCAGCCCTTCTGGGTGGCGGCGGCGATCCGGCGGATTCGCTTCGTGCGACCACCTTCGGCCAGAGCGGTCAGCAGGTCGCGCGACGGCACCTGCGCGAGCCGCAGCTGCAGCCAGTCCGACCATCCCGCCAGGTCGAACTCGGCCGACAGCAGGTCCGCCGCCCGCCGCAGCACCCCGATCTCCCGGCTGCGGCGAACCGCGTACTCGTCAGGCGCCAGTTCCAGCCAGCGTGCGTGGTCATCGGTCCGTTCGAGTACGTGCAGCAGCACGGACGTCAGCAGCGCCGTGTCCGGCTCACGCGCCAATGCCGGGTACAGCAGGTCCAACGAGCCGAACGAGACTTGGTACAGCTCCCAGCGGCCGTGCTCGGACGTCAGGTCGGCGGTGCAGCCGGTCTCGCGGGCCAGCACGGCGAGCGGGTCGATCACAGTTCGAACCGGTAGCCCATGCCGGGCTCGGTCAGCAGGTGCCGCGGCCGGGCGGGCTCCGGTTCCAGCTTGCGCCGCAGCTGGGCCAGGTACACCCGCAGGTAGTGCGTCTCC
This sequence comes from Lentzea sp. NPDC058450, assembly GCF_042721395.1. Taxonomy (NCBI): domain Bacteria; kingdom Bacillati; phylum Actinomycetota; class Actinomycetes; order Pseudonocardiales; family Pseudonocardiaceae; genus Lentzea; species Lentzea sp. NPDC058450. Next base: position 183,558 of record NZ_JBHXLO010000010.1, read on the forward strand.
TTGTCGTACGCGGGGCCCCACACCTCGCGCAGCAGCTGCTTCTGCGCGACGAGCTTGCCCGCGTTGCGCGCCAGCACCTCCAGCAGGCCCCACTCCGTGGGCGTCAGGTGCACCTCGGCGCCGTCCTTCAGGACTCGCTTGGCCGCCAGGTCGACGGTGAACGACGCGGTCGTCACGATCGGCTCGTCCTCCGGGCCGGCGGCCGCGGATCGGCGGACGGCCGCGCGCAGGCGGGCGAGCAGTTCATCCATGCCGAATGGTTTCGTCACGTAGTCGTCGGCGCCGGCGTCGAGGGCGTCGACCTTGTCGGTCGAGTCGGTGCGGGCGGACAGGACGATGATCGGCAGCGTCGTCCAGCCCCGCAGGCCCGCGATGACGTCGGTGCCGTCCATGTCGGGCAGGCCTAGGTCGAGCACCACCACGTCCGGTTTGCCGTCGGCGGCCAGTCTTAACGCCGTGGCGCCGTCGTAGGCCGTGAGCACCTCGTAGCCGCGGGCGGAGAGGTTGATCCGCAGAGCGCGCACGATCTGCGGCTCGTCGTCGACCACCAGTACTTTTGTCACGCGATCCCCTCATCTGCGGGGAGGGCGAGCACCACGGTGAGGCCGCCGCCGGGTGTGTCCTCCATGGTGATCGTGCCCCCCATCGCCTCGGTGAAGCCCTTCGCCACGCTCAGACCGAGACCAACGCCACCCGGCGTGCGGTCGCCGAGGCGCTGGAACGGGGCGAACACCTCGCCCGCGGTGCCGGCGGGGAGGCCGCGGCCGTGGTCGACGACGCGCAGTTCCACCTCGGTGCCGTGCGCCGACGCGCGCAACGCCACGGCGCCCGCGTACCGCAGCGCGTTGCCCACGACGTTCGCGATCACCCGTTCGAGCAGGCCCACGTCGGCGCGGACGGGTGGGAGCGACTCCGGGACGTCCACCTCGATGGCGCCGGTCAGGCCGCTCAGTGCCCGCGCGACGGCCTCGTAGTAGCCGACGGCGCGGAACTGCGGCTCGACGGCGCCGGTGGCTAGGCGCGACGAGTCGAGCAGGTTGTCGACCAGGCCGGTCAGCCGGTCCGCCGACTCCTCGACGGCCTCCAGCAGCTCGGCGGTGTCCTCCGCCGACAACGTCAGCTCCTCGTCGCGCAACGAGCCCACGGACGCCTTGATCGAGGTCAGCGGCGTGCGGAGGTCGTGGCCCACGGCCGACAGCAACGCCGTGCGCAGCTCGGTGCGCGACGCCTGGCGCTGCGCTTCGAGGGTCTGCTCGGCCATCCGCTGCTGTCGCAACGCGAGCAACGCCTGCCCCGCCGCCGCCTCCAGCACCCGGCGGTCGGACGCGGGCAGCGAACGGCCGCGCAAGGCGAGGTGCACGTCCTCGTTCACGGCGATGTCGACGTCTGCGTCGTCGGGTTCGGCACACGGACCGATGCCGACGCACGCAACGCGTTCCCAAGCGCCGTCCACGCGTTCAAGGAGCGCCACGGACGTGAGGCCGAAGTTCTCCTTCACCTTCTCCAGCAGCCGTGCGAGCGGTTGCGGGTTCGTCAGCACGGTGTGTGCGTACGACGCGAGGAGTGTGGCCTCGGTGCGAGCGCGCGCCGCCTGGGTCGCACGACGAGCAGCGCGGTCCACCACCAACGCCGTGCTGACGCCCACGATGATCATCGCGATGAACGTCAGCACGTTCTGCTGCGCGTTGATCGTGAACGTGTAGATGGGCTCGGTGAAGAAGAAGTTCAGCAGCAACGCGTTGATCAACGCGGCGCCGATCGCGGGCCCGAGACCGCCGACGATGGCCACGACCAGCGTCACCAGCAGGTAGCCGATGACGTTCGTGGAGAAGTTCAGGCCGCTGCGCAGCGACACGCCGGCCGCCGTGACCAGCGCCGGACCGGCCACCGCGAGGACCCAGCCCCAGGCGAGCCTGCTCGGTTCGAGCGGGCTGCCCGTGAACCGCGCACGCCAGCCGCTGGTCGTCGCGGGGTGCGTGACCATGTGGACGTCGATCGGTCCCGACTCCTGCACGACCGTGGAGCCGATCCCCGTGGAGAACACACGCGCGAACCGCGAACGGCGCGAGGTGCCGACCACGAGCTGTGTGGCGTTGACGCCCCGTGAGAACTCCAGCAGCGCCGTGGGCACGTCATCACCCACAACGGTGTGGAACGTGGCACCGACGTCGTCAGCGAGCCTGCGGTACTTCTGCAGCGAGTGCGGATCGGCCCCTGCGAGGCCATCGCCGCGTAGGACGTGCACGACCAGAAGGTCGCCACCCGCGCGCGTGGCGATGCGACGCGCGCGCCGGATGAGCGTCTCGCTTTCCCGGCCGCCGGTGATGGCGACGACGACACGTTCACGCGTCTCCCACGTGTCGGTGATGCGCTGTTCGGTCCGGTAGCGCAGCAAACCCTCGTCGACCTGGTCGGCGACCCACAACAAAGCCAGCTCGCGCAGCGCGGTGAGGTTTCCGAGGCGGAAGTAGTTGCCGAGCGCGGCGTCGATCTTGTTCGCGGCGTAGACGTCACCGTGCGCGAGCCTGCGCCGCAACGCTTCGGGCGTCAGGTCGACCAGCTGGATTTGGTTCGCTTTGCGCACGACCTCGTCCGGCACCGTTTCCTGCTGCGGCACGCCCGTTATGCGCTGAACGACGTCGTTGAGGGATTCCAGGTGCTGAATGTTGACTGTCGACAGCACATCAATCCCGGCTTCGAGCAGTTCCTCGACGTCCTGCCACCTCTTTGCGTTACGCGAGCCCGGCGCGTTCGTGTGCGCGAGTTCGTCGACCACCGCGACCTGCGGCGCGCGGGCCAGCACGGCGTCCACGTCCATCTCGGTGAGTTCCACGCCGCGGTGCGAGGAGTGCCCGCGCGCGACGATTTCCAGCCCTTCGACCAGGTCAGCGGTCTTCGCCCGGCCGTGGGTCTCCACAAATCCGATGACGACGTCGGTGCCGCGTTCCCGCCTGCGGTGCGCCTCGCCGAGCATGGCGAACGTCTTGCCGACGCCGGGAGCGGCTCCGAGGTGGATGCGGAGCTCGCCACGTCTGGGTTTCGGACTCACCGGACCAGTCTGCCCCCGGCGCCATCTGCGCCGTTCGGGGGTATGCGCTGCGCCACACGGCTAAACGAGTGCGCCTTCCCACAGTTCTGACAGCAGATCTGTCTCGTTGAATCATGCTTCAGCCCGGCGCCCGTTCGAGTGAGCTTCGCTGCGCTTTTTACGCCGTTTACCAGCACATTTAAGTGTGTCGGACGCGCGCCGTGACACCTCGTGTCACCACAACGGCCGAATGGGTTATCGGCAGTTGGCGGATAGCGCGCGGAGCGTGAATGAGGGAAAGTGCCAGGGTTCGTGTCCGAATTCGGACAATCACATGCGCGCGGAGAAACGATGCCCACCACCGTCACCAACCACGAGGCACTTCAACTCGTGGTGGCCGTGCACCGGCTGGTGCGAAGTCTTCGACAGGCCGCTCCGGCCCGTCGTTTGCAACCCACCCAGTTATTGGTGCTGTCAGAACTGAGCGCCCACGGCCCGATGCGGATCGGCGAGATCGCGGTGCGCGCGCTGTGCTCACAGCCGACCGCCACAACCGTCGTGACCAGCCTGGAGTCCACCGGACTCGTCCGTCGCGAGCCAGATGCCGCCGACGGCAGGGCGACGATAGTCGTGCTCACCGAAGTCGGCCGCGAGACGATCCTGTCGCTCGCTCACGGCGAAGCCGAACTATTGAGTGAAAGAATGTCCGAACTTTCGCCAGAAGACAGAGAACACCTGCGCTCGGCCATGCCGGTTTTGCGCCACCTGGCCGAACCGCAGGAGAACAAGTAGGAGCGGGACCCCCCGACGGGTCCCGCTCCAGGATTTACTTGCTTGGTGACACCGAAGTAGGTGGCGCCGAGCTCGGAGTTCCGCTTCCAGAAGTGGACGGCGTTGTGGTCACCGATGTGCTCTCCGTTGATGACGGAGCGGATACAGACGGTGCCACGGTGTAACAAACACCGTTTTCGTAGTCGATCTTCGGCCGCGGATAGCGGTTAGCGGGAATCACCGGCTCAGGACCGTTGGTGTCGTTGCAGCTGTCGTAGGAACGCGGCGCGTTGATGGGCCTGCCGTCCTGGTCGTACAGCAGCACGTTCGAGAGCAACTTGCCGTTCTCGTCGTACGCGTAGATGTTCTCGTACGACTCCATGACCGGCGGCGTGTAGGACGAGCGCGACGTGTTGTACGCGAGCTGGTTCGCCGTGACGTCGATGACCTGGAACAGCAACCCCACCGCCAGCGCCGAGGCCGGCAGGCTGATCCACAACCAGCGCCGGTCGACCTTGGCGCGCGGCCCGGCGAACACCGACACCACGGCGATCGCGGCGACCACGAGGAACCCGAGGATGTCGCGCCCGGCGAGCAACACGGCCCCGAGCCCGAGCAGCCCGGCCCGAGCCAGCCACCACGCGGGCTGCAACGACCGCAGGTAGGTCAACGCCCGCTCCGCAGGCGTGCCCTCCTCCGGCGTGAGCCACTTCTTGAGCCGGTGCGTCTCCGGCAGGTTCATGATCTCCTGCTGCAACGGCCCCCGGTCGTGCACCAGCACGAGGCTGAGCACCAGGATCACCCCGGGCAGCAGCAGAACAGCCGGCTCCCTGAGCGCCGCCGCCCCGGCGAGCAACGTGACCGCGGTACCCGCGACGAGCCCCCACGCGGCGGCCCGAGGCCTGGTCAGCCAGTGGTTCTTGGTCGTGACCGGCAGCCGCTCGGTCCGGCTCGGATACCCGGCGGCCTGCCGGAGCTCCTGCGCGTACTGCTCAGGCGAACCGAGCCGCTGCTCCAGCGTCTCGCCCTCGTCGAGCTCGGTGGACAGCTCCGCGACGTGAGCCTCGACGTCCTCCATGATCTCGGCGACCTCATGGGGCGGCAGATCGTCGAGGGCGGCACGCATCCCGGCCAGGTAGTGCTCGACCCCGAGCGCTTGCGTGTTCATGCTGCGACCTCCTCGAGCAGGCCGTCCAACGTGCTGGCGAACGACCTCCACGTCTCCCTCGACTCAGCCAGGCGCGCCCGCCCGGTCTCGTTGATGCTGTAGTACTTGCGGTGCGGCCCCTCTTCGCTCGGCACCACGTACGAGGTCAGCATCCCCGCGTTGTAGAGCCGCCGCAGCGTGCCGTACACCGACGCGTCGCCCACTTCGTTCAGTCCCCCGGCGCGCAGTCTGCGCACCACGTCGTACCCGTACCCGTCGTCCTTGCGCAGAACCGCAAGGACGGCCAGGTCCAGCACCCCTTTGAGCAGCTGACTGGTGTCCATGGCCCCTCCGACCCGCTGTTGCGTTGTGGAGACTACTACGCATCGCGCAGTACTGTCTAATGCGTTGGGCCTTGTGGGTTTTGGGTGCTGGTTTTGGCACGTCAGGGCCATGGTGAGGGGACGTTTCGGGCGTGGGGTGCGTTGCGCGGGTCTCGTTTGGTGCAGCTCGCGTTCCAGCGGGGTTGGTCGCGTTCTGTTGGTTGGGCTGCGGTTGCGAGGGTGGGCGCGCGGGTCATGACGAAAGACCTGGGGGTTGCGATTGGGGCTTGACCTTGAGCCTCCAGCGGGATGCGGAGCGGCCTCAAAAGCCGGGGTTGAAAGCGCCCCGGCCGACCCAGCGAGGGTCGCATCCCGCCCCTCAAGGTCAAGCCCCAATCGCCATGAGCGGCGTAACCGGCGCCCAGCCGTGCATCAGCCCGTTCGGGCTCGCCTTCGGCTTCGCGTGCCGGGTTTCGCAGGTGGTTGGCTTTGCGTTGACGGCTGCCGGTTGCGTGCGCGCGCCTGGCCTGCGGGCGTGGCTGGCCTGCGTTGACGACTGCGGTTTGGCCGGACTGTCAGACCCTCTCGGTACGTTGGGTCGCGGGGGAACCAACAGCGGAGGGGACCCCTGCGCGAGCCTGCTCTACCTCGGGCGCGGTTGGCAGCGCGGGCAGGAGTACGAGGAGCGGTTCATGAACGGCTCTCGGATCATCGACGCTCCGCAGCGCTTGCACGGCCGGTTCTCCTGGCCGTAGGCGTTCAGCGAGCGGTCGAAGTAGCCGGACTGGCCGTTGATGTTGACGTACAGGGCGTCGAAGGACGTGCCGCCTTGCCCCAGGGCCTCGCTCATCACGTCCGTGGCGTGATCCAGCAGCTCGGAGGCCTTGGCCTTGGTGAGCTTGTCGGTCATGCGGGTGCCGTGGAGCTTGGCGCGCCAGAGGGCCTCGTCGGCGTAGATGTTGCCGATGCCGGAGACCAGGGTTTGGTCCAACAACGCGCGCTTGATCTCCGTGTGACGCAGGCGCAACGCGCGCACGGCAGCATCACGGGAGAAGAGAGGGTCCATCGGGTCTCGGGCGATGTGCGCCACCGAGTCGGGGACGAGGGTGCCGTCGACCTCGACGAGTTCGGCCAGTGCCAGGCCGCCGAAGGTTCGTTGGTCCACGAAGCGGAGCTCTGGGCCGCCGTCGTCGAACGTGAAGCGGACGCGCAGATGCTTCTCGTCGGGGGCCGACGAGGGTTGGACGAGCATTTGGCCGCTCATGCCCAGGTGCGCGAGCATGGCGGCTTTGTCGGCCAGTTCTACCCAGAGGTACTTGCCGCGGCGCTTGGCTGCCACCATCGGTTGCGAGGCCAAGCGCGCGACGAAGTCCTGGGAGCCCAGGTCGTGCCGGCGGATGGCACGTGGGTGCAGCACCTCTACCGAGGAGATGACCCGGCCGGCGACGTGGGCTTCGAGGCCGAGGCGTACTACCTCGACCTCTGGTAGTTCGGGCACGTCAGGCTTCGGACTTGCCCTCGTCGACGGGCTGCGCCTCGATCACGGCGGCCTGCGGCTTGGTGGGCTTGAGCACCCACACACCCGCGCGGCTCGTGTCCCTGACCAGCACAAGTCCCTGGATGCCTCCGCTGCGGGAGGTGTTCACCGGCCCGCGGACGGTGCGGGTGCGGCGGTTGGTGCGGTTCCTGGTCGCATACATTGCGTTTCTCAGTCTTCCTCGGATGGGAGGGTCCCTGGCGTCACCGAGGCGCCGTTCTGACCGTTCTTGGTCGCGACCGACTCCTGCTCGGCCTTGACCCGTTCCGACAGAACATGATAAGCCGCTTCGGCGGCTTTCTGCTCGGCTTCCTTCTTGGTGCGCCCATCACCCTTGCCGTAAGGCTGGCCACCGACGAGCACCGTTGCGGTGAACTCCTTGCGGTGGTCCGGCCCCTGGTCGTCCACGCGGTACTCCGGGACGCCGAGGCTGGCTTGAGCGGTGAGCTCCTGCAGGCTTGTCTTCCAGTCCAGTCCAGCACCCAAAAGCGGAGCTTTGGCCAAGAGCGGATCGAACAGCCGGTGAACGAACGTTCGTGCGGTATCGATACCGAACTGCAGGTACACCGCACCGATGACGGCCTCGAGACCGTCGGCGAGGATGCTCGCCTTGTCCCTGCCGCCGGTCAGCTCTTCGCCACGACCGAGCAACAAGTGTGCACCTAGCCCGCCCTCACCGAGGTTGCGCGCGACGCCGGCCAGCGCATGCATGTTGACCACGCTGGCACGGAGCTTCGCGAGCTGACCTTCGGGAAGGTCGGGATGGGTGCGGTAGAGGTGGTCGGTGACGACCAGCCCCAGTACCGCGTCTCCCAGGAACTCGAGACGCTCGTTCGGCGGCAAGCCGCCGTTCTCGTACGCGTAAGACCGGTGGGTGAGCGACAGCACGAGCAGCTCGGCGTCCAGGTGGACGCCGAGCGCTTCGAGCAAGTCCGCGCGGTCCGCTTGCGGTGCGCGCGGCGGCTTTCCCCCCACTACGTCGCCGAGGAGATCAGGCCGGCTGAGCGACCTGGCGGCCAGCGTACTGACCACAGGCCGGGCAGGCGACGTGCTGCGGCTTCGGCTGGCGGCAAGCCTTGTTGGAGCACGCCACCAGGTGCACGGCAGACGTCTTCCACTGGGAACGGCGCGCACGGGTGTTCGAACGCGACATTTTCCGCTTCGGGACGGCCACGACTACTTCTCCTCGTTGTTGTCATCGCTGAACCGCTCTTGCAACGCGGCCCACCGAGGGTCAATCGTCTCATGCCCGTGGTCGGGCCCGAGCTCCGCCCACCTGCCACCACACTCGGAGCAAAGCCCCTTGCAGTCCGGCTCGCAAAGCGGTGCCTGCGGCAACGCGAGGACGATGGCGTCCCGCACCACAGGTTCGAGGTCGATCAGATCGTTCTCGATCCGGCTGACCTCGTCTTCATCAGTGGTCTCGTCCGTGGTGCTGTCCGGCCACGCGTAGAGCTCCGTGATCCGGACTTCAACCTCATCGGTGAGCGGTTCGAGACACCTCGAGCACTCACCTGCGACCTTGGCGGACGCGGTCCCTGAAACCAGCACACCCTCGACGACCGATTCGATCAGGAGGTCGAGTTCGACCTCCCCGTTCTCGGGCACCGCGATCACCCCGAGCAACCCCACACCTTCGGCGGGAACCGACTTCACGAAGGGTCGGCTGGACCCGGCGCGACGGCCGATGTCCCTGGTGTCGATGACCCAGGGACCGGATGCTGTGGGACGCGTGGACGCGTGACGATGCTCAGTCATGATCAGATTGGTTGCCGGCGGGGACCTACCACGTCCAGCCGTTCCAGGGTACGGGACGAGCGCCCCGCGCGTGAAATCGGCAGGTGATCGCACCTGTCCGACGTAGTGCGAATCACACGTTCAGGGGTGCTGGTTCGTCAGGAACCGTAGTCGAACGGTGCCGAAGCGCCCGCGACGGCGGGACCACGAAGGTGCGAACGGCCCTTGCCGACCGACCGCAGCGTGTGCGCGAGGAGGTCCTCGAAGTCCGCGAGCTTGCCGTCGACGTACGCGTCGCACTCCGACCGCAGCCGGATCGACTCGCTCTGGGCGGCGTCGAGCAGGCGCGCCGACTCGGCGTGCGCCGCCCGGACGACCTCCTGCTCGTTGACGAGCCTCGCCTGCTCGGCGCGGCCGTCCGCGGTGGCGCGCTCGTAGTTGGCGCGGCCCGCCTGGACCATCCGCTCGGCCTCGGCGTGCGAGCGACCCACCAGGTCGTCGTACTCCTGGCGGCCGGCGGACACGGTCCGTTCGGCCTGGTCCTCCGCCTCGGCGATCATCCGCTCGGCACGGGCGCGCGCGTCGGACAGCATCGCCTCGGCCTCGGCCTGCGCCTCGGCGAGCATGCGGTCCGCGTCGGATCGTGCCTTGGACACGCCGGACTCGGCCTCGTGCTTGGCCTTGCCGACGAGCTCTTCCTTGTGGTCCAGCACGTCCTGCGCGTCGTCGAGCTCCGCGGGGATCGCGTCACGCACGTCGTCGAGCAGTTCGAGCACATCGCCGCGCGGCACGACGCAGCCCGAGGTCATCGGAACTCCGCGCGCTTCCTCGACGATCGTGACGAGCTCGTCGAGTGCCTCGAACACCCGGTACACGTCTCACTCCCCTAGTCCCCTGAAACACCCACCCGCAAGTGTGCCCTGCCGATCTCCCCCGGACCGGGACGTCGGCAGGGCGTGTCAGGATTTCCCCACAACCACCTGGGGGAACCGTGAAGATCACAATCAGGCGAGCCGTCGAGGCCGATGTCCACCCGATCGTGGCGATGCTGGCGGACGACCCGCTGGGCGCGCGGCGGGAGACGCCGGGCGACCCGGCGTACCTGAAGGCGTTCGAGGTGATCGACGCCGACCCGCACCAACTGCTGGTGGTGGCGGATCGCGACGGCGAGGTCGTGGGGACGTTGCAGCTGACGTTCACCGCGGGCTTGTCGCGGCTGGGCTCGACGCGCGCGACCGTGGAGGCCGTGCGGGTGCGTTCCGACCAGCGCGGCGGCGGCCTCGGCGAACAGCTCGTGAGGTGGGCGATCGACGAGGCGCGCGCACGCGGGTGTGCTCTGGTGCAGCTGACGACGGACGCGTCCCGTGTGGACGCGCACCGGTTCTACGAGCGGCTCGGGTTCACCGCGTCGCACGTGGGGATGAAGCTGACGCTCTGAGCGTCGGTCAGCGGGTCTCTTCGAGGCGCAGCTTGAGCCGCTGCTCGATGGACGCCGGCAGCAGCGTGGACACGTCGCCGCCGTACGTCGCGACCTCCTTGACCAGCGAGGACGCGAGGTAGGAGTACTGCGGGCTGGCCTGCATGAACAACGTGTCGACGCCGGTGAGCTGGTGGTTCATCTGCGCCATCTGCAGCTCGTAGTCGTAGTCGCTGACGGCGCGCAGGCCCTTCACGATGGCCTTGATGTTGTTCTCACGGCAGTAGTCGACCAACAGGCCGTGCCACGAGTCCACGCGCACGTTGTCCCATTGCTTCGTGACGTCGCGCAGCATCTCCTGGCGCTCTTCGACGTCGAACAAGGTGCGCTTGTTCTTGTTGATGAGCACGGCGACGACAACCTCGTCGAACAGGTGCGCGGCTCTCCCGATGATGTCCAGGTGACCGTTGGTTACCGGGTCGTAGGAGCCGGGGTACACGGCACGTGTCATGGATCGGACGTTAGCACCCGATCGGACGCCGCCAGGCGTGTCCGTGGTTCTCGTCACCCATCAGAACGCACCTGACCCCAGTACACGGCCGTGTCCCCATAACGCTTGGCACGCAAGGATTCCACTGAATCCGGCCAAGCTGGTTCGGCACTTCGCGAAGCACGTTCCACGATCAAGACGGCGTCCTTCGTGAGCCGCGGCACGATTCCTTTGAGCACTTTGGCGAGTTCGTCGTCCGTCGTCGCGTAGGGCGGGTCGGCGAAGACGACGTCGAACGCGTCACCCTCGGTCGTGACGTAGGCCTCGGCCGTCCGGTTGGCGATCGTCGTGTTCTTGAACCCGAGCTCCTGCGCGTTGCCTTTGAGCACGTCAGCAGCCCTCTTGTCGGCCTCGACGAAGGTGGCGTGGGCCGCGCCCCTGCTCAACGCCTCGAAGCCCAGGGCGCCGGAGCCGGCGTAGAGGTCGAGCACGTTCGCGCCGTCGAGGTCGAGCAGGGACTCGAGGGAGCTGAAGAGGGCCTCGCGGACCCGCTCGGAGGTGGGGCGGGTGCCCTTGGGCGGGACCTTGAGCCTGCGACCTCCCGCGGACCCGGCAACAATTCGTGTCACGTGGCCATCGTCCCAGGCGCATCCTGTGCCCATGACCCGCCACCGCGACTCGGGCTCGTGCCTGTGCGCACTGGCCGCTTCTCCGGTGCTCGTTGCTTGCCCGTCTTGTGGCGCCTGTGCGGTCGTGGTCGGTGACCGTCTCGTGTGTGCGGCGTGTGCGCACGCCCGTCCTTATCGGCGTGTGTGGTGTTGGGACGCCGCCGCTGTTGTGCCTGACCTCTGGCTGACCACGCCTTGTGCCGGGCGCACGCTGTGGGCGTTGAACGTCGCGCACCTTGATTTGCTGGAGTCGTACGTGGGGGCGGCGTTGCGCGAGGACCCGCCGGCTTCGTCGGTGCGGCGGATGACGGTGCTCGCGAAGCTGCCCGCCTGGCTGAAGTCGGCGAAGCACCGCGATGAGGTGTTGCGTGGGCTCCGGCGGCTGCGCGCTACGGTTCCGGACGGCGCACGCCGCCACTGAACGCCGTGCGCGTGGCGTGTGCGCACGCCTGGCCATGCAAGGCGTGCGCACTGCACGCGCTCTACCTGCCCAGGTGCGCCCCGCCGTTGACCGCCAGCACCTGCCCCGTGATGTGCCCGGCCTGCTCCGACGCGAGGAACGCCACCAGCGCGGCCACGTCGGCCGGCGTCCCAGCGCGGCCGTTCTTCGTCTGCCCGACCAGCGTGGCGAGCCGCTGCTCCGTCATCGAGTCACCGAAGAACTCCGTGTCGACGACCAGCCCGGGCGACACGACGTTCGCGGTGATGCCGCGCGGCCCCAGCTCACCGGCGAGGTCCGCGGTCCACGCCTCGACTGCCGCCTTCGCCGCGCCGTAGCTGCCGCCGCCGCGCCGGCCCGCGATGGAGCCGAGGGTGATCACCCGGCCGTTCGCGGCCAGGCGGGGCGTCAACGCCTCGGTGACCAGGACCGCGCTCACCACGTTCGACTCGTAGTTGGCGAGCCAGCGGGTCTTCGTGTCGTCATGGCTGATGACGCCGCCCGCATTGTTGACCAGGACGTCCACCTCGGACGGCAGGTCGGGCAACGCGGCCGCCACGGCGGCCGGGTCGGTGGCGTCGAAGGCCGCGTACCGGACGCCCGGCACTTCGGCCAGCACCGAGGCTCGGCGGCCGGTGATCGTCACCGCCAGGCCCTGGTCCACCAGGGCCAGTGCGATGGCACGGCCGATGCCCGTGCCACCACCCGTCACGACTGCTGTGCGCATGTTCTCCCCCAACGAAGTCCGTCAGGCGAGAGCCTGCCACCACCCGTCAACCTCATTCGGTGCGGCGACGTCCACGCGCTCGCCCGGCCTCGGCACCGCCATGCGCAGGCCGCGTGCCTTGACCTCGCGCCACACGCGGTCGATCGGCTCGCCCCACGGGTGCAGCGCCAGGTTGAACGTGGCCCAGTGCACCGGGATCAGCAGGCCGCCGCCCAGGTCCTCGAACGCCTGCACGCCCTCCTCCGGCGTCATGTGGATGTCCGGCCACGCGTCGCCGTACGCGCCGACCTGCATCAGCACGGCGTCGAACGGGCCGTGCGCCGCGCCGATCACCGAGTAGCCCGGGAAGTAGCCGGTGTCGCCGCTGTAGAAGACCGAGCGGGTGCCCCGCTTGATGACCCAGGAGGCCCACAGGGTGACGTTGCGCTGCACCGAGCGGCCCGAGAAGTGTTGTGCCGCAGTGCAGGTGAGCGTGAAGCCGTTCACCTCGAACGACTCGTCCCAGTCGAGTTCGACGACTCGGTCGCGCGGCACGTCCCAGCGGGCCAGGTGCGCGCCCAGGCCCAGCGGCACCACGAAGACAGCGGAGGTGCCGGCGGTCAACGCCTGCACGGTGTCCATGTCGAGGTGGTCGTAGTGGTCGTGGGAGATCACCACGGCGCTGACGTCGGGCAAATCGGACAGCTGGTGCGGAACCGGGTGCAGGCGCTTGGGACCCAGGTGCGCGGACGGCGAGACGCGGTCGCTCCACACCGGATCGATCAGCACGGACGCGCCGTCCATCGTGATCAGCGCGGACGCGTGGCCGTACCAGGTGATGTGCAGGCCGTCAGTGGCCGGCGCCGACGGTGCGACGAGGGGTACGGCGACGGACGGCTTGCGGTCCTCGCCTCCCACCAGGAAGTCGCGCAACGAGAAGGACTCGCGGTCAGGGACCGTGCGGACTTCCTTGTCGTTGTGGAACTTCCCGTCCCGGTAGCGCGGCGACCGCGACATGTGGACCGGGTCCGGCTTGCCTCCCAGCTGCCGGGGAACCTCTCGAAACGCCCACGCCGCCCCCGCAAGGCCGAGCAGGCCCAACACCTTCTTCATGATCTGCTTCCCTCTCCCTGACCCCGTGCCGGTGCAACGCACGGAATCGTCGTGGAGTTCCGCACCCCTCGCAGCACGAAGGGCCCGGCCTCAGAACGAGACCGGGCCCCACGAAACCAGATGCCTACTCCAGCACGATCAGGAGGTCCCCGCCCTCCACCTGCTGGGCCCCGCGCAACGCCAGGCGCTGCACGACGCCCGCCTTCGGGGCGGTGATCGCGGCCTCCATCTTCATGGCCTCGATCGTCGCGACGGTCTGACCGGCGTCGACGCGGTCGCCCTCGGCCACCGCGGCCGTCACCACGCCGGCGAACGGGGCCGCGACGTGGTTCGGGTTGGTGCGGTCGGCCTTCTCCGCAGCCGCCACGTCGACGGCCACCGAGCGGTCGCGGACCTGGATCGGGCGCAGCTGGCCGTTCAGGGTCGCCATGACCGTGCGGATGCCGCGCTCGTCCGCCTCGGAGATGGCCTCCAGGCCGATCAGCAGCCGGACGCCCGGCTCCAGGTCGACGGAGTACTCCTCGCCCGGACGCAGGCCGTAGAAGAAGTCCTTGGAGCGCAACACCGACGTGTCGCCGTACGCCTCGCGGTGCGTGGTGAACTCCTTGGTGGGCGCCGGGAACAGCAGCCTGTTCAACGTCGCCCTGCGCGCGTCGGCGAGACCCGCCTCGTCCTCGGCGGACAGCTCCTCGACCGGCTTCGGGGCAGGCCTGCCCTCGAGCGCCTTGCTGCGGAACGGCTCCGGCCAGCCACCGGGCGGGTCGCCCAGCTCGCCGTGCAGGAAGCCGATCACCGACGCCGGGATGTCGAACTTGCCGGGGTTCTCCTCGAACTCCTTCGGCGAGACGCCCGCGCCCACGAGGTGCAGCGCGAGGTCACCGACGACCTTGGACGACGGCGTCACCTTCACGAGGTGGCCGAGCATGCGGTCGGCGGCCGCGTACATCGACTCGATCTCCTCGAACTTCTCGCCGAGGCCCAGAGCGACGGCCTGCGTGCGGAGGTTCGAGAGCTGACCACCGGGGATCTCGTGGTGGTAGACGCGACCGGTCGGGCCGGGGATGCCGGACTCGAACGGCGCGTAGATCTTGCGCACCGACTCCCAGTACGGCTCCAGGTCGCAGACGTTCTGCAGGTCGAGGCCGGTGGAGTGGTCGGTGTGGTCGAGCAGCGCCACGATCGACGACAGCGGCGGCTGCGACGTCGTGCCCGCCATCGACGCGGTCGCGCCGTCGATCGCGTCCACGCCCGCCTGGATCGCCGCGAGGTACGTCGCGAGCTGGCCGCCGGCCGTGTCGTGCGTGTGCAGGTGGACCGGGAGGTCGAACTCCTTGCGCAGCGCGGTGATCAGGCGCGACGCGGCCGGTGCCCGCAGGAGCCCCGCCATGTCCTTGACGCACAGCACGTGCGCGCCCGCGCCGACGATCTGCTCCGCCAGCTTGAGGTAGTAGTCCAGTGTGTACAGACGTTCGTCCGGATTGGACAGATCGCTGGTGTAGCAGAGCGCGACCTCGGCGACGGCGGTCCCGGTCTCGCGCACGGCCTCGATCGCCGGGCGCATCTGCTCGACGTCGTTCAGCGCGTCGAAGATCCGGAAGATGTCGATGCCGGTGGCCGTCGCCTCCTGCACGAACGCCTTGGTGACCGCCTCGGGGTACGGCGTGTAGCCGACCGTGTTGCGGCCGCGCAGCAGCATCTGCAGGTTGATGTTCGGGACGGCCTCGCGCAACGCCGCGAGCCGCTCCCACGGGTCCTCGGCGAGGAACCGCAGCGCCACGTCGTAGGTCGCGCCGCCCCAGCACTCCAGGGACAGCAGCTCGGGCGTCATGCGCGCGACGTGCGGCGCGACGGCGAGCAGGTCCTTGGTGCGCACGCGGGTGGCGAGCAACGACTGGTGGGCGTCGCGGAACGTCGTGTCGGTGACGCCGACGGCCTTGTTCTCCCGCATCCACCGCGCGAAGCCCTCGGGCCCGAGCTCGACCAGCTTCTGCTTCGACCCGGCGGGCGCCTCGGCGTTGAGGTCGATGACCGGCAGCTTCTCGCGCGGGTCGACCGCGGTCGGGCGGGTGCCGTTGGGGTGGTTGACCGTGACGTCCGCGAGGTAGGTCAGCAGGCGCGTGCCGCGGTCGGCCGAGTGGCGCGCCGTCAGCAGGTGCGGGCGCTTCTCGATGAACGACGTGGTGACGCGGCCCTCGTAGAAGTCCGCGTCGTCCAGGACGGCCTGGATGAACGGGATGTTCGTGGACACACCGCGGATGCGGAACTCCGCGATCGCACGGCGTGCACGGGCGACCGCGAGAGAGAAGGTGCGGCCACGGCACGTGAGCTTCACGAGCATCGAGTCGAAGTGCGGGCTGATCGCCATGCCGGCGCCCGCCGTGCCGCCGTCGAGGCGGATGCCGGAACCACCCGGCGAGCGGTAGGCGCTGATCGTGCCGGTGTCCGGGCGGAAGCCGTTGGCCGGGTCCTCGGTGGTGATGCGGCACTGCAGCGCCGCGCCGCGCAGCTGGACGGTGTCCTGGGACAGGCCCAGGTCCTCCAGGGTCTCCCCGGACGCGATGCGCATCTGGGACTGCACCAGGTCGACGTCCGTCACCTCTTCCGTGACGGTGTGCTCGACCTGGATGCGCGGGTTCATCTCGATGAAGACGTAGTGGCCCTGCGGGTCCAGCAGGAACTCGACGGTGCCCGCGTTGCGGTAGCCGATGTGCCGCGCGAACTTCACCGCGTCGGCGCAGATGCGGTCGCGCAGTTCGGGGTCGAGGTTCGGCGCGGGCGCGATCTCGATGACCTTCTGGTGGCGCCGCTGCACGGAGCAGTCGCGCTCGAAGAGGTGGATCACGTTGCCCTGGCCGTCGGCGAGGATCTGCACCTCGATGTGGCGTGGCTCGACCACGGCCTGTTCGAGGAAGACGGTCGGGTCGCCGAACGCCGACTCGGCCTCGCGCGACGCCGCCTCCAGCGCCTCGCGCAGCGCCGCCGGCTCGTCGACCTTGCGCATGCCGCGGCCACCGCCGCCGGCGACGGCCTTCACGAAGACCGGGAAGCGCATGGTCTGCGACGCCGCGAGCAGCGCCTCGACGTCGGACGACGGCTCGCTCGACTCCAGCACCGGCAGCCCGGCCTCGCGGGCGGCCGCGATGGCGCGCGCCTTGTTGCCCGTCAGCTCGAGGACCTCGGCCACGGGGCCGATGAACGTGAGACCGGCCTCACGGCAGGCCATCGCGAGCTCCGGGTTCTCGGACAGGAATCCGTAACCGGGGTAGATCGCGTCGGCACCGGCCTTGCGGGCGGCCTTGATGATCTCGTCGACGGAGAGGTAGGCGCGGACGGGATGTCCGGGTTCACCGATCTCGTACGACTCGTCCGCCTTCAGGCGGTGCAGAGAGTTTCGGTCCTCGTGCGGGAAGACGGCGACCGTTCCAGCGCCCAGTTCATAGGCGGCTCGGAACGCGCGAATCGCGATCTCGCCGCGGTTGGCGACAAGAACCTTGCGGAACATCCGTGCCCTCCCGGTGTTACTCGGCAGTCATCAGTCGTGGCACGTTACCGTGCGACTCTTGCCTGTTGGGAGGACTGTCTCACGTGATGGGTGTCATCCTGATCGGTCTTGCTCACACGGATTCTCGCGTGATGGGAGGAAAGTGGGAACCCACCACCCGGTCAGACTGCGGCCGGTAGTGGGTTTAACCAGATCGAGTGACGATCTTCGCGACTATCTCGGTAGGGTGAGCCATATGGCCGGGGCTGATGGAGCCGGGCAGCCTACTGCCCGCACACCGCATTTCGACGTTGTCCTCCGTGGTTACAACCAGCGACAGGTGAACGAGCGCGTCACCCGGTTGGAGTTCGATCTCAAGAACTCGAACCGCGCCCGTGACGCGGCCTCCGCACAGGTCGGTGAGCTCACCAAACTCCTCAACGCCATGCGCGCCGACCTCGACAAGACGAAGGTCCAGCTGCAGAACCTCGCCAACGCTCCCGTGAGCGCGTCGAACGTGACCGAGCGTGTCCGCGTGATGATGAGCCTGGCCGAGGAAGAGATCGCGGACATCCGCAAGGACGCGCTCGACAAGGCCGCCGCGACCCGTGGCGAGGCCGAGAAGTGGGCCGCTGACCAGCGCGAACAGCACCAGCGCCTGCTGGCGGAGACCGAAGCCCGCCGCAAGCAGCTCGAGATGCACTACCAGCAGCGCCACGCCGAGCTCGACCAGCAGACCGCCGGCCGCCGGTCCGAGCTCGAGGCCGAGCACGCGGCGTTGCAGGGCAAGCTCGCGGCCGAGCACGAGGCCCTGGTCGCCGACGTGCGCGCGAACGGTGAGCGGATCGTCGGCGAGTTCGAGAAGAAGTCGGCCGACCTCGACGCCCACCGCGTGGAACTCGACGCGAAGTACAAGGCGTACAACGACGAGCTCGACCAGGAGTACGACGGTCTCAAGGCGAAGCTGACCGCCGAGCACCAGAAGGTGCTGGCGGACGCGCGGACCGAGGCCGAGAAGATCGCCGCGGACGCCGAGGCGCAGCGCGTCGCCGCGCTGTCCACTCTCGACGGTGAGCTCGCCGCCAAGAAGGCGGAGGCCGAGAAGGTGCTCGGTGAGCTCGAGGCCGAGACGCTCGCCCGTGCCGAGAAGACCACCGCCGACGCGACTGCCTCCGCGACCGCCCTGGTGACCGCCGCGGAGGAGAAGGCGGCGGCGACCCTGCGCGAGGCCGAGGACAAGGCGACCGTCCTGGTGGGCGACGCCAACCAGAAGGCCGCGACCACCGTGCGCGAGGCCGACGAGAAGGCCGTCACGCTCGTCCGCGAGGCCGAGAACCGCACGTCGACGCTGGTGCGCGACGCCGAGAACCGCACGTCGACCCTGGTGCGCGAGGCGGAGCAGAAGTCGGCCGCCGCCGTCGCCGAGGCGGACCAGCGCGCGGCCAACGCCTCGGAGAAGGAGGCGGCGCTGCGGGCGGCGCACGACAACCTCGCCACGCAGTTCCACGCGGCGCAGGAGGCCGTCGAGGCGGCGATGTCGGTGCTCAAGCCCCTGGAGGACGGCACCGCCGAGGACGAGGCTCCGGCTTCGGCCGAGGAGGACGCGGACAAGACCCAGCAGCTGCCGAGGCCGCGCCAGAACTGATCGTCCGGTGGGGTGACTCGGTTCGAGTCACCCCACTCAGCTCAGGCGCCCCGCTCAGCCGGGGAACGGCGGCAGGTTCGTCGTGGCCCAGCTCGTGTGGCAGCCGCCGTCCGCCGTGTAGTCGCTCGCGAACCCGATGAACTCGCTCCCGTCGAGCGAGGCGACCCCGCTCGGGTGGTAGTTCGGGCAGACCTTGTCCCGCGCCTGGGGCACCGGGACCGGCGCGGGCATCTCGTACCAGCCGCTCCTGCCGCCGTTCTCGGACACGAAGATCGTGCGCCCGTTGCCAGGGTCGACCTTGCCGTTCGCGGACATCAGCATCTGCCCCATGAGCAGCACCCGCCCCGTGGCCGTGCCGTTGGGCGCGAGCACGATCGACGGCGTGTGCGCGAAGTACTTGCCGTCCTTGGTGACGGGCCTGATGCCGTGGTGGGTCGGGTCGCCCCAGTCGAAGCCGTCCTCGCTGCTGCGGTGGAACGCCTCGCAGAAGTACTGGTTCGGCTGCGCGCAGATCTCGTACATCATGTAGTACTCGCCGGTCGGCAGGCGCTTGACCTGCTGCATTCCCGGCCGCAGGTAGCTCTGCCGCACGGCCACGACCTTCTGCTTGGCCGACCAGGTGATGCCGTCCCTGGACGTGGTGCGCCCGATGTACTGGCTGTGCGCGTCGTCCGACTCGTCGGAGAAGTAGCAGTGCAGCAGTCCGTGGGCGTCGACCGAGAGGTCCGGCTCCCACAGGCCGCCGCCCGGCCTCGCCCGCGCGCACTCCGACAGGAACCGCCACGACTGCCCGGCGTCGTCGCTGCGCCAGATCCGCGCCTTGAGCGTCTCGGACTTCGTGCCGACCGACCCGGCCCACAGCACCGTGCCCGCCGGCATGTCGCCGACCTGGCGCGGCAGCTCGTAGAGGTGGCCGCAGCACGTCTCCGAGGCGCTCGCGTCGTCGACGAACTTCGCGATCTGCTTGAACCGCTTGCCGGTGCGCGGGGCCTTGAGGATGTTCACTCCGTGGTCGCCGTGCACCACCACGAGGATCGAACCGCGCTGGGGGCCGTGCTCCAGGCGGAGGGCGTGCGGATACCTCGACTGCTCACCGGTCAGTGCGATCGGGCTCGCCCACGCCGGGTTCGGGCTGACGAGGAGCACGGTGAGGGCGGCCAGCGCGGTGATGATCAAGCGACGCACGGTGGGACGGTATCGAGGGCAGGCTCGGGTACCGGACGAATCGGGCAGGGGGCGCGCTCACACCTTCGGGTGGTCGAGGTTTGAGCCGCCTGAGGTGAGAGAACGCCACCGGACGCGCCGCGCTCGGGGAGAGGCAGGCGTGGGTGACTGCGCCGCGTGCTCCGGCCAAGAGCGTGTGCGCCACACGCTCGGAGCGAAACACGCGCAGGTGGACGCGCCGCGCGAGCGCGGTGAGGCACGCACGGTCAGGTCTTCTCCAGGTACTCCGCCCGTTCCTCCGTCAGCAGCGTCGCCACCATCCCCGCCAGGCCGGGGTGCTTCTCCAGGTCCGGATCGGCGTCCACGACCTGCTGGGCCGCCGTGCGCGCGTCGGCGATGATGTCCTCGTCCCGCAGCAGCGACAGCATCTTGAGGCCCGAGCGGCGGCCGGACTGCGCGGCGCCGAGGATGTCGCCCTCGCGGCGCAGTTCGAGGTCCAGCTGGGCCAGCTCGAAACCGTCCAGAGTGGACTCGACGGCGCGCAGGCGTTCCATCGTGGCCGTCATCTCCGGCATCTCCGTGACCAGCAGGCAGAGGCCGGGCGCGCTGCCCCGGCCCACGCGGCCGCGGAGCTGGTGGAGCTGCGAGACGCCGAACCTGTCGGCGTCCATGATGGCCATGACGGTGGCGTTCGGGACGTTGACGCCCACCTCGATGACCGTGGTGGCGACCAGGACGTTGACCTCGTTGGCCGCGAACGCGCGCATCACCGCGTCCTTGTCCTCCGGCGCCATGCGGCCGTGCAGGATCTCGATGCGCAGGCCGCGCAACGGGCCTGCGGCCAGCATGTTCGCCACGTCGATGACGGACAGGGCCGGGCGCTTGTCGTCGTCGCCGTCGGACTTCGCCGGCTCCTCGTCACCGATGCGCGGGCACACGAAGTACGCCTGGTGGCCCTTCGCCACCTCCTCGCGCACGCGGGCGAACGCGCGGTCGAGCCAGGCCGGTTTCTCGCGGGCCGGGACGACCGACGTCTTGATCGGCGAACGGCCGCCGGGCAGCTCGCGCAGCGCGGAGACCTCCAGGTCGCCGTAGACCGTCATGGCCACGGTGCGCGGGATCGGGGTCGCCGTCATGACCAGCACGTGCGGGTTCTCGCGTTCGCCGCGCGCGCTCAGCGCAGCCCGTTGCTCGACGCCGAAGCGGTGCTGCTCGTCGACCACGACCAGACCGAGGGAGTGGAACTCCACCTTCTCCTGGATGATCGCGTGCGTGCCGACGACGATGCCCGCCTCGCCGGTCACGATGTCCAGCAACGCCTGACGGCGCTGGGCCGTGTTCATCGAGCCGGTCAGCAACGTCACGCGCGTCGCCTCCTCGGCGCCGCCCAGCTGGCCCGCCTGGGCGAGGTCGCCGAGCATCTCCGCCAACGAGCGGGCGTGTTGTGCCGCAAGGACTTCGGTGGGCGCGAGCATCGCGGCCTGCCGGCCCGCGTCGACGGCCTGGAGCATCGCCCGCAACGCGACCATCGTCTTTCCCGAGCCCACCTCGCCCTGCAACAACCGGTTCATCGGCACCGTCGACTCCAGGTCGGACGCGATCTGCTCGCCCACCTCGACCTGCCCGGCGGTGAGCTTGAACGGGAGCCGCTCGTCGAACGCGTCGCGGATGCCGCCGGACCGGCGCACGCACGAAGGCGCCGGGCGGGCGGTGGAGGCCTTGCGGCGCTGGGCCAGGGCCAGCTGCACGGCCAGGGCCTCGTCCCACTTCAGCCTCAGCTGCGCCACGGAGATCTGCGCCCAGCTCTCCGGCCGGTGGATCGACCGCAGCGCGTCCTCCAGGCCGATCAGGCCCTGCTCCTCGCGGAAGTCGGCGGGCAGCGGGTCCTCCGGCACGCCGTCCCAGATCTCCAGGAGCTGCTTCACGCAGTTCGCGATGTTCCACGTGTTGATGTGCTGCGACGCCGGGTAGACGGGCAGGAACGCCTGCAGGAACGACGACCCGTCCTGCTCCGCGGTGAGGACCTCGAACGCCGGGTGCACCAGCTGCAGGTTCTGCCGGTAGCGGCCGACCTTGCCGGCGAACAGCGCGCGCGTGCCCGGCAGCAGCTCCTGCTCGGCCACGAAGGCGGGCTTGCCGAAGAACACCAGGTGCAGCTCCGAGGTGCCGTCGGTGATGACGGCCTCGGTCATCTGGCCGCGGCGCGCCTTCATCTGGCGCTTCTGGCACTTGCGGACCTCGGCCTGCACCGTGACGTGCTCGTCGATTTCCAGCGAGCGGATGTCCGTCAGCTTCCCGCGCTCGTCGTAGCGGCGCGGGTAGTGGCGCAGCAGGTCACCGACCGTCGTGAGGCCGAGGCCGGTCTCCAGTGCGTCGGCGGTCTTCTTGCCGAGCAACGGCTGCAGGTTGTCGTCGAAGGAGATCATCGCGTCCCATTGAACTACTCGACACCGACAAAAATGACCGCGTCCGGCTGACCGCCCGGATACGCCGTCACCTCGACCTCCGGATGGGTGACCCGCAGGTGGTCCTCCAGCACGTCGACCAGGCCGTCCGGCGCGTCGGCGCCCAGCAGCACCGTCACCAGTTCACCACCACCGGCCAGCATCCGGTCGACCAGGCGGCACGAGAGGTCCATCAACGACTCCGCGGCCGCCGGGCCCGGCTCGATCAGCACGACCTCGCCGTCCAGCATGCCCAGCAGGTCGCCGGGCTGGCAGCGGCCGACCCACGTGATCGCCTCGTCGGCGGCGATCGCGAGCTCGCCGCGGCGCGTGGCGGCGGAGGCCTCGGCCATCGCGACAACGTCGTCACCCGCGCGACGAGACGAGTCGTGCACCGCCAACGCCGCGAGGGCCTGCACGGGCGAGAACGTCGGCACCACCACCACGTCCTGCCCTGCGGCCTGTGCGTACGCCACGGCTTCGTCCAAGGCCTCGCGGATGTCCGGATCACCGGGCAGGACCGCGACGTGACGCGCGCGCGTCGACACGATGGCCGACAACAGGTCCGTGGGCGTCGCCGAAGAAGAAGCGAGGTCGAACACCGTGGCGCCTTCCGCACGGAACAGGTCCACGGCGCCGCTCACCACCACCACGATCGCCCGGTCACGCACGAACCGCGACGCCTGCGCGGCGATCTGGTCGGCGAACCGCGCCACGGTGATGCGGTGCGGACGGCCGGCGCGCACGCCCGACTCGATGGCCGCGCCGATGTCGTTGCAGTGCACGTGCACGGTCCACAACGAGGCCCCGTCGCCCACGACCGACACGCAGTCGCCCAGCCCGTTCAACGTGGCCCGCAGCTCGGCGACGAGCTCCTCGGACGTCTCGTCGAGCAGGTACATGACCTCGTACTCGAACTCCGACGACCCGCTCTCCCGCTCGGTCGTCAGCGACTCGGGCGTGCGCGGCAGCAAGGGAGCGTCTATCGGTGTTTCCACGCTCTGGCCGGTGATCACCGCCGCCAATGTGTCCAACAACACAACGAGCCCGCGACCGCCCGCGTCGACCACCCCGGCCTTCGCCAGCACGGCGAGCTGACGGGGCGTGTCCGCCAACGCGACCGCACCCGCGCGTGACGCCGCCATCACCACGTCGTCCAGCTCGTCGGACGCGCAGTCACGAGCGGCCTCGGAAGCGGCGTGCAGCACCGACAGGACCGTGCCCGGCACCGGCTTGGACACCGCCGCCGTGGCGAGCTCGTCGGCCCGGTGCAGGCCCTTGCGCAGCGCCGACCCGGTGACCAGCGAGACCTCCTGAACGGTCTCCGCGAGGCCCCTGAGCACCTGCGACAGGATCACGCCTGAGTTCCCGCGGGCCCCGGCCAGCGCGCCGCGGGCCAGCGCCGACAGCGCGTCCCCGACCGTCGACATGGGCGAGCGCAGCAGCGCGTCCAGCGCCGACTGCATCGTGTGCAGCAGGTTCGTACCTGTGTCACCATCCGGGACCGGAAAGACGTTGATCTGGTCGATCGACTCCCGATTGGCGTCCAACGACCGCACGCAGGCGTCCGCCCACCTGCGCACCGCGACCGCATCCATGACCTGCATGGCGGCGAGAGTATCCACCCGGTTTGGTCGCGGGTGAGCCCACCGGCTACCCTCATTGAGTTGCCGTGCCCGGTTGAGGCTTGTGCACGCTTGCGCGCCCACCGGGACGCATGACTTACCGCTTGAGGAACCTGAAGGAGTGGCTGACGTGGCTGCCGTGTGCGACGTCTGTGGCAAGGGGCCGGGCTTCGGCCATTCGGTTTCGCACTCCCAGCGGAAGACGAACCGCCGCTGGAACCCGAACATCCAGTCTGTGCGCGCGAAGGTCTCGGCCTCGCAGCGCCAGCGGATCAACGTGTGCACGTCCTGCCTGAAGGCCGGCAAGGTCGTGCGCGGCTGATCACCGCCACAGTTCGTTTTTAGTTCGAGGAGAGCTCGGCCACGGCCGGGCTCTCTTCGCGTTTCAGGGCCCGGCGCACGAACACCAGGCAGGCAGCGCCGCAGAGAAACGCTCCGGTGCCACCGAGTGCGAACACCGCCCGCGGCCCCATGACGAGCAGCAACCCACCGGCGGCGGCGGTCCCCAGCAGGTTCGCGCCGGTCACCAACGACCCGACGGCGGCGAAAGCCCGCCCGCGCATCTCCTCAGGCGTGCGCAACCGCACGAGCGCGTTCATCGTGACGTTGTCGACGCCGTTCGACACACCGCCGATCACCCAGCCGATCCCGGCGGCCACGACGAACGGGAACGTCGCCGGGATCAGCACGGCGATCCCGGTGGTGATTCCGGAGATCGCGAGCGCCTGAGCGACCTCCGACACGCTCCTCAGCCGGGCCGCCAGCCGGTTCCCGACGAGGATGCCGGCCATCCAGCACGCCTGCATCGCGCCCAGCATGAACTCGTCGCCGTGCAGCACGTACCGCACGAACGCGGGGTCGGCGACGTTGATCACCACGACCGCGCCGACGAAGAACGCCAGACCGAGGATCGCGGCGAACAGCACGGGATCCCGCCGCACGTGCCGAATCCCCGCCAGCGCGCTGGGACGCGCGGCGTGCTCACCGGAAGGCCTGCGTTCCGAACGCACGAACGCCAGCAACACGGCGTAGACGAGGAAAGTGGCCCCGTCGACGAGCAACGCCACGGGATGCCCGAAGAACCCCGCGAGCAACGCACCGAGCGTCACACCGCCGAGGCTGCCGAGGCTGCGGGCGGTGCCGACCCACG
This sequence comes from Lentzea sp. NPDC058450, assembly GCF_042721395.1. Taxonomy (NCBI): domain Bacteria; kingdom Bacillati; phylum Actinomycetota; class Actinomycetes; order Pseudonocardiales; family Pseudonocardiaceae; genus Lentzea; species Lentzea sp. NPDC058450. The sequence goes on from NZ_JBHXLO010000010.1 coordinate 208,443, forward strand.
CGTACCCGCGCGTCGCTTCGTCCTCGCCCGCGATGTGCGGCACGAGAGCAGAGGTCGCGGGCACGGTCACCGCACGACCGCACCCGGAGAGCAACACGAGTGCGACGACGAGCAGGGGCTGGCTCATGAGGGGCGCGATGGCCGCGATCGCCGCTCCCTGCAGGAGCAGCGAGGTCATCAGCAGTCTGCGGTTCGGCAGCTTGTCGACCAGCACTCCGGCGAGCGGGGCGCCGAGCACGAACGGCAGCAGCTCGGCGACCAGGATCGCGGCCACCAGCAACGGGCTGATGGGCGTCGACCAGAACAGCAGGACGAGAACCGACAGGGAGCTGCCGAACTCGGACACGGCCGAGCCGGCAGCCAGGATCTTCAGATCTCGATTCCCCCGCATGTCCCTCGACGCTAGTGCCGCGGGACATGCGGGGAGGAGCGAATTACGGGAGCTTCCAGTCGATCGGCTCGGCGCCCTGCTTCTCCAGCAGTTCGTTGGCGCGGCTGAACGGCTTCGAGCCGAAGAACCCGGAGTGCGCCGACAGCGGCGACGGGTGCGCGGACTCGATGGCGGGCAACGGTTCGAGCAGCGGACGCAGGTTGCGCGCGTTGCGGCCCCACAGGATCGAGACCAGCGGTGCGTCACGGGCGGCGAGCGCCTTGATCGCCTGCTCCGTCACGGCCTCCCAGCCCTTGCCCTGGTGGGAGTTCGCCTTGCCCGGCTGCACGGTGAGCGCCCTGTTGAGCAGCAGCACACCGCGTTCTGACCACGGGGTCAGGTCGCCGTTGGACGGAATCGGGTGACCGAGGTCCTCCGCGTATTCCTTGTAGATGTTGATGAGCGACTTGGGAATGGGCCGGACGTCCGGCGCGACCGAGAACGACAGGCCGACCGCGTGGCCGGGCGTCGGGTACGGGTCCTGGCCGACGATCAGCACCTTCACCTGGTGGAACGGCTGCTGGAAAGCACGCAGCACGTTCTCGCCCGCGGGAAGGTAGGTGCGACCGGCGGAAACTTCCGCGCGCAGGAACTCACCCATGGCGGCGATCTGGTCAGCAACGGGGGCGAGAGCTTCAGCCCAACCGGCTTCGACAACTTCAGTGAGGGGACGAGCCACGGCTGTGAACCCTATCTCACCTAATCGATGCGGCGGAGCTTTTCCCGGTACAAAGCGATGTTCTGCACGTATTTCTCGACGATGAATTCCCAGGCCCGTTCCGGCACAACGTGTCCGGCGCGTTCGCGGGCCGGAACTCCCAGCACCATCGTGCGTTCGCGGACGTGGCCGCCGAACGAGACCACCGCGCCGGCGCCGACGATCGCGCCCTTCTCCACGATGGAACCGTTGAGCACCACCGATCCCGACGCGATCAGGCACTCGTCGGCGACGGTGGCGCCCTCGATGTGCACGTTGTGGCCGACCACGCAGGACGATCCGATGTGCACCGGGTGGACCTCGGTGCAGTGGACGACCGTGCCGTCCTGGATCGACGTGCGCTCGTCGACGACGATGCGCCCGTAGTCACCGCGCAGCACGGCTTGTGGCCACACCGACGAGAACGCGCCGATGCGCACGTCGCCGATCACGGTCGCGTCCGGGTGGACGTACGCGTCCGGGTGGATCTGCGGCGTGTAGTCCCCCAACGCATAAATGGCCATGCGCCTGAACCTACAACGACTTCCCGAAACAGCGGCTCTCCGGGTGGTCGCGGTAGACGCCGAAGTTGGGGATCCGCTCGTACCCGCTGGAGGTGTACAGGCTGATCGCCTCGGGCTGGCGCGTCCCGGTCTCGAGGACCATGCGCTCCAGCTCCCGCTCCCGCGCGGCGGTCTCCAGATGCGCGAGCACGAGCCGGGAGAGGCCCTTGCCGCGCGCGGAGTCGACCACGTACATCCGCTTGATCTCGGCGGCGCCGGCCAGCTCGTCGTTGACCCGCCAGCCGCCGCACGCCACGGGCACGCCGTCGAGGTAGCCGATGACGAAGTACCCGAGCGGCGCCGCGAACTGCGCCGGGTCGACCGGCGTGACGTCCACGTCGCCGTAGCGTTCGACGTAGACCTGCTGGAGGTCGGCGATCATCTTGACCGAGTCTGGATGGTCATACGCGCGCGCGAATAGTTCCACAGGAAGTCAGTTTACGCGCGCCAGTGCTCCCAGCCAGGAGGTTTTTCGTACACCCGGCCGTCGACGGTGACTCCTTCGCCCGCGCGGACCGTGCCGATGGTCGTCCAGTTCGGCGGCACGGCCTTGGGGCCTGGGAACGTCGCCGCGAGCGCGTGGTCCTCGCCCCCGGTGAGCGCCCAGTGCCGGGCGTCCCCGCCGAGCGCCGACGCCACGTCGAGCAGGCGCGGGTGCAACGGCAGCAGCTCCGTGCGGATGTCGATCGCGACGCCCGACGAGTCGGCGATGTGGCCGAGGTCCTGCAGCAGGCCGTCCGAGATGTCGATCATGGACGTGGCGCCCGCCTCGGCGGCCCTCGGGCCCTCCTCGTACGGCGGCTCCGGGGTGCGCTGGGCGTTCACTATCCCGACCGGCGAACGGAACCCGCGGCCGAGCACGGCGAGCCCGGCGGCGGCCCAGCCGAGCCGTCCGGTGACCGCCACGACGTCCCCGACGAGCGCGCCGGACCTCGTGATCGGCTCGAGCCCGTTCATGTCACCCATGGCGGTGATGGAGATCACCAGCGTGGCGGAGCTGACCATGTCGCCCCCGACGATGCCCGCGCCGGCCTTCGCCGATTCCTCCCACAACCCCGCCATGATCCCCTGCACGACGGACGCCGGGGTGTCCGCGGGACACGCGAAACCGACGAGCAGCGCGGACGGCAACGCTCCCATCGCGACGACGTCGGCGAGGTTCACCGCGGCCGCTTTTCGGCCCACCTGCTCAGGACTGGACCAGTCGAGTCTGAAGTGGACACCCTCGACGAGGACGTCCATCGAGGCGACGACCCGTCCGTCCGGGACGGCGACGACGGCCGCGTCGTCACCCGGCCCGAGGATGGTCGTCTCCGGCTGCGCCCGACCGGTCGTCACCCGGTGGATGAGAGTGAACTCACCCACATCGGCGACCGTCTCCGCGTCGCGCGGCGGCTCCGGACGCAAAGTTGCCTCCCAATCTGAGCATTCGGAACCCCAACTGGGGTACGTTGCGTGACACGTTCCTACCTCGACCCAACCTGTCGCGACGAAGGGGCACGCCGTGGTGCATGCATACATCCTCATCCAGACCGAGGTCGGCAAGGCCGCCGCAGTCGCCTCCGAGATCTCCGGGATCGCCGGGGTAGCCACCGCAGAAGACGTCACCGGTCCGTACGACGTCATCGTGCGCGCCGAAGCGGAGACCGTCGACCAGCTCGGCCAGCTCGTGGTCGCGCGCATCCAGAACGTCGAGGGCATCACCCGCACGTTGACCTGCCCGGTGGTCCATCTCTAGTCAGCCCGTGTTGTCATAGCCGGGTGACTCAGCAGGAAACCACGTCAGCGCTGTCCCGGCCGTTGCTCGCAGCGGTCGGGCTGGCTGTCGTGCTCGCCATCGGTGTCGCCGGCCTCGGTCTGTGGCTGGGCACGGGAAACCAGTCCGAGGACGTGCCCGGTCGCACGGGTCCCCTCGCGCTGGTCTCGATCGACGCACCGTCGGCGGGCTCACCGGAATGCGCTTCCCTGGTCGAGAAGCTGCCGGTGGGGTTGCCGTCCGGGAAGGACATGCTGCCGCGCCGCGAGCTCGCCGCGCCCGCGCCTCCGGCCGCCGTGGCGTGGGGTGACGCCAAACACGATCCGGTGGTTCTGCGCTGCGGACTGCCGAGGCCGTCCGAGCTGTCGGCGACCTCGCAGCTGCGGGTGATCTCCGACGTGCAGTGGCTCGAACTGCCCGGTGCGGACAGTTCCACATGGGTGATCGTCGACCGCGGCGTGTACGTGGCGCTCACGGTGCCCGCCGACGCGGGCACCGGACCGTTGCAGGACATCTCCACCACGGTGCGCGACCTGCTGCCCAAACAGCCGGTCAAGACCGCTCCCTAGCGGAGGCCCGAGCCTCGGGCGATCGCCGTCTCGATCAGCGTGGTCAGCAGCGTCGGGAAGTCGATGCCCGTCGCCTCCCACGCCTTGGGGTACATGGAGATCGGCGTGAAGCCCGGCATGGTGTTCAGCTCGTTCAGGATGATCTCCCCCTGGTCGGTGAGGAAGAAGTCCACCCTGGACAGTCCCTGGCAGTCGAGCGCCCGGAACGCCCGGACGGCCAGCTCGCGCAGGCGTGCGGTGACGTCGTCGTCGAGCTTCGCCGGGATGTCGGCCTCGTAGGAGTCGTTGACGTACTTGGCCTCGAAGTCGTACCAGTCGGCGCCGTCGCCGACGGGACGCAGCTCGGCGGGCAGCGAGGCCTCGATCCGGCCGTCCGGGAACTCCAGCACCGCGAGCTCGATCTCGCGGGGAGCGGGCACGGCCGACTCGATGATGACCTTGGGGTCGTGCTGACGCGCCTCGAAGATCGCGGCGTCCAGGTCGTCCCAGGAGGACACCTTCGAGATGCCGACGGACGACCCGGCGCGCGACGGCTTCACGAACACCGGCAGGCCGAGGTGCTCGCGCTCGTCCAGCGTCAACGTCGTCGCGGCACGGTCGAGGGCGACGAACTTGCCGACCTCGATTCCCTCGGCGGCGAGCAGCTTCTTGGCGAAGATCTTGTCCATCACGGCCGCGCTCGCGAACACACCCGGTCCGACGTACGGCAGGCCGCCGAGCTCCAGCAGGCCCTGGATCGTGCCGTCCTCGCCCCATGGACCGTGCAGCAACGGGAAGACGACGTCGACGTCCTTGAGCGCCACCCCGGGCTCGACCGCCACGACGGTCCGGTCGCGCAGCGTGGGGAGGTTGCCGGCGCCCGGCTCCAGCGCGGCCGGGTCCGTGCCGAGCGACCACTGACCCTGCGGGGTGATGCCGACGGGCACCACGTCGAACCGCTCCGCGTCGAGGTGCGGCAGGACGCTCTTGGCGGACTGGCAGGAGACCTCGTGCTCGGAGCTGCGGCCGCCGAAGACCACGGCCACCCTCGTCTTGCGCTGCGTCATGCGGGCGACCCTACCCGTTTGGGCGATTGTGCCCACCAGACAGTTGGCCTCGCCTCGTACTGGAGATCACACCGCTGTGAGCAGCTCGGTCAGCACGGGCAACGCCCCCGCCAGCTGCTCCCGCGAGCACGCGCTGTACCCGATCGCGAGGCCGTGGAACTTCGGCCTGTTCACGTAGTGCCGCGCCAGCCCGTCCACCCGCAGCCCGCGCTCCAGCGCGAGCCGCATCACCTCGCGTTCGCGGTCGAGCGACGACAGCAGCACCACGACGTGGGCGCCCGCGTCGTCGCCGAGCATCTTGATGCCGGCCTCGGCGAACGTGTCCACGATCAACGCCCGGCGCTCGGACAGCTCGCGGCGCAGCTTGCGCAGGTGCCGCCCGAGATCCCCCATCCGCGCCAGTTCGACCACCACGCGTTGCCCAGCGGCGGCCGGGCTGGTGCCGGTGAGGTCGCGGTGTTCGAGGATCGTCGTGGCGATGTGCTCGGGCGCGACCATCCAGCCCGCGCCCAGGGTCGGGGTGAGGATCTTGCTGGTGGTGCCGAGGTGGACGACGACGTCCGGGGCCAGCGCGGCCAGTGACGGCAGCGGCGCCACGTCGTAGCGGAGCTCGCCGTCGTAGTCGTCCTCGATGATCAGCCACCCGTCGCGGCGCGCCCGTTCGACCAGCGCCACCCGCCTGCCAGCCGACATGCGGCCGCCCAACGGGTACTGGTGCGCGGGCGAGCAGTAGACGGCTTTCACGCCGGCCGGTACGGCCTCGGGCAGCAGGCCTTCCGCGTCCACGGCGGCCTGGACCACGCGAAGGCCGTTGGCGCGGAAGACGCCCACGGCCCGTTGGTAGCCGGGTTCCTCCACGGCCACGGCGTCGCCGCGTTTGAGCACCGCGACCGCGATCTCGGTCAGCACGGCGGTGGTGCCGCCGGTCGCGAGCACCGGGTCGGCGTTCACGGCCAGGCCTCGGTGCCGCAGCAGGTGTTCGGCGATGGCCTCGCGGTACTCGGGCAGGCCCGCGCGTTCGGGACGGGACAACGGGGCCGCGTCCGCCGCCGCGCGCCAGGCCCGGCGCCAGGCCGCCCGGTCGAGGCCACCGGCCCAGGGAGCGCCGGTGCCGAGGTCCACGAAGTCGGTGATGGCGGGCGCGACGGGCTTGCGCGAACGCTTGCGCAGCGGGCCTGGCGGGGTCGTGGTGACGTAGGTGCCGGAGCCGTGCCGTCCGGCGATCCAGCCTTCCGCGTGCAACTGTTCATAGGCGGCGGCCGTGACCGTGCGGGACACACCGAGCGAGTCGGCCAACGCGCGCGTTGACGGCAAACGGTCGCCCGCGCGCAGGCGTCCTTCCGACGCGGCGGAACGCAGGGCGTCGGCGAGCTGGACGGCGAGCGGTTCGGCGGATTCGCGGTCCAGCGCCACGGGCAGCGCGGTCTCAGCCAAAGTGGCCTTCTCATATCGACGGAAAATGGCGCTTCAATAATGCCACTTGGCGCCTCAGGCTAGAACCATGACCTCTGACGTGCAGCTCTCCCCCACTCCGCGCAGCACCGTCGTCCGCGGCAAGAAGCGAGCCGTCGAAGACCGCCAGGTGCTCTACGACATCCTCGACGCGGGCCTCGTGTGCCATCTCGCCGTGGAGGTCGACGGGGCGCCGTTCCTCATCCCCACCGCGTACGGCCGGGACGGCAACCGCATCTTCCTGCACGGGTCGACGGGCTCACGGTCCATCAGGAGCATGCTCGAAGGCAAGCAGGTTTGCGTCGCGGTCACGCTCGTGGACGGCGTCGTCTACTCGCGGTCGGTGTTCCACCACTCGATGAACTACCGGTCCGCGATCATCCACGGCACCGCGAAGATCGCCGAGGACCCGCAGCACGCGCTGAAGGTCATCGTCGAGCACGTCACGCCCGGCAGCTGGGACTACGCGCGTGAGCCCTCCAAGAAGGAGCTCGCGCAGACGGCCGCGCTGGAGATCGACCTCACCGAGGCGAGCGTCAAGGTGCGCGAGGGCGGCCCCGGCGAGGAGCCGTCCGACCTCGAAGCGAACCTCGTGTGGGCCGGGCACATGCCGCTGTTGCAGTCGTGGGGCGCGCCCGTGCCGCACGAGACGGACAAGGACGTACCGCCGCACGTCAGCGCACGGGGCCGTTGACCGGGTCGTAGTGGTACGGCGTCATCGCGCGTGTGCCGTGGCGGTACACGTGGATCGACACGGCCGGGTCCGCACCGTCGTTGCGGACCTGGTGCACGTACCCAGGGCCCCACACGCGCGACTGACCGGCGTGCAGTGAGTGCACGACCTGGATGCGTGTGGTCACCACCTCGGTCAGCAGGCCGCTGACCACGGTGAACGCGCCGGAGGTGTGGTCGTGGTCGTGCAGCGACGCGGTCTGCCCGGGGAGCCAGCTCATCAGCCAGATCTCCTGGTCGTCGGTCTTGTCGACCAACGCCGAGAAGCGCTCCTCGGGGTCGTACCGGAGCAGGTGCTTCCAGCGGTCGCGGTCGGCCGCCCACGCCAGCGCCACCCGGACGGGGTGCAGCAACGGGGTGTTTTCAGGCAGAACGACGCTGTTCTCAGGAACGGCGAACATCGGGGAAAGGTCCTAACCAGGCGAGTGCGCGAAAAGAGGACGCGGGACTATCGCCAGGTACAACAGCAACATGCGTTGAAGGACATGAGCAGGAGGGTCCCGGAACCGGGACCCTCCGTCAATCCAGTCCCAAGGCTTGGGACACGTCTTTCACCAGGTCGTGTGTGTCCTCGCAGCCGGCCGAGAAGCGCACCAGGCCTTCGGGCACCGGGTCGCCCCACTGCGCCCGCCGGTCGGCCGTCGAGTGCAGGCCGCCGAACGACGTCGCCGCCGACACGAACCTCGACTTCGCGATGAACGCCTCGACGGCTTCGGCCGATGCCAACTCGAACGTCAGCACGCCGTTGAAGCGCCGCATCTGCTTCGACGCGAGCGCGAACGCGGGATCGGCCTCGGCCCCCGGCCAGCGCAGCCCGGAGACCTTGCCGGACAACGCCTCGTACAGCGCGGCCGCGTTGCGCGCCTGCCGTTCGAGCCGCAGGTCGAGCGTGCCCAGGCCGCGCAGCACCAGCCACGTCTCGAACGGGCCGGGGATGGCGCCGCTCAACGTCCTGGCGTCGCGCAGCCTCGTGGCCAGCTCGGGCGACGAGACCGTGATGTGTCCGAAGAGGACGTCGCTGTGGCCGGCGACGGCCTTGGTGTCCGACGCGACCACGATGTCCGCGCCGAGCTCCAGCGGCCGTTGCCCGAGCGGTGTCGCGGTCGTGTTGTCCACGGCCAGCAACGCCCCGGCCGCGTGCGCCTGCTCGGCCAGCGCCGCGATGTCGCAGACGTCCAGCCCGGGGTTCGACGGCGTCTCCAGCAGGACGAGTTTCACGCCCTCGAAGGACGGATACGGCCCGGCCGTCGGCGCCTCGACGACGTTCACGTCCATTTCGGACACGAACTTGCGACTCAGGAAGTACCCGTCCGAAGGGAGGACCAGAGTGTCCCCAGTGGACAGCACGGTCCGCAGCAGCGTCGAGATCGCCGCCATCCCGGACGGGAAGACGACGGTCTCACCGCCTTCGAGCGAGCCGAGCGCCGTTTCGAGCGCACGCCACGTCGGGTTGCCCGATCGGCCGTAAGTGTCCGGGCCACCGAGGTGGAACGCGGACGCGAACACCGGCTGCACGCCGAACGGTTCGCCCGCGCCGCCGGACACCGAGTGGACGACGCGCGTGCCGTCACCGAGTTCGTCGCTCACTGGCGCTCGTGCTTACGGTCGCGGCCCAGCAGCGCGGCGCCGAGGTCGCGCACGCTCAGCCCGTCGTGGCAGACCTGGTGGACGCCTTCGGTGATCGGCATGTCGACGCCGTGCGCGTTGGCGAGCTCGCGGATCGACGAGCACGACTTCACGCCCTCGGCGACCTGCCCGTGCGCGGCCTCCTGGGCCTGCGCGAGCGTGTCGCCCTTGCCGAGCCGTTCGCCGAAGGAACGGTTGCGCGACAACGGCGACGCGCACGTGGCGACGAGGTCGCCCAGCCCCGCGAGGCCCGCGAACGTCAGCGGGTCGGCCCCGAGCGCCGCGCCCAGCCGTGCCGTCTCGGCCAGGCCGCGCGTGATGATCGACGCCATGGTGTTGTCGCCGTAACCCATGCCCGCCGCCATGCCGCACGCCAGCGCGATGACGTTCTTGCACGCCCCGCCCAGCTCGCAGCCGACGACGTCGGTGTTGGTGTACGGGCGGAAGTACGAGTTGGAGCACGCCTGCTGAAGATCCACCGCGCGGTCGTGGTCCGTGCACGCGATGACCGTCGCGGTCGGCTGCTCGACGGCGATCTCCTTGGCCAGGTTCGGCCCGGACACGACGGCCACCTGCGACTCGTCGACGCCGGCGACCTCGCGGATCACCTCGCTCATCCGCTTGAGGGTGCCGAGCTCGACGCCCTTCGACAGCGACACCAGCGTCGCGTCCGGCGGCAGCAGCGGCTTCCAGCCGGACAGGTTGGCCCGCAACGTCTGCGACGGCACGGCGAGGATCACCGCGTCCGCCCCGTCCAGCGCCTTGGCCGGGTCCGAGGTGGACGTGAGGTTGGCCGGCAACGAGATGCCGGGCAGGTAGCCGGAGTTCACCCTGGTCTCGGTGATCTCCGCGGCCACCTCCTGCCGCCGTGCCCACAGCACAACCTCGGGACCGGAGTCCGCGATGACCTTCGCGAAGGCCGTGCCCCACGACCCGGAGCCCAGCACCGCAACACGTTCGATCGCCATGGTCAGGCCTTCCTCGGTCCGTAGAAGCCCTCGGGTGCGGGGACGCCGCGCACCTCGGCGAGAAGACCCTTGACGTCGGTCATGAGCAGGTCGGTGACCTCGCGCAGCACCGCGAGGGACTCTTCCTTCGCCTTGAACTCGCTGAGGTCGATCGGCTCGCCCACGAGGTAGGTGACGGTCTTGCGCGGGAACGGCCGGAACTTCTTCTTGTAGTGGTCGTAGATGTCGACCGTGCCCCAGCGGGCGATCGGGATCACCGGGCCGTCGTGCTGCAGCGCGAGCCGGGCGACGCCGGTGCGCGAGTTCATCGGCCAGGCGTCCGGGTCCTTGGTGATCGTGCCCTCGGGGTAGATCACCACGACCTGGCCGTCCGCCAGCGCCTCGTGGGCCGCGCGCAGGCTCTGCTGGGCGTCCGACGTGCCACGGTAGACGGGGATCTGCTTCGCGCCGCGCAGGATCCGCCCGGCCACCGGGATGTTCCACAGGCTGTGCTTCGCGAGGAAGTGCGGCACCCGGCCGTTGCGGTGCGTGAACACCGCGTCGTAGATCGGGTCGAGGTGCGAGATGTGGTTCATGACCAGCAGCGCGGCCCCCTCGCGCGGGATGCGGTCGCTGTGCAGGTACTTCCGCCTGCCCAGCAGGCCCGACAGCGGGTAGACGATCGCCGCGGCGACCCCGACCCAGAAGCCGCCCTTCTCCCTTTTGGCCACGAGGCCTCTCCTTCACCTGCGGTTGATCTGCGCCCGAGAGCACATTAGTCGCCAGATCGTGGACTATGGCGAGGTGCGAGACGAAGTCGACCTCCTGGTGCCGGTGAAGACCCTGGACCGGGCCAAGACCAGGCTGACCAGCGCGACCGGCGGAGATCCGGTGTCCCACGCCGCGCTGGCGCTCGCGCTCGCGCTGGACACCGTGAGCGCGGCCCTCGCGACGCCGGGCGTCCGCCGAGTGGTCACGATCACATCCGACCCGGCGGTGGCGTCCGAAATGGCCGCACTCGGCGTCGAGTCGGTGCCCGAGCCCGCCGAGCCCGGACTCAACGAGGCGTTGCGGCACGGCGCGCGCACGCTGCGTTCCTCCCGCGTCGGCGCGCTCCAGGCCGACCTGCCCGCGCTCAGATCGGACGAGTTGCAGGCCGCACTCGAAGCCGCCCGCGGCCGGCGCACGTTCGTGCCCGACCGGCAGGGCACCGGGACGACGTTGCTGCTCGCCGCTCCCGGCGGGGAGCTCGACCCGCGGTTCGGCGTTGGGTCGGCCGGGCACCACCAGGTCTCGGGCGCGGCCACGTTGCTCGGGCCGTGGCCGTCACTGCGCTGCGACGTGGACACCGAGGAGGACCTCCGGCTCGCGCTCGGCCTGGGTCTCGGCCCGCACACCGCGAACGCCTTGCCCGCCTGGACAACCTGAGCCGTCGCCGCGCGTCTTCCGGGTCATCTGGGGTGACCACGACTTGGGAGACTGATGCGAGCGCTCATCGCGCTGGCGGCCGTCACGGCCTTGGCGGGCTGTGTCGCCGCTTTTCCGATCGACCGTCCGTCCGACTACACGGCCGAGAGCAAGCTCAGCACGTGCCGCAAGGACTTACCCCAGAACTGGAAGGACGCGCTGGCGCGCAACGAGACGGAGTCCGGCTCGCACGAGAAGGTCGTCGTGGTCGCCGCCGACGAGGACGCCGCCACGACGCTGGTGAAGACCACGCGCAACCGGACGACCGAACTCGTGCTGCGCGACAGCCAGAAACGCCAGCAGGTCATGGCGGTGCAGGACGACGCACAGCTCTCCGGCGTCGAGTTCGACGGCCGCTGGGTGACGTTCTCCACGACACCTCACCCGGAGAACCTCGGCGTGACGACCTACGCGTGGGACTCCAGGAACGACGGTGCGCCCATGAAGATCGGCGACAGCGGTGCCGTGGTGCACAACGGCAAGGCGGCCTGGTCGGACAGCCTGGGCGTGCACCTCTACGACCTCGCCAAGAAGAAGGACAGGGTCGTCGGTCCCGGTCGCACCCCCGTGTTCCTCGGGGACGGCCTCGTGTGGTCGCAGGACGGCAAGTTCCGTTCGGAGGGCGCGCTGCCCGAGCAACTGGCGAACGCGACCCCCGGAGACAGCGTGGCCTCCGACGCCCGCACGGTGGTGTGGACGCAGGGCGACGAACTGCACGGGTGGCGCGAGGGCTGGGAGAAAGCAAGGCGGCTGGCGGCGATCAAGTCGGTGCCACGCACTGAAGGCATCGTGTTCCCGCGGGTCAGCGGCGACTTCGTGTCGTGGGTGTCGGAGGCGTCCTACGTCACGGACGTGCGCAGCGGCGCGACCATGCACACCAGCGAAGGCGGGTACTGGCTGGAGGTCCACGGCGGAGCGCTCACCCGGCAGGGGTGGCGCGTGGCGGCGTCCGCGCCGCTGAACCGGTTGTCCTCGTTGTCCGCGTGCTGACGATGCTCGAGGTCGTGACGAACACCACGAAAATGTGTGTTTGAGCAACGCCACAGGGAACCCCGGCACCTTTACATCCGTATCCCCCTGTGCCGAACGACGTACCCCCCTGACGTCGTTTCCCCGACGCACCACCCCGAGGTGTTCCTGCATGAGTTCATTGACGCACGCCGACTACCTGGCGTTGCGCCGCTTTCCCGCACTTGACGGCCTGCGCGCCATTGCCGCGGTACTGGTCGTCTTCTTCCACTACGGCGGCCCCGACTGGCTTCAGGGCTGGGCCGGTGTCCAGATGTTCTTCGTCCTCAGCGGATTCCTGATCACCACGCTGATGCTGCGCGAGGAGCACCGGACAGGCCGGATTTCGCTCGGCGAGTTCTACCTGCGCAGGGCGTTCCGGATTCTCCCCGTGTACTTCGTGATCCTGCTCGTGACGGTCGTGGCGTCCCTGTTGTACGGGACGTTCGTCAGCAACGGGATCGGCTCCGCGCTCAAGTACTTCCTCACGTTCACCAACGAGTTCGCCGGCGCCAGCCCGTACGGGCAGTCCTGGTCGCTGGGCATCGAGCAGAAGTTCTACCTGGTCTGGCCCCTGGTGGCGATCGCGCTCGGCACCGTCGTGCTGCGTCGCCGCGCCGGTGCGGCCGCCCTCGGCATGCTGCTCGCGCTCGTGCTGGTCAACTTCACGACGGCGCACAGCAACCCCGGCTGGCCGTTGCACTACTTCTCGATCCTGACCGGTGTGGTGCTCGCGATCGCGTTGCACAGCCCGCGTGGATTCGCCCTGCTCCGGCCGCTCACGAACCCGGTCGCGCAGGTGATCGTCTCCATCGGATTCGTCGCCGTGCACCTGGGTGTGAAGCCGATGTCCGGTTTCCTGGACGGGATCAACGGAATTCCCGGTCACGTGCTGGTCATTCCGGTGTACGCGCTCGCGACGGCGGTGCTGCTGACCGCGATGATCGCGCCCGGTCCGATGACGACATTCCTGTCGACGAAGCCGATGCAGTTCGTCGGTGAGCGGTCGTATTCGTTGTACTTGGTGCAGACGATCGCCGCGACGATCGCGTGGTTCTTCTGGCCCGCTTTGTCCGGTCTCGGCCAGTCCTTCGTGGTCACGGCATTGGGACTGGCGCTGGCGAGTGTTCTTTACGCGACCGTGGAGATCCCGATGATCAACCTCGGCCGGCGCGTGATCACCCGCCAGCGCGCGAAAGCCGCTGTCCGAGCAGGCGTGGCTCAGCAGGGTGCGCCGCAGGCTCCCGCGCCGCAGTCCGAGTCGTCGCGGTTCGCGACCATCGGGCAGGCCCAGCCGTAGAACGGGTTCGGGGCGAGCGGCACGGGTTCCCGGTCGCTCTCCCGGATCAGTTCCCTGGCGTGGTGGGCGGTCAGGGTCACCGGAGTGCCGGACGCCTGCGCCTCGTAGGCGCCCTTCTCCAGCTGCAGGATCTCGACGCCGCGGGAGATGTCCGCCACGAACGCGGTGTCGCGGTGCCAGTACGGCGCCCACGAGGTCGCGGTGTCCGGCCGCCAGTACCCGATCTGGATCGGCTTGGCGGGGTTCGAGATGTCGAGGAACCTCGTGCCCTGGTTGTACCAGGAGTAGGCCACGATCCTCTTCTGCACGTCGAAGTAGTGCGCGGAGCACGTGACGTCGCCGGGGATCGTGCCCTCCTGGTCGTCCGGGCTCCAGATGCCGACGGTCCTCATCTCCTTGGGGGTCTCGCCCCAACCCTCACCGTTGTGCGTGCCCTGCAGCGAGGAGATGACGAACCGGCCCTCGGTCTTGCAGGTCGGCGAGCCGAACGCCTCCTCGGTGTGCAGGAGCAGGCTTCCCGCCGGGTTCTCCCGCGTGGGCTTCGGCCCGTCCGCGAGCGTCCTGCCGATCGGCCGGAACGAGTTGTGCGTGAACGAGGTCGGCATGTCCGCCTTCGGCACGGCACCACCCGCGTACGGGACGGGGTCCCACGCCTTCGCCTCGCGGTACTTGCCGCTCAACGGGTCGCGGTGCCAGCCCTGCGTGTAGTAGCCGCGGGTGCCGTCGTCGCCCGCCACCCACGCGATGCCCTGCGCGTCGACCTGCACGTCGTGCGTGATCTTCCCCTCGCCCGCCTTGCCCCGGACGTCGACGGAGACCGGAAGTTCCTTGGGCGTCTTCGGATCGCGGATGTCCGTCACGAAGATCCGCCCGGTCTTGGCGTCCGACCGGTCGAGCCCCGCCGTCCAGAGGAACTGGCAGTCGTTGACGCAGGTGCTGGTGTGACCGGTGTTCTGCCTGTGAAAGCTGAGGATCTTGAGGTCGGCAGGGTCCACAGCGGACACGATGTAGTTGCCGGTCGGGCGGTCGCCGGGCAGCGCGCGGCCGAACGAGTTGACCTCGCGCGCCAGGAACGCGAGCTTGCGCTTGGGGTCGACGTTGATGTCCTCGTTCTCCCAGAAGCGCTTCGTCGGGTCGTCGCCCGGCAGCGCCATCTCCTCCTTGGTGAGGTGGTCGAGGAGTTTCGGCTTGTCGAGGTCGCTGACGTCGAACGTCTTGAGCCCGGTCTCCATGCTCACGAACGCCACGTCGCGCTTGCCGTACTGGGCGAACGCGATCGAGATGGCCCGTTCGGTACCGGGAAGTGAGGCTTTCAGGCGAACGTTCTTCGCCGCCGCCTGGAGTCGTGGTTTGTCCACCACCGGGGTCTTCGGTTCGGCGGAAGCCGCCGAAGCCAGGCCTGCCGTGGTGAAGGCCAACAGGGTCGCCGCGGTCAACGTGGCAATAACCTTCATGCATCGACCCTGGCAGCGGCTCGAACGAACCGTGTAGGTCCGAACGTCTAGGCTCCTGCTCCGTGCAGGCGACTGTGTCCACATTTAACGGCGATGGCTCCGCCACCGTCCTTCGAGATGACGGCGTCCTCGTCGACGTGAGTGCGGCGGCCGTCACGGCGGGTGGCTGGCGGATGCTGCGTCCGGGCCAGCGGGTGACCCTCGAACGTAGTCCCGACGGGGCCGTTACAGCTCTTCGCATGCCTGTTCTGTGACGAGGAGTTCACCAGACGGACGTCCTGGTTAGGGGCGCTAACGGCAATCTTGCGACACAATGCGTGACGTGAGCACGGACGACAACGACGGCAAGGCGACCCCCTCCCGACGCCGCTCCACGCGCAGCAAGGCAGCGGCCACCCCGCGTGCGGCGGCGGCACCGAAGAGGCAGCCCCGCGCGGCGACGCGGCGGGCCTCCAACCCGCGTGCCAAAGCGGAACCGGAGCAGCCGCCGGCCGTCGCGCCCACGCGGGCCGTGCCCTCGGCGCCTCCCGCGGTGACGGCGCCCGTCCAGCCCACGGACCTGCCGGACGACCGGTACTTCAACCGTGAACTGTCCTGGTTGGACTTCAACGCCCGCGTGCTCGCGCTCGCCGAGGACTCCTCGCAGCCGTTGCTGGAGCGCGCGAAGTTCCTCGCGATCTTCGCCTCGAACCTCGACGAGTTCTACATGGTCAGGGTCGCGGGCCTGAAGCGCCGCGCGGAGACCGGTCTGACGGTGCGCAGCGCGGACGGGCTCACGCCGCTCGAGCAGCTCGTCGCGATCTCCAAGCGCTCGCAGGAACTCGTGGAGCAGCACGCCCGCGCGTTCCTCGACCACATCCGGCCCGGCCTGGAAGAGCACCGGATCAGCATCGTGGCGTGGGGCGACCTCACGGACTACGACCGGTTGAGGCTCTCCAACTACTTCAGCGAGCAGGTGTTCCCGGTCCTGACGCCGCTCGCGGTCGACCCGGCGCACCCGTTCCCGTACATCTCGGGGCTGTCGCTGAACCTCGCGGTCACCGTGCGGGACCCCGAGGGCGGCGGCGAGCGGTTCGCCCGCGTGAAGGTGCCGGACAACGTGCCGCGGCTCGTGCGCGTGGAAGCGGACCGGTCTTCCTCTTCGGCGACCTTCCTGCCGTTGGAGGAACTCATCGCCGCGCACCTGGGCGAGCTGTTCACCGGCATGGAGGTCATCGAGTGCCACGCGTTCCGCGTGACGCGCAACGCGGACCTCGAGGTAGAGGAGGACCGCGACGAGGACCTGTTGCAGGCGCTCGAACGCGAGCTCGCGCGGCGCCGGTTCGGTCCGCCGGTCCGTCTCGAGGTGGCCGACGACATGACCGAGCACATGCTCGAACTGTTGTTGCGGGAGATGGACGTCGACCCGCACGACGTCGTGACCGTGCCCGGTCTGCTCGATTTGTCGTGCCTGTGGCAGCTCTACGGCATCGACCGCAAGACGTTGAAGGACCCGGCGTTCGTGCCGGCGACGCACCCGGCGTTCGGCGAGCGCGAGACGCCGAAGAGCGTTTTCGCGACCCTGCGCGAGGGTGACGTGCTCGTGCACCACCCGTACGACTCGTTCTCCACGTCGGTGCAGCGCTTCATCGAGCAGGCCGCGGCGGACCCGCACGTGCTCGCCATCAAGCAGACGCTGTACCGCACCTCCGGTGACTCGCCCATCGTGGACGCGCTGATCGACGCGGCCGAGGCGGGCAAGCAGGTCGTGGCGCTGGTGGAGCTCAAGGCGCGCTTCGACGAGCAGGCGAACATCAAGTGGGCACGGGCGCTGGAGAAGGCGGGCGTGCACGTCGTCTACGGCCTGGTGGGCCTGAAGACGCACTGCAAGACGTCGCTGGTGGTGCGCCAGGAGGGTTCGACGATCCGCCGTTACTGCCACATCGGCACCGGCAACTACAACCCGAAGACCGCGCGGCTGTACGAGGACGTCGGCATCCTCACGGCCGAGCCGACGATCGGCGCGGACCTCACGGACCTCTTCAACGTGCTGACGGGCTACGCGCGCCAGGACGAGTACCGCTCGTTGCTCGTGGCTCCTTACGGCGTCCGCAAGGGCATCGTGGACCGGATCAACGCCGAGATCGAGCACGCGCAGGCGGGCAAGCCGTCCGGTGTGCGCATCAAGGTGAACTCGCTCGTGGACGAGCAGGTCATCGACGCGCTGTACCGGGCGTCGCAGGCCGGCGTGCCCGTGGACGTGGTCGTGCGCGGCATCTGCGGCCTCAAGCCGGGCATCAAGGGCCTGTCCGAGAACATCCGGGTGCGGTCGATCCTCGGCCGGTTCCTGGAGCACTCGCGCGTCTTCCACTTCGTCGCCTGCGACGAGTACTGGATCGGCAGCGCGGACATGATGCACCGCAACCTGGACCGCCGCGTCGAGGTCGCACTGCGCGTGGCCGACCCGCGACTGACCCGGCAGCTCGGCGACATGTTCGACTCCGCGCTCGACTCCCACACGCGCTGCTGGGTGCTGCGGGCTGACGGAGAATGGGAGGCCTCGCCTTCGGACGGGTCGTCCGTTCGGGACCACCAGATGGAACTTCTCCACAAGCACGGAGCTCTTGGGTGATCAAAGCTGCTGGGGCGGTGCTCTGGCGCGATGCCGACGGTGACGTCGAAGTCGCGGTGGTGCACCGCCAGCGTTATGACGACTGGTCGTTGCCGAAGGGAAAGCTCGACCACGGAGAGACCATCCCCGCCTGTGCGGCGCGGGAGGTCCTGGAGGAGACCGGTTACTCCGCCGTGCTCGGCCGCCATCTTCGTCAGGTGTCGTACTCGGTGCGCGGTGTGCCGAAGACCGTGGACTACTACGCGGCGCTGGCGGTCTCGGGGTCGTTCGCCGAGAACGAAGAGGTCGACGAGCTGCGCTGGCTGCCGATCGCCGAGGCGTCCTCGTTGCTGACGTACGGACCGGACCGCGACGTGCTGGAGGAGTTCTCCCGCCTGCCCGCCGACCTCCTCGTCGTGCTGCTGGTCCGCCACGCGAAGGCGGGCAAGCGTTCCGAGTGGCACGACGACGATGACCTCCGCCCGCTCTCCGACGCGGGCCGGCGCCAGGCGGACGCACTCCGCACGTTGTTGCCCTTGTGGGCACCGACCCGCGTGCACACGGCCCCCAGGGTCCGTTGCGTGGACACGGTCGCGGCCGTCGCGTCGGACCTGGCCGTGGAGATGGTCGAGGAGCCCCGCCTGTCCGAGGAGGGCTACTGGCCCGACCCGGACGCGGGTCTGGTGCGGCTGCTGGAGGTGGCCGCTCAGGAGGGGCGTGCGGTCATCTCGTCGCAGGGCGGCGTGATCCCGTCGGTCGTGCAGTCGCTCGCCGAACTGGGCGGCCTGCGCCTCGACGAGATCCCCTGCAAGAAGGGCAGCACCTGGGTGCTCGCCTTCACCAGGCCGTTCGGCTCGTGGTCCACTTCGGACTCGCCTTCGCGCTGGCCAACCCTGGTGTCGGCCCATTACCTGGCCTCCCCGCTACCCCGTCCCTGAAGCTCTGACTCCGCCGTCTTCCCGGCACCGCCGAAAGTTCGCCTCTGGCAACCAACTCGGCCGGGAAGGCGGCGGTTTCGCTTCTGACGGGGGCGTTCGCAGGCCCTCATGCGTTATTTCTATTGGCGGGTGCGGGAGTTCGATCCGGCCAATTCGGAAGCCGTGCCGGAGTCCGGAGTTCGGTGCTTCTCCAGGCTTGCGGGATCGTCATATCCACTGACATTCACGCCTGGGACGGCTTCTCGGTTCCCCGCTGACTCCGGGGGCAACGGCCGGGCGCGGCCACCATTCCTCAGATCCGCCGGGCGATGCCGCCGTCCTATTGCTGCTTCTTCATCGCCCGAACCGATCGCCGGGGCGGACAGCTGTCTTCCCGCCGTGCCAGGCACCTCTGGGGCGCTCAGCGCGCCTTTCGCGCCTGGCCAAGCACCTCCCAGGCGTCTCAGCACGCCTTTCCTGCCCTGCAACGCCTGCGGCTCTCCTCCACACACAGACACGCGGAAGGCCCCGGTGTGCGCACACCGGGGCCTTCCGCGTAGTTGCTGAAGTGACGCAGCCTCCCTCAGGAGGCCCGTCTCACTTCTTCTTGGCAGCCGTCTTGCGAGCGGCCGGAGCCTTCGCAGCCGTGGCCTTGGCGGCCGGCTTCGCAGCGGGCTTCGCCGCAGCCGTCGTCTTGGCGGCGGCGGTCTTGCGGGCCGCGGGGGCCTTCGCAGCGGCAGCCGGCTTCGCGGCGGCGGCCTTGGTGGCGGTCGCCTTCGCGGGCGCCTTGGCAGCAGCGGGCTTCGCCGCAGCGGCCGTGGTGGTGCGACGGGTCGCGGGCGCCTTGGTGGCGGCCGCAGCCGTACGCGTGCGCGTCGTGGTCGTCGCGCGGGTCGTCGCGGGCTTGGTCGCCGGAGCCTTGGTGGCCGCGGGCTTCGCGGCGGCAGCGGCGGCGGGCTTCGCGGCGGCCTTGGCCGCAACGGCCTTCGGCAGCTTCTTCGCACCGCTGATGACGTCCTTGAACGTCGAGCCGGGGCGGAACGCGGGCACGTTGGTCTTCTTGACCTTCACGGTCTCACCGGTGCGCGGGTTGCGCGCCGTGCGAGCCGCACGGGCACGCTTCTCGAAGACGCCGAAGCCCGTGATGTTGACCTTCTCGCCCTTGTTGACGGAGCGCACGATCACATCGACGAGCCCGTCAACAGCAGCACCGGCGGTCTTCTTGTCTCCCAGGCGCTCGGCGAGCGCCTCGATGAGCTGGGCCTTGTTCACCTTCAGTCCCTCCCAGGACGCTCACGGCCCATAAGCGTCTGGGCCGACTAGAACGCAACGGTAGGCCCAAAACGCGAGAAATACCAATCGCCACGCCAAAATTTTCGTTGTGGCGTGGCTAATTGCGCCCCTTCGAGGGACAGGAGGCGCCGGATTCGCCCCTCTCAAGGGGAGAATCCGGCCCCCTCTCAGACCGCCGGAAGCGGATCCGTTGTGGGCAACCAAGTCTGGCGTTCGCCCTCGAAATCGCTGATCTCGGCCTCGTGGCGCAGCGTCAAAGCGATGTCGTCGAGGCCCTCCAGAAGGCGCCAGCGGGTGTAGTCGTCGATGTCGAAGGGGGCTACCAAGTCCTTGGCGCGAACGGTCTTGTCGGTGAGGTCGACGGTGACCGGCGTGCCGGGTTCGGACTCCAGCAACTTCCACAGCAGTTCGACATCGGACTGGCTGCACTGCGCCGCCACGAGCCCCTGCTTGCCCGAGTTGCCCCGGAAGATGTCCGCGAACCGGGACGAGACGACGACCCGGAAGCCGTAGTCCATCAACGCCCAGACGGCGTGTTCCCGAGAGGACCCGGTGCCGAAGTCAGGGCCCGCAACGAGGACGCTGCCCGCCTTGAACGGCTCCTGGTTGAGGATGAAGTGCTCGTCACCGCGCCAGGCGGCGAAGAGCCCGTCCTCGAACCCGCTGCGGGTCACGCGCTTGAGGTAGACGGCCGGGATGATCTGGTCGGTGTCCACGTTGGACCTGCGCAGCGGCACACCGACACCGGTGTGGGTGGTGAAGGCTTCCATGGTCAGTTCTCCAGGTCTGCGGGGGCCGACAGGGTGCCGCGCACGGCCGTGGCGGCGGCGACGAGCGGCGAAACGAGATGCGTCCGGCCGCCCTTGCCCTGCCTGCCCTCGAAGTTGCGGTTGGAGGTCGACGCGCTGCGCTCGCCGGGCGCGAGCTGATCCGGGTTCATGCCAAGGCACATCGAGCAGCCGGCCTGCCGCCACTCGGCGCCCGCGTCGAGGAACACCTTGTCCAGGCCCTCGTCTTCCGCCTGCTTGCGCACCCGCATCGAACCGGGGACGACCAGCATCCGTACTCCTGATGCGACGTGCTTCCCCTTGATGACGTCCGCGGCGGCGCGCAGGTCCTCGATGCGCCCGTTGGTGCACGAGCCGAGGAAGACGGTGTCCACGCGGATGTCGCGCAGCGGCGTACCGGGCTCCAGGCCCATGTACGTCAGCGCCTTCTCGGCGGCCACGCGCTCGTTCTCGTCCGCGATCTTCTCGGGGTCGGGGATGCTCGCACCGAGCGGCAGACCCTGCCCGGGGTTGGTGCCCCAGGTGACGAAGGGAGTCAGCTCGTTCGCGTCGATGTGAACCTCGGCGTCGAACGTCGCGTCGTCGTCGGTGCGCAGCGTCTTCCAGTATTCGACGGCCTTGTCCCAGTCCGCGCCGGACGGTGCGTGCGGACGGCCCTCGATGTAGTCGAAAGTCGTGTCGTCAGGTGCGATCATGCCGGCGCGCGCGCCCGCCTCGATCGACATGTTGCAGACCGTCATGCGCGCTTCCATCGACAGCGCCTCGATGGCGTCGCCGCGGTACTCGAGCACATATCCCTGCCCGCCACCGGTACCGATCTTCGCGATGACGGCGAGGATGATGTCCTTCGCCGTGACGCCTTCACCGAGCGAGCCGGTGACGTTGATGGCCATCGTCTTGAACGGACGCAACGGCAACGTCTGCGTCGCCATCACGTGCTCGACCTCGGACGTGCCGATGCCGAACGCCAGCGCGCCGAACGCGCCGTGCGTGGACGTGTGACTGTCGCCGCACACCACGGTCATTCCCGGCTGCGTGAGGCCGAGCTGCGGGCCGACGACGTGCACGATGCCCTGCTCGAAGTCGCCCATCGGGTGCAGCCGCACCCCGAACTCCGCGCAGTTGCGCCGGAGCGTCTCAACCTGCGTGCGCGACACCAGATCCGCGATGGGCTTGTCGATGTCGACGGTCGGAACGTTGTGATCCTCGGTGGCGATCGTGAGATCGGCCCTGCGCAGCTTGCGGTTCGCAAGGCGCAGACCGTCGAACGCCTGGGGGCTGGTGACTTCGTGCAGCAGGTGGAGGTCGATGTAGAGCAGGTCCGGCTCCGCACCACTTCCGTGGCGCACAACGTGTGCCTCCCACACCTTCTCCGCGAGCGTGCGGCTCATCGCGACATCTCCCACATGATGGACGTGCCGACAGATCTGGACTTCTCACTGTCTGGGAAGTTAGTATCGGCTTGTGGGACAGCATAGCGGGATCGGCGTGCTGGACAAGGCAGTGGCCGTGTTGAACGCCGTAGCAAAAGATCCTTGTGGCCTGGCCGAGTTGTGCAACCGCACCGGCCTCCCCCGGGCAACCGCACACCGCCTGGCCGTGGGCCTGGAGGTGCACCGGCTGCTGCGCCGTGGCTCCGACGGCCGCTGGCGCCCCGGCGCGGCCCTGGCAGAACTGGCGGGCGGCGCGACGGACCCGTTGCTGGACGCCGCTTCCTCGGTCCTGCCACGCCTGCGCGACATCACCGGCGAAAGCGTGCAGCTCTACCGCCGGGACGGAATGCAGCGAGTCTGCGTCTCCTCGGCAGAACCGCCTTCGGGCCTCAGGGACACGGTCCCCATCGGCGCGAGGCTCCCCATGACGGCGGGCTCAGGCGCCAAAGTCCTGGCCGCCTGGGCGGACCCGGGCACCCAGCGAGCAGTCCTGGCCGACGCCGTCTACGGCGAACGCACCCTCCTGGAAGTCCGCCGCCGAGGCTGGGCCCAGTCCGTGGCGGAACGAGAACCAGGCGTGGCCTCGGTCTCAGCCCCGGTAAGGGACTCCTCAGGCGCCGTAGTGGCCGCAGTCTCAGTAAGCGGCCCCATCGACCGCATGGGCCGCCGCCCAGGCGCCCGCTGGGCAGCAGACCTACTGGCAGCAGCCGAAGCCCTACAGAGCCGCCTCTAAAGCACCAACACGACGAAGGCCGCCGCCCCACCAAGGGCAGGCGGCCTTCACCGTTTCCCACCCGACACGCCGAGCTAACCGCCCCGACACGCGGCCACAGACGTCTCAACACGCACGACCCCAAACGGCCCAACGCCAAGCCGGGGAGAAGGTGGGAGCGGGGCCCGATGGAGCGGAAAGCGAGTCAGGGGCGGGAGAGGGGCGCAGGCGGGGAGGGGCAGGGGGCGGGGATGAGGTGACAGAGACAGGAATGAGGGAGCAGGAAGGCCAGCGAAGACCGGAAGGGATGGGCGATCTGAGCGGGAACTCGAAGGCGAAGCGAACGAGAATGGCCCGACTGACACGCTGAGCGAAGCGAGGGCGACCGGCCGGAAATGGACGGTCGGCACAGGGCCGAATTGGCCGATCACATTCTTGTGACCCACACCACCCATGATGGTTTCGGCGAGCGAAGCGAAGCCCACACCCACGAGGCGAGCGAAGCGAAGCCCAAACCGAGCAAATCAGGGCAACACACGGGCGGGGGTCCGGGGGCGGAGCCCGCCGGCCGGGGGTCTGGGGGCTTGGCCCCCAGAGGACAAAGCGAAAGAGGCCTGTCAGCGTTTTCCGCTGACAGGCCTCATCCACCTCTGTAGCCCCGAAGGGATTCGAACCCTCGCTACCGCCTTGAGAGGGCGGCGTCCTAGGCCGCTAGACGACGGGGCCCTAGAACTTCTTGCTGGAGTGAACCTTATCAGATCTCTCTGTCCGGTCCAAATCCGGCTATTTAGTTCTGTTTGTTGCTGTTCTTGCCAAACACTTTAGCTTTTCAGCAGCTCCGGAAGCTTACCCGAGGGCAGTTCTTCCTTCGCAGCTGGGGTACCAGGACTCGAACCTAGACTAACTGAACCAGAATCAGTCGTGCTGCCAATTACACCATACCCCATTGGCTTTCACGATCGACTTCGTTGTCCCGCAGGAGTTCCGAGGTCCTCGTTGCTGCCGAGAGAAATACTAGACCACGCCCCCACCAGAAGTGAAATCGGCCCCCACCAACACGCATCCGCGCAGGTGGGGGCCGGTCTCAACGATGAACCTCAGGCGTTGGCGGCGGACAGCTCGCAGACGACGAGCTCCGGCAGTTCGGCCAGGTTCGTGATGGACGACAGGCCCGCGGGCAGGGTGCCGCCGGTCGGGCCCGTGCGGTTGAGCCACACGCCGTGCATTCCGGCGTCGCGCGCGCCGATGGCGTCGGCGTGCAGGCGGTCTCCCACGTGGACGGTGTCGCCGGGCGGGACGCCCAGGGCGAGGCACGCGGTGTGGAAGATCACGCGGTCCGGCTTGGCGCAGCCGACCTCACCCGCGATGAGCACCGCGTCGAAGTACTCGGAGAGGCCGAGCTGGGCGATCTTCACGCGCTGGTGGCGGCCCGAGGCGTTGCTGATCGCGGCGATCGGCAGACCGGTGGCGCGCAGCCAGTCGAGCATCGGGATGACGTCCGGGAACAGGCACCAGCCCGCGGAGAGCACCTCCTGGCGGCCGACCTCACGGCGCGTCGCCTCTTCGAGCGTCAGGTCCTCGCCGAGTGCGGCGAAGAAGGCCTGCGTGCGGATGTTGCGCATCTGCTCGTACTGGAGGTCGCCGGCGAGCTGGCGGGAGACGTGGTCGTCGGTGATCCGCTGCCACAACGCCCAAGCGTCGGCGTTACCGACCATCGATGCCAACGCGGCTCGCGAAGAAGTGCTGTAGTCGACAAGTGTGTCGTCGACGTCCAGGCACACAGCGCGGATCTCGCCGGTTCTCTTACGCGTGAAAGTCGGGGACGCAGTTGTCACCCCGGAAGGTTAGGTGCGAGGGGGCCTCGTCCGATTCGGCTAACGAGGTGATTCCTATAGGTCCTTGCACGATCAAGCGGACCTTGAGGGCCCGAACGAACCAGTGAGACTCCTCCGAGCGCCGAAAGCAATCGCCCGGTCGAGTGTTGTTCGGCGAGACAACGATCTTCGTCTCAGCCGGCGGTTCCGCGAGCGCGACACTCTAGCTCGCACAACGACATTCCACATCAGCCGCAACCCATTCGGGGCCTGGGACACCAGACCGTCCACATTGGACCGTCCCAAACGAGAGCCACGCCACTCGGAACTCCGCTTGACGCACCAGGCGATCAAGAGCATGCTGAGTTTATTCAACAGAGGTTGAAAAGAGGGGATCGACATGGAGAGGACTACCTGTCTCGTCGTAGGTGGCGGACCTGCCGGGATGGTGCTGGGGTTGCTGCTCGCGAGGGGTGGCGTCGAGGTCACGGTGCTGGAGAAGCACGGCGACTTCCTGCGCGACTTCCGCGGCGACACGGTGCACGCGTCCACGCTCACGCTGCTGGACGAACTGGGGCTCGGCCCGGCGTTCGCGCAGGTGCCGCACCAGTTGGTGGACAAGATCGAGTCGCTGATGGAGGACGGCAGCCGCATCCCGATCGCCGACCTGAGCCGGATTCCCGGCCCTCACAAGCACATCGCGATGGTGCCGCAGTGGGACTTCCTCGACCTGCTGGCGGACGCGGGCAGGCTCGAGCCCACGTTCTCGTTGCGGATGAACACCGAGGTCACCGCGATCACCAAGAGCGGCAACAGGGTCACGGGAGTGAAGTACCGGGACCGCGTCGACGGGCACGAGGGCGAGATCGCCGCGGACCTCGTCGTCGCGGCGGACGGGCGGAGCTCGATCCTGCGCGACGCCGTGGAACTGCCGGTGTACCGCTTCGGCGCGCCGATGGACGTGTGGTGGTTCCGCTTGCCTCGCAAGGAGAGCGACCAGGTCAGGGGCGGCGCCGGCCGGTTCAGCGCGGGCAGCGCGCTGGTGCTTATTCCACGCGGGGACTACTTCCAGTGCGCTTTCCTGATCCGCAAGGGGACAGATCAGCAGGTGCGGGCGGAAGGTGTGGAGAAGTTCCGCGAGCGCGTCGTCACGCTCGTGCCGTGGCTCGCGGATCGCGTCGACCACATCGAGAGCATCGACGACGCGAAGCTGCTGGACGTGAAGCTGGACCGCCTCAAGCAGTGGCACGTCGACGGACTGCTGTGCATCGGTGACGCGGCGCACGCGATGTCGCCGATCGGTGGCGTGGGCATCAACCTGGCCGTGCAGGACGCCGTAGCGGCCGCCACGTTGCTCGCGAAGCCGTTGCGGGACGGCACCGTCAGCGGCGCCAAGCTCGCGAAGGTGCGGCGCCGCAGGTGGTTCCCGACCGTGGTGATCCAGACGATGCAGCGGGTCATCCAGGGCGCCTTCCTCAAGCGCGTGGTGGACGGCAACGCGACGATCTCGTCGGACCGGCTGCCCGCACCGCTGAAGCTCGCTCAGCGCTTCCCGCGGCTGCAGGCGATTCCCGCCTACATGGTGGCGATCGGCCCACGTCCTGAGCACGCGCCGGACTTCGCGCGCAGGGCACCGCAGACCATCGTCAGGTCGTGACGAACGCCTCGGAGGACTCGCCGAGCACCATCGCCACGGCGTGGGCGCGGTCACGGGCGCCCAGCTTGCGCAGGATCGCCTTCACGTGGGTCTTCACGGTGTCGTTGCTGATGAAGAGCCGCTGGGCGATGCGCGCGTTGTCCATTCCCTTCGCCATCTCGGCCAGCACGTCGAACTCCCGTGCCGACAGCTGGCCGAGCGAGGCAGGCGGAGGCATCCGCGACGGCAGGCGCGCGAGTGACCCCACCCGCGCGTCGATCGTGGCGGGAGCACCCCGCACCGCGGCCGCGATCAGCGGTAACAGCTCGGCCACGGGCGAGGTCTTCAGCAGGTAGGCGACCGCGCCGGCGTCCAGGGCCGCGCGGGCCCAGCTCGGACTGTCCGCATTGGACAGCACGACGACGCGGGCGCTCGGCCGGAACTGCGCCGTGTCGCGCACGGTGCGCAGCGGTCCGGCGCCCGGGACGTCGAAGTCCGTGACGACCAGGTCCACCAGCGTGGCGCGGAGGCTCCGCGCAGCCTCGGCCACGGTGTGGGCGATGCCCACAACGCGGAAGCAATGCGTGCGGTGCAGCGAAAGCCGCAGCCCTTCGGTGATGAGCTGCGAACCGTCGACCAGCAGCACACGGGTGGACGCCAGGTCCGTCATGACACCGGGAAGTTACTCGCGGGTACCCGGTCGGGGAACCTTCCGGACGCCGGATTGCTCCGTACGGCTACCTATTTGCGACCGGATTGGTGAGCGTGCCAAGGCCGTCCACAGTCACGGAGACCGTCTGTCCGGCCGTCATCGGCCCGACACCGGCCGGAGTACCGGTCAGGATCAGGTCGCCCGGCAGCAGCGTCATGATGGCGGACACGTACTCGACCAGTGACGGAATGTCGTGCACCATCAACGAAGTACGTCCGTCTTGTTTGACCTGCCCGTCGAGCTCGGTGACTACGCGGACGTCCGACGGGTCGAACTCGGTCTCGATGAAGGGACCCAACGGACAGAACGTGTCAAAACCCTTGGCACGGGTGAACTGCACGTCCTTCTTCTGCAGATCCCGCGCGGTGACGTCGTTGGCGATCGTGTAACCCATGATCACGCTGTTCGCCTTGGCGCGCGGCACGTCGCGGCACGGCTGGCCGATGATGACCGCGACCTCGCCCTCGAAGTCGACGCGCTCGGACGCGGCCGGGAGCTTGATCTCGACGTTCGGCCCGATCACCGAGGTGTTCGGCTTGAAGAACAGCAACGGCTCGACGGGCACCTCGTTGCCCATCTCCTTCGCGTGGTCCGCGTAGTTCCGCCCGACACCGATGATCTTGGTGGGCAGAATGGGCGCGAGCAGCCGCACGTCGGCCAACGGCCACTTCCGGCCGGTGAACGTGGGCGTGCCGAAGGGGTGTTCGGCGATTTCCGCGGCCTCGTCGCCTTGAACGGCGACGAAGGCCACGCCAGCGGGATGAGCAATCCTGGCAATACGCACAGTGCCAGTTTACGAGGTCATCCATTCCTCATCGACTTGTGCACGAGTGCGTCGCACAGCGCGAGCCACGACGCCTCGACGATGTTCCCGTGCACTCCGACGGTCGTCCACTCGCGCTCGCCGTCGGTGGACTCCACCAGCACGCGCGTCACCGCGTCCGTGCCGGGGTGCTCCGTCAGGATGCGCACCTTGTAGTCGGCCAGCTCCACCGCGTCCAACCAGGACAGGTGCGGCAGCAACGCCTTGCGCAGCGCCGCGTCCAGCGCGTGCACGGGCCCGATCCCCTCGGCCGTGGCGATCACCCGCTCCCCCGCCACGTGCACCTTCACCGTGGCCTCGGACACGATCTCCCCGTCCGACCGGTGGTCGAGCACGACCCGGTAGGACTCCAGCGTGAACGGCGGAGTGTCCAGTTCGGACAGCTCACCGCGCAGCAACAGTTCCAGCGAGGCGTCGGCGGCCTCGAACGACCACCCCTTCGCCTCCAGCTCCTTGACGCGCGCGAGCGCCGTCCCGACCTCCTTCCCCCGGCCGGCCAGGTCGAGCCCGAACTCACGTCCCTTGAGTTCGATGCTCGCCCGACCGGCCATCTCGGTGACCAGCACCCGCATGTCGTTGCCGACGATGTCCGGATCGATGTGGTTGTACAGCTCCGGATCCACCTTGATCGCGCTCGCGTGCAGACCCGCCTTGTGAGCGAATGCTGACGACCCGACATAAGCCTGGTGGGTGTCGGGTGCGATGTTCGCGATCTCGGCCAACGCATGGGAGACGCGGGTGAGCTCGGCCAGCGCCCCGGTCGGGAGCACCTCCATGCCGAGCTTGGTCACGAGGTTTCCCACGACGGCGAACAGGTCTGCGTTACCCGCTCGCTCGCCATAACCATTGGCAGTGCACTGCACATGCGTCGCGCCCGCCTGAACGGCCGCGATCGTGTTGGCCACCGCGCAGGACGTGTCGTCCTGGCAATGGATCCCCACGCGAAAACCGGTCTTCTCCACGACCTCGGCGACCGTGTCGGCGAGGTTCAACGGCAGCTGCCCGCCGTTCGTGTCGCACAACACGACCACGTCCGCGCCACCCTCCACAGCGGACTCCAGCACCCGGAGGCTGGTGTCCGGCGAGAACGCGTACCCGTCGAAGAAGTGCTCCGCGTCGAGGAAGACCCGCCGCCCGTGCTCCTTCAGGAACCTGACCGTGTCGCGCACCATCCGCAGGTTCTCTTCGGTGTCCGTCCGCAACGCGCGTTCGATGTGCCGCAGATCCGACTTGGCCACCAGCGTCACCACCGGCGCCTGCGACTCCAGCAACGCCTTGACCTGCGGGTCGTCCTCGACCTTGATCCCCGCCTTGCGCGTCGCCCCGAACGCGACCAGCTTGGCGTGCTTCAGTTCCAGATCACCGGCCGCCGCCCGCGCGAAGAACTCCGTGTCCTTGGGCAGAGCGCCGGGCCAGCCGCCCTCGATGAACCCGACGCCGAGCCCGTCCAGCAGCCGCGCGACCGCGAGCTTGTCCGTGACGGAGTACGAAATGCCCTCACGTTGTGCGCCATCGCGCAACGTCGTGTCGTAGACGTGGAACTCGTCGGTCGGGCCGGCCATCGGGGTCATCTCCTCATCCGGGCAAACAAAAAGACCCCCCGCGGGATGCGAGAGGTCTGCGCGTCGGGTGCCAGGGGCGGCAACTACCCGACGCGCTCGTCAATAATGATGGCGGTGAACTGAGCCATGTCCGGGATGCTGCCACAGCTCAGCTCGGCGTACCAAGCGACGGGAGGAAATCTCCCACTATCTGGTCACGGGTTCACGCCTGTGACGCGGCACCCAACCGCAGTCGTCAATGCAAGCCATCCACCTGCGAAACCTGGCACGCGATGCCGCAGGCGAGCCCGAACGGGCTGATGCCACCCCGTGAGCCGGTTACGCCGCTCAAGGCGATTGGGGCTTTACCTTGAGGGGGCGGGATGCCAACCTGTCCGGTCCGGCCGGGGCGCTTTCAACCCCGGCTTGTGAAGGCCGCGAACGCATCCCGCCAGAGGCTCAAGGTCAAGCCCCAATCGCACACCCCAGGTCTTTCGTCACGACCCGCGCAAGCACCCTCGCAACCGCAGCGTCAGGACGCCCCGGCCAGGAACTTCGCGAACGCCTCCACCGAAGCCGCGTTCCGAGGCCCCTCCACCAACGCCGCGTAAGGCAACGAGAAGAACTTCTTGCCCTTCACCGCGGGTGAGTTGGACAACGGCGCGAACCCCTCCAGGAACGCCTGCTTCTGCTCAGGCGTGTTCGCCTCCCCGTCCGCGTAGTCCACGATGAGCACCACATCGGGGTTGCGCTGCACGACCGTCTCCCAGCTGACCGTGGTCCAGCTGTCGTTGAGGTCGCCGAAGATGTTGTCCCCACCGGCCTTCGAGATCACGTCCTGGGGCGCGGCGTTCCTGCCGGACGTGAACGGCTGGTCCTGGCCGCTGTCGTAGAGGAACACCTTGGGGCGCGGCTTGCCCTCCATCAACTTCCCGGCCGCGGCGATCTGCTCCTGGTAGGACTTGACGAGCTCCTCCGCCTTCGCCTCGACCCGGAAGATCTTCCCCAGGTTCCGCAGATCCGTGTACAACGCGTCCAGCGCGGGCATGATCCCCCGCTGCTTCCCCACGCCGTTCCGGCACGCCTCGGTCAGCTGGTAGGTCGGAATCCCCAGCCCCTTCAACGCGTCCGGCGTGAACCCGGTGCTCTCGGAGAAGCCGTAGTTCCACCCGGCGAACACCAGGTCGGCGTTGACGCCCTGCACGACCTCCTTGGAGATCTTGTCCGACAGGTGCTTCGACGACGAGAAGTCGGCCTTCCACGGCGAGGTCCGCACGTCGACGGTGTCGACCCCGTTGATCACGTAGCCGGCCATCCGGTCCTTGAGGCCCAGGGCGAACATCATCTCGGTGATGCCCGTGTCGTTGGTGACCACTTTGGACGGAACCGAGTCGAAGGTGACCTCGGCGCCGCAGTTGGTGATGGTGACCGGGTCCGCGGAGGCAGGGGCTGAGGCGACGGTGGCGCCGCAACCGGACACGAGCAGGACCAACGAAGCGACGAGCGCGGTTCTCAAGAAATGACCTCCTGGTCGAACAGGAGCTGGGGAACTCCCGTGGTGGGGTGGCGCACGACGTGTGCGGTGACGTGGAAGACCTTGGCGATCAGCTCGGGCGTCAGGACCTCGTCCGGTGTGCCGGAGGCGACCAGCGCACCCTCGTCCAGCACGTAGAGGCGGTCGCAGTAGGACGCGGCGAGGTTGAGGTCGTGCAGCACGGTCAGCACCGTGACGCCGAGGCCTCGGGTGAGCGACAGCACTTCGAGCTGGTGGCGGATGTCCAGGTGGTTGGTCGGCTCGTCCAGCACGAGCACGCGCGGTTCCTGGGCCAGGGCGCGGGCGATCAGGACCCGTTGCCGTTCGCCGCCGGACAGGCTGAGGAAGCTGCGCGACGCCAGGTGCGCGACGTCGACCGTGTCCAGTGCGGAGGCCACCACGGCGGCGTCGCGGGGTGAGCGGTCGTGCGGCAGGCGGCCCATCTCCACGACCTCGGTGACCGTGAAGTCGAACTCGACCTGCGACTCCTGCGTCAGGGCGGCGAGGTCGCGGGCGACGTTCTGTCGCTTGTGGACGTCCGCGCCGTCGAGCAGGACGGTGCCGGTGGTCGGTTTCAGGGCGCGGTAGACGCAGCGCAACGTCGTGGACTTGCCGCTGCCGTTCGGGCCGACGACGCCCACGACCTCGTCGGCCGCGTGCAGCGTGATGTCCGAGATGATCCCGGCCACGGTGACCTGGTCGACCTCGACGCGCATCAGCGTCCTCCGAACACGTAGGTGCGGCGCCGCATCAGGAAGATGAAGCAGGGCACGCCGACCGCCGCGGTGATGACGCCGAGCGGGAGCTCCTCCGGCGCCGCCAGCATGCGGGCGGCCACGTCGACCCAGACCAGGAACGACGCTCCGGCGAGGGGCGCGAGCGGCAGGACCTTGCGGTGGTCGGCGCCGACGACCATGCGGGTGAGGTGCGGCAGCATCAGGCCGACGAACCCGACCGCGCCGCTGACCGCCACCAGCACCCCGGTGATGCCGGCGGTGACGATGAACAGCTGCGTGCGGAACCGGTTGACGGACACGCCCAGCGTCGTGGCGGTCTCGTCGCCCATCGCCAGCGCGTTCAGCTGCCGGGCGCGCGTCATCAGGTAGGCGACGCCGGCCAGGGTCACGACGAACGCGATCGGCAACTGCGTCCAGGTCGCGCCGCCCAGGCTGCCGAGCAACCAGAACATCGCGCTGCGCGCCGCCTCGCCGTGCGGCGCCTGGAACACCAGCAGCATCGCGACGGCCGAGAACCCGTACGCCAGCGCGGTTCCGGTCAGCACCAGCCGCAACGGTGTGAGCCCTCGGCTCGTGCGTGCGGTGAGGTAGACCAGAGCCGTGGCGCCGAGGCCGGTCACGAACGCCCCGACCGAGAGCGCGTACACGCCGAGCCCGGACAGGACGCCGAGCGTCGCCACGGCCGTCGCGCCGACACTCGCGCCCGACGAGATGCCCAGCACGTAGGGATCGGCGAGGGCGTTGCGGACCATCGCCTGGATCGCGACGCCGACCGCGCTCAGCCCGGCCCCGACGACCGCGGCCAGCAGCACGCGCGGCAGCCGGATGTCCCAGACGATGTGGTACTGGCCGGCGAGGTCGGCCGGGACGGTGCCGCCGGTGAACGCCGCCCACAGCAGGTCCAGGGTGACGTCGAACGGAACGGACACGGGGCCGAGTGCCACGCCCGCGACGATGCTGACGGCGAGCACGCCGACGAGCGCGCTGATCTTCCCGATCACTGATGCCCTTCCCGCAGTCCACGGCAGGAGTTCCTGGTTGCACCGTGCGCGGGTATTCGGGCTCGTCCCTCTCGACAGAGAGACCTACCGTTGCGGGTCAGCGCCGGATTCAGACCGGACTTCCCCCATGCACGACGAAAGCACTCTAACCCGACACGATCACCCGTCCGTGCGACGGCGGACGTGAGGCGCATCTCGGCTGCGACACCGGGCCGCCCGTATGCAAGCCTCTGACCTGCACGAAAAGAAAACTTCAAAAAAGTTCTGGGTGCGTGTCGATCCGGCGGGGCACCCGTTCGACCTCTGGACGTCAACGAACGAGACGCAAGGAGAACCACCGTGAAGTACATGCTGATCATGCGCGCCACCGACGAGGCCTTCGCCAACATGGGCGAGTTCGACTTCGACAAGATGCTCGAGACCGTCGGCGCGTTCAACGAGGAGCTGATCCGGGCCGGCGTGCTGCTCGCCGCCGAGGGCCTCTCCGACCCGTCCGAGGGCGTCGTCGTCGACTACTCCGCCGAGCCCGCGGTCATCACGGACGGCCCGTACGGCGAGACCAAGGAGCTGTTCAACGGCTTCTACCTGCTCAACGTCGCCTCGATCCAGGAGGCGATCGAGTGGGCCCGCCGCATGCCGATGACCGGCCCCGGCTTCAAGACCGAGATCCGCCGCGTGCCGTCGATCGACGAGTTCCCGCAGGACAACGAGTACATCCAGAAGGAGCGCGCGTGGCGTGAGGCCAACGGCCAGCTCTGATCGCGCGGAGAAACGCCGAAGCCCCGGCCGGGAACCATCCGGCCGGGGCTTCAAAACGTCTGAAACGAACTCAGCCCGTGCGCACGTTCGACGACACGAGTGCCGCGAGCCGGTCGCCGATCGCGTAGGTCGCGCCCGGAGACTGGTGGTCGCGCGTCGCCAGGTCGAACGCCACGGAGGCCTCGATCCGGCGCGCCGCCTCGTGCTCGCCGAGGTGGTCGAGCAGCAGCGCGACCGACAGCACGGCGGCCGTCGGGTCGGCGATGCCCTGGCCGGCGATGTCCGGGGCGGACCCGTGCACCGGCTCGAACATCGACGGGTTGCGCCTGGTGACGTCCATGTTCCCCGACGCGGCCAGGCCGATGCCACCCGTGACGGCGGCGGCCAGGTCGGTCAGGATGTCGCCGAACAGGTTGTCGGTGACGATCACGTCGTAGCGGCCCGGGTCGGTGACCATGTGAATGGTCGCCGCGTCCACGTGCTGGTAGGCCACGGTGACGTCCGGGTGCTGCAGCGAGACCTCCTCGACGACGCGCGACCACAACGAGCCGGCGTGCGTGAGGACGTTCGTCTTGTGCACCAGCGTCAGGTGCCGGCGCTGGCGGTTCGAGGCACGCGCGAACGCGTCCCTGACCACCCGCTCGACGCCGAACGAGGTGTTCAGCGAGACCTCGGTCGCGATCTCGTGCGGCGTGTCCTTGCGGAGCAGGCCGCCGTTGCCCGCGTACGGGCCCTCGGTGCCCTCGCGCACCACCACCATGTCGATCTCCGGCGGGTCCGCGAGCGGGCTGCGGACACCGGGGTAGAGACGAGCCGGGCGGAGGTTCACGTGGTGGTCGAGTTCGAAGCGCAGCCTCAGCAGGAGGCCCCGCTCCAGAATTCCGCTCGGCACCGACGGGTCGCCCACCGCGCCGAGCAGGATCGCGTCGTGCTGGCGAAGCTCCCCCAGCACCGACTCGGGCAACAACTCTCCCGTGGCGTGCCAGCGCGCCGCGCCGAGGTCGTAGCGAGTGATCTCGGCCGCCGGAACGACCTCTCCGAGGACCTTCAGGGCCTCAGCGATGACCTCGGGCCCGATCCCGTCTCCTGGGATCACTGCGAGCCGCATCCACACACCTCCCAGGTGTCAGTCCCCAATTGGTGGGACTACTTTCCTCCGCGAAAGGCTACCGGCAACGCGGCCGCTCGCCGCATGCCGGACACCCCTTCGGGGTGTTATCTCCCGTACTGCGGGACACCCACACGGCCCATTCCCACTTTCGAGTGTCACTCGACCGCAGGAAGGGTGTCGCGTCAAGGGGTGACGGGAGGCAGTTCCGGCCCGTGACATGCCGGGAGGCCCGGTTCCAAACGAAGAACCGGGCCTCCCGTAAAACATCCGACCTAGTAGCCGCCCCTGCCCGCCGACTTCACCAGGACGACCGACGCGCGGTCACCGTTGGCGTTGTGGTGGTTGAGGACCAGCAGGCCGTCGGACTTGTCGGCCTTCAGCGACGCCTCGTTCTTGTTGACGACGAGGGCCGTGCCCGGCTTCGCGAGGTAGGAGAGCGCCGCGTCGCCGCCGCCCTGTGCCCACAGACCCGGCTTGAGCGGGTCGTAGGACAGCTTGCGGTCGACCACGTCGATCAGCTTGTTCGCGTTGCCCGGCGCCGGGTAGTAGCCCGCGGTGCCGACGGTGTACGAGACGCGCGCCGAGTCCTTCGACGCGTCGATGCCGAGAGCGCTGAGCAGCACCGGCAGGACGACGACGTTGGTGTCCTGGACGTTCGCGTCGACGTCGCCGAACAGGCCGTTCACGCCCTGGATGTCGACGGTCTCGCCCGTCTTCAGGTCCACGGTGGACGCGACCAGCAGGTCGGTGTCGGTCAGGCGGGTCGCGAACACCTCGAAGTCCGCCGTGCCGTCACCGTTGGTGTCGATGTCGACGAACGGAATGGTGTTCTTGCCCAGGTTGTACCAGTTGCCCCAGGTCGCGACACCGAACGCGAGCAGCGCCTCCTCGGGCTTGCCCTGCGCCTTGGCGAGCGGGGCCGTGGAGGCCGCGCCGACGTAGCGGAGGTCGCCGCCCTTGGCGGTCTCGTTGAGCGCGCAGTTCTCGGTGACGTTGCGCTTGCAGTCGCGCAGCTTCGGCGACTGCGCCTGGAGCTCCAGGACGCTGATCAGCGAGCGGTACGCCTGCGAGCCGGTGCCCTGGTCGAGACCCTTGCCGGTCACGTTCAGGACGGCCTGCTTGCTGTTGCCCGAGAACTTCAGCGACGACGCGGTCTTGATGTCCGCGACCGGCTTCGGGGCCGCGTACACCGACAGGCGCAGCGGCACGGTGGCACCGGCGGTCGGCGTGAAGGTCACGCGACCGGAGGCGTCCGCGAGGAACTGCCGCGGCACGTCGAGCTGGTTCGGCTCGACGGTCGAGTCGACGGTCTTGCGCAGCGCCTTCGGGTCGGTGATCTTCAGCGTCACCTTGACCTTCGCGATGCCGCGCGGGCTCAGCTTCACCTTGTCCTGCGAGAGGACGTAGCTCACGCCGGGGATCGTCGTGGCCGCGGTGTAGCCGACCTTGTACTCCACGGACTTCGTGGACTTGTTGACCAGCTTGATGGTCTTGGACTTCTCGAGCGCCTTCGCGACCTCGACGACGCCGAAGTTCGCGCTGACGTAGCCGTTGTCCTCCTCGACGTAGGCGAGGACCTGGTTGTCGAGCGCGGACTTGCCGTCCACGCGGCCGGTGCCGACCCGGTTGGGGGCGAAGGTCTTGCCGTTCTCCTTCACGTCCGCACCGGCGGTGTTCATGATCGAGGCCTTGACCTCCTCGAGCGTCCAGTCCGGGTGCGCCTGGCGGACCAGGGCGGCGATGCCCGCGACGTGCGGGGACGCCATCGACGTACCGGAGATCACCAGGCGGTCGTTGCCGGAACCGACGGCGGTCGACGAGATCGTGTCACCGGGCGCCGCGACGTCCGGCTTGATCGAACCGCTGCGGGTGCCGCGGCTCGTGAACGAGCTCGGGGTGTCCGAAATGGACTGGTCGTAGGTCGGCGTCGAGGTGCGCAGGTCACCCGCGAGGCGGACGACCAGCGTGCCCGCGTCCAGCGCCGGGCGGATCGCCGCGGTGGCGGTGCCGGTGAACTGGAACATCGGGATGCCCGCGTTGCCGGCGATGCCCGCCGCGAAGTTCTCCAAAGTGGACGAGAGCAGCACGCCCTGGCCACCGGCGGCCTGCACGTTGTTCGCGCGGGCGGCCGAACCACAGCGACGCGTGGCGTCGTTGTCGTCCCACTCCAGCCACACGAACTTGCCCGCGACGGCGGCGTCGGTGATCGGGAGGCAGCCGTCGGCGTTGCCCGCCTGGGTCACCTTCGCGACCGGCAGTTCCTTGTTGTAGCCGAGGTAGCCGGTGAAGTTCTGGCTGTACTGACCGGGCTTCTGGCCCTGGCCCTTGACCTCGGCGCCGTCCCGCAGCACGTACGAGTCGCGGACGGAGGCGACGGTCAGCGCCTCGGGCGTGTTGCCCGGCGAGCCGCCGATGTCGTAGAGGTCGCCGCCGTTGCCCGCGGAGAAGACCGGCATGACGCCGACCTTGTACAGCTTCTTCACGAAGAGGCTGTCGGGGTCGTCCGGGGCGCCGTAGTCGGAGCCGAGCGACAGGTTGACCACGTCGAGGTGGTCGGAGAAGTCGCCGTCGCCGTCGGGGTCGAGCGACCAGTCGAGCGCCTGCGACGTGACGTTGGTCGAGCCCTCGCAGCCGAAGACCTTCAGCGCGAAGATCTGGGCCTTCGGCGCGGTGCCGGGGCCGATCTTCATCGCGTTCAGCTTGTCGGCGTCGAGCTTGGTGTAGTCGCCCTTGAACGTGCTGCCGTCGGCGTTCTCACCGAAACCGGCCGTGGTGCCCGCGACGTGCGAGCCGTGGCCGTTGCAGTCGATGGGGTTCGGGTCGGGCTTCGGCGTGTTGATCGCCGGGTCGGTGCTCTCGCCGTCGTAGGTCTCGCCGACGAAGTCGTAGCCGCCGACGACCTTGGCGGTCGGGAAGTTCGGGTCGGCCTTGGTCGGGTCGACGGCCTTGAACGCCTCGACCGTGCCGGGACCGCCGAAGTTGGCGTGCGTGTAGTCGACGCCGGTGTCGATGATGCCGACCCGGATGTCGTCGCCGAGCTTGCCGTACTGCTGCCAGACGTTGAGCGTCCTGGTGAGCTGGACGGCGTTCGAGTTCTGGCGCTTCTTCGGCACGACCGAGTAGACCGCGAGCACGTCCGGGCGCTGGGCCAGGTCGCGCACCTTCTGGGCGTCCGCCTTCACGACGACGCCGGGAACGCCGTTGGACGTGCGGTACAGCTCTTCGGTCTTGTTGTCGGCGCTCTTGAGCTGGCCGACGACCTGGTCCGCGGTGGCGGCGACGTCGTTCTTGGCCTGCTTCGCGGCCTGCTTCGCGACTTCCTTGCCCTGGCTCTTCTTCTCGTCGAACGCGTCGACGGCCGGCTTGCGGTCGAGCGCGACGAACGCGGTGACCGTGCCAGTCTGGTTCAGCCTGGGAGAAACCTTGAGCTGCAACGCTTCCGCGTCCAGCCCGTGCGCGCCCTTGACCGGTTGCGCGAGCTCTGGGCTCTGCGCCTGTGCGGTGGCGGGTGCGATCAGCAGTGTGGTGATGGCAGAGAACACCACCAAACTCGATCGTCTCTTCACAACGTTGCCCCAACCGAGGTGTGTGCCTTCGACCCGCATCCAGATGTGCCGTGCCCTCTACGGCACCGGGTCAACCTCGTGGGGACGCTAATCGCTGATCGTGTCTTTGCGACTGCCCCGAAAGTATGAATGTTGTCTACGGATAGTTGCCTGTTACGACTTCGTTGTGAATGACGATGTACTCGGGAAGGGGACTTTGTCCGTCCCCTTCCCGGTTTGTCGTGACTATCCGAAGTCGACAGAGCGGACCGTGCGCGCACCGACGGCGGCACCGATCGGGTCGAGCACCTGCGTGTCGACCGGGCGGTCCACGCGCAGCACCATGACGGCGTCGGCGCCGGTCTGGCTGATCTGCGCGGCCTCGATGTTCACGCCGGCCTCGCCGAGCAGCGTGCCGACCGTGCCCATGACACCCGGACGATCCGGGTACTCCAGCAGGAGCACGGTGCCTTCGGCCCTCAGGTCGAAGTTGCGGCCGTTGATGTTCACCAGCTTCTCGACCTGGGCGATGCCGCTGACGGTGCCGGAGACGCTGAACGTGCTGCCGTCCGCGTGCACGGCCTTGACCGTGACGAGGCTGCGGTGGTTCGGGCTCTCGGGCTCCTTGACCAGGTCGACGCTCACGCCGAGGTCGGCGGCGAGGCTCGGCGCGTTCACGAACGTCACCTGCGACTCGACGACCTTGCTGAACACCCCGCGCAGCGCGGCGAGCGGCAGGATCGCGACGTCCTCATTGGACAGTTCGCCGCGCACCTCGACCGTGACGCTGGTCGGCGCCTTGGGCGACAGTGCACTGAGGACGGTGCCGAGCTTCTGCACGAGCGGCAGGTACGGGCGCACCTCCTCGCCGACCGCGCCGCCCTGGACGTTGACGGCGTCCGGCACGAACTCGCCGGCCAGCGCGAGGATGACGCTCTTCGCGACGTCGGTGCCCGCGCGGTCCTGGGCCTCCGCCGTCGAGGCGCCGAGGTGCGGCGTGACGACGATGCCGGGAACGTTGAACAGCGGGCTCTCGGTCGTGGGCTCGGTGGAGAAGACGTCCACACCGGCACCGCCGACCTGGCCCTCCTTCACGGCCTCGGCCAGCGCCGCCTCGTCGATGAGGCCACCGCGGGCCGCGTTGACGATGATGACGCCGCGCTTCGCCTTGGCCAGCTGCTCCGACCCGATGAGGCCCTTGGTCTCCGGCGTCTTCGGCAGGTGGATGCTGATCGCGTCGGCGCGCTCGAGGAGCTCCTCGAGGCTGACGAGCTCGATGCCGAGCTGAGCGGCGCGGGCGGCGCTGACGTACGGGTCGTAGGCGATGAGCTCGACGCCGAACGCGGCGATGCGCTGCGCGAACAGCTGGCCGATCTTGCCGAGGCCGACGACGCCGACCGTCTTGCCGTTGATCTCGACGCCGTTGAACTTGGAGCGCTTCCACTCGTGGTTCTGCAACGTCTCGTGCGCGGCCGGGATCTGCCGGGCGACGCTCAGGAGCAGCGCGACGGCGTGCTCGGCGGCACTGACGATGTTGGAGGTCGGGGCGTTGACGACCATCACGCCGTTCTGGGTCGCCGCCGGCACCTCGACGTTGTCCAGGCCGACACCGGCGCGGGCCACGACCTTGAGCTTGCGGGTGGCCGCGAAGACCTCGGCGTTCACCTGGGTGGCGGAGCGGACGAGCAGCGCGTCGGCGTCCGCGACCGCTGTCAGGAGGGCTTCGCGATCGGTGCCGTCTACGTGGCGGACTTCTACGCCGTCGCCGAGAGCGTCCAGGACGGACGGCGCGAGCTTCTCGGCGATGAGGACAACAGGTCGGCTCGTGTTGCTCACGGACATCGCTCCCAGGAAGGGTCGGATCGTGGGGCGCGGGCGTGGTCGGGGGCGGCTGGCCCGCGCCGACCGGAGCACCGCAATGTGTCCGGACTGTTAACGAGCATAGACAGGGGGCTTGCGTCCGGATTCCGGCGGGTGGCTCAGGTCACCCGTGTCGTCTTGGAGTATGGGACGGCGGCGGGGTGGACGTGGGCGTCACCTGAGTGGGTGAAGTCCAGCCGCTGGGATGTGAGTCTGGGACTTGGGGGTGGGGTGCGGGTCGAGTCGCGGTCGTGCGGGTGCCGGTTTCGTTGGGTTGGTCGCGTTCCAGCGGGGTTGGTTGCGTTTTGTTGGTTGGGCTGCGGTTGCGAGGGTGCTTGCGCGGGTCTCGACGAAAGACCTGGGGGGTTGCGATTGGGGCTTGACTTCGGGGCCCTTGCGAGGCGCTCATCGGCCGGAAAAGGCCGGGCTGAAAAGCGCCCGGCCGAGCTCGAGAAGCTAGCA